>JAGWRU010000113.1 GCA_028869595.1 Rhodospirillales bacterium
CGCTGGCCATTCTGCGCGGGCGCCATCGCCGGCGGCTGCTGCTGAAGACCCCGCGCAATCTGGCGGTGCAGCCGATTCTGCGGGCCTGGCTGGCGGCGCTGGAGCGAGGCGGGCGGGGCGATGCGCGGATCGACGTGGACGTCGATCCGGTGAGCTTCCTGTAGGATGGTTTCACACAAACGTCGCTTTCCCGCTCGTTTCGGGAGCGAGCGTGTTGCGCGGCCCCGGACCCCATGCTAGATGCCGCGCGCCGGTGAGGGCGCCGGCAAGCAACCGGCCCGCGTCCAAGCGCGGCCCAACCGATGGGACCCGAACGTGGCCTCTTCTGGCACGACGATATCGACCGGTGGCGGCCTGGCCGATCGCTATGCCGCAGCCCTTTACGCCCATGCCGAGGATCAGCACGCGCTCGACGCGGTGGTTGCGGAGATGGAGCGGCTGGGGGCGACGATCGCCGCCAGCGCCGATTTCCGCCGCCTGCTGGGCAGCCCGCTGATCGACGTCGCCACGGCGCGCGCCGCGGCACTCGCGGTGCTGGCATCGGAAGGCTTCGGCAAGGCGGTGCAGGATTTCGTGGGCGTGGTGGCCAATAACCGGCGTCTGCGTGTGCTGCCTGCCATCGTTACGGCTTTCGCCGCCCTGGTCGCGGAAAAGCGCGGCGTGGTGACGGCCCAGGTGGCCACCGCCCATGCCCTGAACGACGTGCAGCGCCAGTCGCTGCGCGCCCGCCTGATCGAGGCGGGATACGGCAACGTGAACATCCAGGAGCAGGTCGATCCTGCCCTGCTCGGCGGCCTCGTCGTTCGCATCGGCGCCCGCCTGTACGACACCAGTCTCAAATCCCGGCTGCAGCGTTTGCAGTACGCCATGAAGGGGGCCGCGTAGCGCCATGGAGATCCGTCCCGCCGAGATTTCGGAAATCCTGAAGAAGCAGATCGCGTCCTTCGACACCGAGGCGAACGTGGCCGAGACCGGCCAGGTTCTGTCGGTGGGCGACGGCATCGCGCGCGTCTTCGGGTTGCAGAACGTGATGTCGGGCGAGATGGTCTCGTTCCCGTCCGCCGGGCTGCGCGGCATGGCGCTGAACCTCGAAACCGACAATGTCGGCGTCGTGATCTTCGGCGATGACCGTCAGATCCGCGAAGGCGACACGGTCAGCCGCACCGGCTCCATCGTCGATGTGCCGGTGGGCAACGGCCTGCTCGGCCGCGTGGTGGATGGGCTGGGCAATCCGATCGACGGCAAGGGGCCGCTGACCGACGTGGTGCGCAGCCGCGTCGAGGTGAAGGCGCCGGGCATCATTCCGCGCAAATCCGTGCATGAGCCGATGCAGACCGGGCTGAAGGCGATCGACGCGCTGATCCCGATCGGGCGCGGCCAGCGCGAGCTGGTGATCGGCGATCGCCAGACCGGCAAGACGGCGGTGATCATCGACACGATCATCAACCAGAAGTCGGTCAACGCCGAAGGCGATCCGAAGAAGACCCTGCAATGCATCTACGTCGCGGTCGGACAGAAGCGCTCGACGGTGGCGCAGCTTGTGCGGACGCTCGAAGAGAACGGCGCGATGGAATACTCCATCGTGGTGGCGGCGACGGCCTCCGATCCCGCGCCAATGCAGTTCCTGGCGCCGTATACCGGCTGCACCATGGGTGAGTATTTCCGCGACAAC
>JAGWRU010000114.1 GCA_028869595.1 Rhodospirillales bacterium
ACGGCCCGCTCGCTCGGTACCAGGCGATGCGCGCGGCCGGCACGCTGGCCGCCGATCCGGCCCAGACGCGCATCGCCGCCCGGCTGGATGCGCTGTACACCGCCCTGATCGGCTACGATCCGAAACCGCCAGCCCCGCCGGGACTGCTCGGCCGCCTGTTCGGCCGCGCCACGCCGCAGCCTGCCCCGCGCGGGCTTTATCTGGTGGGTGAGGTCGGGCGCGGCAAGTCGATGCTGATGGACCTGTTTTTCGACACCGCCCGGGTGACCCGCAAGCAGCGCATCCATTTCCACCAGTTCATGCAGGATGCGCATGCCCGCATCTTCGCCTGGAAACAGGCCCATCCGGAGACGGAGGACCCGATTCCCCCCCTCGCCGATGCCATCGCGGCCGAGGCGGCGCTGCTCTGCTTCGACGAATTCCAGGTCAACGACATCGCCGACGCGATGATCCTGGGCCGGTTGTTTCAGGCGCTGTTCGATCGCGCGGTGGTCGTGGTCGCCACCTCCAACGTCGCCCCCGACCAGCTATTCGCCGGCCAGCCCGGGCGCGATGCCTTCCTGCCCTTCATCGCCCTGATCCAGCAGCACCTGGAACTGGTGGTGATGGATGACGGGCAGGATTATCGCCGCCACCGCCTGCATGGCAGCACGATGTGGCACGTCCCCGCCGATGGCCGGGCCGATGCCGCCCTCGATGCCGCTTTTCGCGCCATGAGCGGCGGCGCCACACCGCGCCCGCTCGCCCTGACGGTGAACGGACGGCGGCTGGAAGTGCCGCTGGCCGCCGGCGGCGTGGCCCGCTTCGATTTCCCCGCTTTATGTGCCCAGCCGCTCGGCGCGGGCGATTACCTGGCGATCGCCAAGCGCTTCCATACCCTGGTGCTGGACGCCATCCCCCGGCTTTCGCCGGATAATTTCGACGAGGCACGGCGTTTCATCGTGCTGGTCGATGCGCTCTATGACCATCGGGTGAAACTCGTGGCCTCGGCGGCGGCGGAACCGGATGGGCTGTACCGCGCCGGCGATGGGGCGAAGATGTTCGAACGCACGGCATCGCGGCTGGAAGAAATGCAAAGTGCGGATTGGCTGGCCCATCCGCACATTATTTAATCATTTCGCATTACATTGAAGCAATCATGGTGCAGCGCAGCGACGGCTTGCCGCTGCATGGGGAATGGGCTAGCAACGCTTGCCTTCCGGGGAGCCGGGCGCCCGGCGGGCCTTTCGTGTTTTAGCCACCGGCAAGGATGATCCCATGGCCCGTAACAAGATCGCCCTGATCGGCGCCGGCAATATCGGCGGCACCCTCGCACATATGATCGGCCTCAAGGAACTCGGCGACGTCGTGCTGTTCGACGTGTTCGGCGGCGTGGCCGCCGGCAAGGCGCTGGACATCATGCAGTCCGGCCCGGTGGACGGTTTCGATGCCGCCATGAGCGGCGGATCGGATTACGCGGCCATCAAGGGCGCGGACGTGGTGATCGTCACCGCCGGCTTCCCGCGCACGCCGGGCATGTCGCGCGACGATCTGATCGGCAAGAATGCCGGCGTCATCGCCCAGGTTGCCGAAGGCATCCGCACCAATTGCCCCGATGCCTTCGTGATCTGCATCACCAACCCGCTTGATGCGATGGTCTGGGTGATGCAGCAGAAATCCGGGCTGCCCGCCAACAAGGTGGTCGGCATGGCGGGCGTGCTCGACAGCTCCCGCTTCCGCCTGTTCCTGGCGCAGGAATTCGGCGTCTCGGTGGAGGATGTCACTGCCTTCGTGCTGGGCGGGCATGGCGATTCGATGGTGCCGCTGACCCGCTATTCCACGGTGGCCGGCATTCCCGTCCCCGATCTCATCAAGATGGGCTGGACGACGCAGGAAAAGATCGACGCGATCGTGACGCGCACCGCCAATGGCGGCGGCGAGATCGTCAAGCTGCTGGAGCGCGGCAGCGCCTTCTACGCCCCGGCGGCCTCGGCCGTCGCGATGGCGGAAAGCTACCTCAAGGACAAGAAGCGCGTGCTGCCCTGCGCGGCCTATCTGAACGGGCAGTATGGCGTGAAGGATCTCTATGTCGGCGTGCCGGTGGTGATCGGTGCCGGCGGCGTGGAGCGGGTCGTGGAAATCGCCCTGAACGAGACGGAAAAGGCCGCCTTCGACAAATCCTGCGCCACTGTGCAGGAACTGATCGAGGCGTCGAAGAAGCTGATCGGCTGAGCCTGCCGCCCCGTAACGCAACTTGAAGGCAGGAGACTGCGATGAATATCCATGAATACCAGGCCAAGGAATTGCTGCGCGGCTATGGCGTGGCAGTGCTGGCCGGCCACGTCGCCTGGACGCCGGAGGAGGCAGAGGCTGCCGCCGCCAAGCTGCCCGGTCCGGTCTATGTGGTGAAGTCGCAGATTCATGCCGGCGGGCGTGGCGCGGGGCGGTTCGCCGAGGATCCGGCGGGCAAAGGCGGTGTCCGCCTCGCCCGTTCGGCGGCGGAGGTGAAAGAGGCGGCGGAGGCGATGCTCGGCCACACGCTGATCACCAAGCAGACCGGCGCGGCGGGACGGCGCGTGCATCGCGTCTATGTCGAGGCCGGCTGCGACATCAAGCGGGAGCTCTATCTCTCGCTGCTGGTCGATCGCGTCAGCGGGCGGATCACCATCATGGCCTCCACCGAAGGCGGCATGGAGATCGAGGAAGTCGCCGCCCATACGCCCGAGAAGATCCTGCGCGTCGCCGTCGATCCCGCCACCGGCATCCAGGGCTTCCATGCCCGGCGCCTGGCCTTCGCGCTGGGGCTGGAAGGCAAGCAGATCGGCGCCTTCGCGAAATTCGTCGATGCGATGTACACCGCCTTCACCGCGCTCGATTGCGCGATCGTCGAGATCAACCCGCTGGTGGTGACCGGCGCGGGTGAGGTGGTGGCGCTGGATGCCAAGGTCTCCTTCGACGACAACGCCCTGTTCCGCCATCCCGACCTGGAGAAGCTGCGCGACGAGGCCGAGGAGGATCCCAAGGAACTCGAAGCCGCCAAGCACGCGCTGAACTATGTCGCCCTCGACGGGCAGATCGGCTGCATGGTCAATGGCGCAGGGCTTGCCATGGCGACCATGGACATCATCAAGCTGTACGGCATGGCGCCGGCCAATTTCCTTGATGTCGGCGGCTCCGCCACCAAGGAACGGGTGACGGCGGCCTTCAAGATCATCCTGTCCGATCCCAATGTCGAAGGCATCCTGGTCAATATCTTCGGCGGCATCATGCGCTGCGACGTGATCGCCGATGGCGTCGTCGCCGCCGCCCGGGAGGTCAAGCTTTCGGTGCCGCTGGTGGTCCGCCTGGAGGGCACCAATGTCGCGCTCGGCAAGGAGATCCTTGCCAAGTCCGGGCTTCCCATCATTGCTGCCGATAATCTGGCCGATGCGGCGGAAAAGATCGTCAAGGCCGTGAAGGAGGCCGCGTAATGGCCATTCTCGTCAACGCCGACACCCAGGTGATCTGCCAGGGTTTCACCGGCGCGCAAGGCACGTTCCATTCCGAGCAGGCGATCGCCTACGGCACCAAGATGGTCGGCGGCGTGACGCCGGGCAAAGGCGGCAGCACCCATCTGAACCTGCCCGTATTCGATACGGTGGCGGAAGCGACCGCCAAGACCCGCGTCGATGCCAGCGTGATCTATGTTCCCCCGCCTTTCGCGGGCGATGCCATTCTGGAAGCGATCGACGCGGAAATCCCGCTGGTGATCTGCATTACCGAAGGCATTCCGGTGCTTGACATGGTGAAGGTCAAGCGTGCCCTGACGGGGTCGAAATCGCGCCTGATCGGGCCGAACTGCCCGGGCGTGATCACCCCGGATGCCTGCAAGATCGGCATCATGCCGGGCCACATCCATCGCCGCGGCTCGGTCGGCATCGTCTCGCGCTCCGGCACGCTGACCTATGAGGCAGTGGCTCAGACCACGGCCGCCGGGCTTGGCCAATCGAGCTGCGTCGGCATCGGCGGCGATCCGGTGAAGGGCACCGATTTCATCGAAGTGCTGGAGATGTTCCTGGCCGATCCGGAACCCTAGCAGATCATCATGATCGGCGAAATCGGCGGGCAGAGCGAGATCGAGGCCGCCGAATTCCTGGCCGCCAACAAGGTCAAGAAGCCGACGGTCGGCTTCATCGCCGGCGCCACCGCCCCGCCCGGGCGGCGCATGGGCCATGCCGGCGCGGTGATCAGCGGCGGGCGCGACACGGCGGAAGCCAAGTTCGAGGCGATGCGCCAGGCCGGTATCCATGTCGCGGAAAGCCCGGCGGCTTTGGGCAGCAGGATGATCGAGGCGCTGAAAGGCTGAATCCGACATGCCGCCAGCGCATCCCTGCGCGCCGATGGGCGCGCTATCACGGCGGCACGGGCGGTTCTATCTACACTGCGTTGGCCGCACTCCGGCGCGGCCAACGCGGACGATCTTCTGTCGGGTCGCGTGATCGAGGCCAGGGGCTTGCCGCCTTCGGCCGTCACGTTCCGGCCCGATGACATGCCTACCGGGGCGGCGACGTTCCGGATTGCAATCGGAATGCGCGAGCAGATCGCAGGCCCGGGGCCTGGGGTCGTCGCGCCGTAGGGGTCTCTGGCCATGGCTGGCGTCGACATCCTTGCCTCTGCCTTCAACGGTGCCAATGCGGCCTTCCTGGCCGAGCAATACGCACGATGGGCGACCGATCCCGGGAGCGTGGATGCAAGCTTCGCCGATCTCTTCGCCGCTCTGAACGATGAGGCGCGCTCGGTGCTGATGGATGCGACCGGCGCGTCCTGGGCGCCGCGCCCGGCGACCCGCATCGAACTCGACCCGCCGGCCGTGGCGCCGAAGCCCACCCCGGGCGCGGCCAAGCCCACCGATCCCGCCGCCCAGCGCGCCGCCATCCTCGATTCGCTGCACGCGCTGATGTTCATCCGCTCCTATCGCGTGCGCGGCCATCTGGAGGCGAAGCTCGACCCGCTGGGCCTGCAGGTGCCGGCGCCACACCCCGAGCTCGACCCCCGCACCTGGGGCTTCAGCGAAGCCGACATGGATCGGCCGATCTTCATCGACAACGTGCTGGGCCGCGAAAGCGCCACGTTGCGCGAAATCCACGCCATCCTGCGCGAGACCTATTGCGGCCCGATCGGCGTCGAATTCATGCATATCCAGGACCCGGAGCAGAAATCCTGGATCCAGCGCAAGGTCGAGGGCGCACCCTGGAAGAAGCGCTTCGGCGCGGAGGACCGCACCCGCATCCTCAGCCAGCTGACCGAGGCCGAGGGCTTCGAGGTGTTCTGCCAGAAGCGCTACGTCACCACCAAACGCTTCGGTCTGGAAGGCGGCGAGGTGACGATCCCGGCGATGCACACCATCATCGCCACCGCCGCGGCTGCGGGTGTGAACGAGATCGCCATCGGCATGCCCCATCGCGGCCGGCTGAACACGCTGGTCAATGTCGTGAAGAAGCCCTTCACGGCGGTGTTCAGCGAGTTCGGCGGCGAAAGCTTCAAACCCGATGACGTGCAGGGTTCGGGGGATGTGAAATACCATCTCGGCACCTCGACCGATCTCGAACTCGGCGGGCACAGCGTGCATCTTTCGCTGCAACCCAACCCGTCGCATCTCGAAGCGGTCGATCCGGTGGTGATCGGCAAGGTGCGGGCGCGCCAGGATCAGGCGGGCGACACCCAGAAACGCTCCTCCGTCATGGCGATCGTCATGCATGGCGATGCCGCCTTCGCCGGACAGGGCCTGGTCTACGAGACCCTGGCGATGAGCCAGCTGATCGGCTACCGCACCGGCGGGACGATCCATCTGGTGGTGAACAATCAGATCGGCTTCACCACCGTGCCGGCGCATGCTTATTCCGGCCTCTATTGCACCGATGTCGCCAAGTCGATCCAAGCGCCGATCCTGCATGTCAACGGCGACGACCCCGAGGCGGTGATGTTCTGCGCCGAGATGGCCGCCGAATTCCGCATGAAATTCGCCACCGACATCGTGCTGGACATCGTCTGCTACCGCCGCCACGGCCATAACGAGACCGACGAGCCGGCCTTCACCCAGCCGCTGATGTATCGCGCCATCGCCGCCACCAAGACCACCCGCACGCTCTATGCCGAGAAGCTGGTCACCGAGGGCGTGCTCTCGGCCGAGGCCGCGCAGGCCATGTGGGACAAGTTCGCCGCCGCCATGGACGAGGCCAACACCGCGGCCAAATCCTACAAGCCCAACAAGGCGGATTGGCTGGAAGGCCATTGGTCGGGCCTGCGCCAGGCCAGCGGCGAGACGGAGCGTACCGAATGCGCCACCGCCGTGCCGCTCGCCACCCTCAAGACCGTCGGCGCGGCGCTGTCGCGGGTGCCGGAGGATTTCGCCGCCAATCCGAAAATCTCCCGCCAGCTGGAAGCCAAGCGGACGGCGATCGACACCGGCGAAGGCATCGACTGGGCGACGGGCGAGGCGCTGGCCTTCGGCACGCTGCTGATCGAGGGCAGCCGGGTGCGCCTGTCGGGCGAGGATTGCCAGCGCGGCACGTTCAGCCAGCGCCATGCCGTGTTGATCGATCAGAACAACCAGAACGAATACGTGCCGCTGAACAATATCGCGCCCGATCAGGCGCGGATCGAGATCTACAACTCCCTGCTGTCGGAAGCCGGCGTGCTGGGCTTCGAATATGGCTACTCGCTCGCCGATCCGCGCACCCTGGTGCTGTGGGAAGCGCAGTTCGGCGATTTCGCCAATGGCGCGCAGGTGATCATCGACCAGTTCCTGGCCAGCGGCGAAACCAAATGGCTGCGCATGTCCGGCCTGACGCTGCTGCTACCGCATGGCTATGAGGGCCAGGGGCCGGAGCATTCCTCCGCCCGGATCGAGCGCTATCTGCAGCTCTGCGCCGAACGCAACATGATGGTCTGCAACCTGACCACCCCGGCCAATTACTTCCACGCGCTGCGCCGCCAGCTCCACCGCAATTTCCGCAAGCCGCTGGTGATCTTCACGCCGAAATCTCTGCTCCGTCACAAGCTGGCGGTAAGCCGGCTTGCCGATATGGCCGAGGACAGCGCGTTCCAGTTCATCATCCCGGAAATCGACGCGATCGCCCCGGGCAAGGAGATCAAGCGCGTCGTGCTGTGCAGCGGCAAGGTCTATTACGACCTGCTGGCCGAGCGGCGCGAGAAGGGCATCAAGGATGTCGCCATCCTGCGCCTGGAGCAGATCTACCCGTTTCCGGAGAAGACCCTGAGCAAGCTGATGGCCGGCTATCCGAATGCCGAGCTGATCTGGTGCCAGGAAGAGCCCGAGAATATGGGATCGTGGAATTTCGTCGACCGGCGGATCGAAGCGGCGTTGGCGCCGCTTTCCGGCAAGGCGCGCCGGCCGGTCTATGTCGGGCGCGAGGCAGCAGCCAGCCCGGCCACCGGACAGGCAAAAGTTCATGCCGCCCAGCAGGCTGCCCTGGTTGCCGCCGCGCTCGGCCTCGCGTAAACGCCGCCGGTCCGTCAGTCAGGGGCTGGGCAGAGGATAGTAAGGAACGACCATGGCGACCGAGATCAAGGTGCCCGCGCTGGGCGAAAGCGTCACCTCCGCAACGGTGGCACGCTGGATGAAGCAGACCGGCGACGCCGTGGCCGCCGATGAGCCGCTGGTCGAACTGGAGACCGACAAGGTCACGGTCGAGGTCAATGCCCCCGCCGCCGGGGTGATGGGCGCGATCGTCGCCGCCGACGGGGCGGAAGTCGAAGTGGGCGCGGTGCTCGGCGTGATCGAAGCCGGCAGCGGCGCCGCGGCTTCCCCCGCCGCCGCCCCGGCCGCCAACCCAGCCGCCGGTGTCAACCCGCCGCCCCGCCCGCTTGGCCCGGTCGCCCGCCCGGCAACACCCGCCGCGCCGGCACCCGCGGCCCAGCCTGCCGCCCATGCCCCCTTCCCGGCGGCGGCCAAGATGATGGCCGAAAGCGGCGCCCAGGCCGGGGCGATCGGTGCCGGTTCCGGTAAGGACGGACGCATCACCAAGGGCGACGTGATGGCCTTCCTGGCCAATCCGCCGGCCAGCGCACCTGCCGCCGCGCCGAAAGCCGCACGCAGCGACGATCCGCGCGAGGAACGGGTGAAGATGACCCGGCTCCGCCGCACCATCGCGATGCGGCTGAAGGAGGCGCAGAACACCGCCGCCATGCTGACCACCTTCAACGAGGTGGACATGTCGGCGGCGATGGCGCTGCGTTCCGAATACCGCGAGGCGTTCGAGAAGAAGCACAAGGGCGTCCGCCTCGGCTTCATGTCCTTCTTCGTGCGCGCCG
>JAGWRU010000115.1 GCA_028869595.1 Rhodospirillales bacterium
GCACCGAAGGCTGCCAGGGTCTTGGCGATCTCGTGCTTGCTGTCGACCCGGAAGCCCTGCATGTAATCGAATTTGTCCTTCATCTCCTTGTATTTGAGGAAGGCGGAATATTCGATCTCCGGCATGCCGATCGTGTCGAGCAGGTGGCTATAGGCGGCAATATGCACCGTCTCGATATTGGAGAAGGCGGACAGCATCATCAGCACTTCGGTCGGTTTGAAGACCTGGCTGTAATGCTTCATGTAGCAATTATTCACCTCGACATCGGCCTGGGTGAAGAAACGGAAGATCTGAGTCAGCAGGTTGCGCTCGCCATCGGTCAGATTGCGATGCCAATCCTTCACGTCATCGGCCAGCGGCACTTCCTCGGGCAGCCAATGGACGCGCTGCTGGGTCAGCCAGGCTTCGTAGGCCCAAGGATAGCGGAACGGCTTGTAGACCGGGTTTTCGGTCAGCAGGTCGAAACGCACCGGATGCTCGTCGGCCGCCGGCGCGGCAACGGGGCTGGCATCGGGGGGCAGAAGGCTGGCGGCCATGCGCATGGCTCTCTCGGCTGGGCCCGGGCGGATGGCTGCGGGCAATGAAGCAACAGGCGGCGGGCTGGTGACGGGCGCGAGGTTCGCGGCAGACGGACGGATCAGGGCAGACGGACGGATCAGGGCAGCGGGGCGGATCAGGGCAGCGGGGCGGAACGTGGGGCGGCAACACCCGCCAAGGCCGACATCGCCCCGGAAAGACTCGCCGCTCCCCCATCCTAGCATGCGCCACGCCCGCAACGGCAAGCGTCGATATACCAGATATAGTGATCCAGCCGCCTGATATCTCAATCTGTGGGAAAGATGCGATCTCGTTGCATTTTTTTTCGCCCCCCTTGTAACGCCGCCATTCCCGAAGGGTCGGACGGAGGCAACCACGCATTGCCCGCATCGCGCGCCGCCGGGCCTGCCGAAGGGAGAGACGATGATCCGCCTTAGTCGCCGCCACGCACTCGCAGCACCGGCCTTGGGCCTGCTTGCGGTGGCCGCCGCCCCGGCCCCGGCCCGAGCCGATATGACCACCGATCTGGTGCTGGCCACCGATCCGGCGCTGGCCCCGGCACTACGCGCCGCCGCCGCCGCCTATCGCCGGCAAAGCGGCGTGCGGGTGCATGTCTTTGCCACGCCGCCGCAACTGATCCTGCCGCAGCTGCAGCGCACCGTGCAGAACGATCTGGTCTTTACCGGCCTTCCCGTTCTGTCCGCCCTGCAGGCGGCGGGATTGCTGGCCGGTGCGCCCGGTCCCGCATGGTCCAATCCTCTGGTGCTGGCCGGGGCGCGCGTCGTGCCGATCACCGCCACCACCCGCCTTGCCCGACCCGATGCCAGCGATGGCAGCGCGATCGACGGCGCCGCGGTGCTCGCCGCCATCGGGCTCGGCGGCAATCCCGCAATCGGGGCGATCGATACGCCGGGGGTCGCCTGGTTGCTGCACCAGGGCGCGGCATCGGCCGGTCTGGTGCATGCCAGCCTGCTGGGCGGGCTGCACCGGCTGCGCCCCGTGCCGGTCTCGGCCAGCGGGCCGGTGCAGGTGGCCGTCGCCCTCACCCGCCTCGCCCGCCGCCCGCATCCCGAACGTTTCCTCGCCTTTCTGGCCGGCCCGGATGGCCGCGCCAGCCTGCGCCACGCCGGACTCCAGGAGAGCGCCGCATGAAACCCCGCCCCGCCCCGCCGCCCGGCTTCGAGGAGCAGCGCCACCCCGCCCTGCTGCGTCTGGCCCATTGGGCGATGGCGCTTGCCGTGCTGACGCTGATCTTCTCCGGCTGGCGCATCTATGATTCGAGCCCGATCTTCCCTTTCCGCATTCCCGAGGCGATCACGCTCGGCGGCGGCATCCAGGCCCAGCTCGCCTGGCACAACGATCCCGGCGTCGCCACCGCGATCGCCTGGCATTTCGCGGCGATGTGGCTACTGGCCGGCGCCTATCTGACATTCCTGCTCTACGGCGTGTTTTCCGGCCATTTCCGCCGCGATTTCCTGCCGCTGACGCCACGCAGCTTCCTGGCCGATTTCGTCGCCGCCCTGCGTTTTCGCCTCGGCCATAAGCTCGGCGAATACAACGCCGTGCAGAAACTATTCTACTGGGGCGTGATCGGGCTGGTGGCGCTGATGCTGACCTCGGGCATCGCGATCTGGAAACCGGTGCAGACCGCGCCGCTGGTTTCGCTGTTCGGCGGCTTCCAGGGCGCGCGGCTGGTGCATTTCCTGGGCATGAGCGGGTTATTCGCCTTCCTGCTGGTGCATGTCGCCTTGGTGCTGCTGGTGCCGCGTACGCTGCAATCGATGATCCTGGGCCGGGCGCGCATGCGCATCCATTCGGCGTCTGGCGCGAAGGAATAGAACATGCCCATCGCCCTGCCCCGCCGCGCCTTGTCGCGCACCGCCTCCATCGCCTCGCTCAGCCTGCTGACGGGCTGCGATTTCTCCGACCATGGCCGGGTGCAGGCAGCACTCGCGCGCGTCTCCGCCTGGAACGACCGGGTCCAGGCCGCATTGTTCAACCCGCATAAGCTGGCCCCGACCTTCGCCGCCGACCGCGCGGTCAAGGATTTCCGCTACAATGCGTGGTACGGTCCCGATCAGGCGCCCGCCCTCGATGCCGCCGATTACCGCCTGCGTCTGGCCGGGCTGATCGAGAACAAGCAGCCCTGGACGGTCGCGCAGCTTCACGCCCTGCCGCAGCAAAGCCAGGTCACCCGCCATGTCTGCGTCGAAGGCTGGAGCATGATCGGGGAATGGAGCGGCACGCCGCTGCGCGTCTTTCTCGAGCGCATCGGCGCCGATCTCACCGCGCGTTATGTCGGCTTCGAATGCGCCGACGGCTATTACGAGGGGATGGACATGGCGAGCGCGCTGCACCCGCAGACCATCATGGCCTTCCGCCTGTCGGGGGAGATCCTGCCGCGCAAATACGGCTATCCGTTCAAGATCCGCATTCCCACCAAGCTCGGCTTCAAGAACCCGAAATTCGTCACGACGATCTATGTCACCAACCAGCAGCCGCGCGGGTTCTGGACCGATCGCGGCTATAACTGGTTCAGCGGGATCTAGCCGATGCACAGCCTGTTTCCGGCCCGGCGCTGTGCGATCGCGGTGATGGCCAAGGCGCCGGTGGCCGGGCGGGCCAAAACCCGGCTGGCACCGCTGCTGGGCGAGGAAGGTGCCGCGGCGCTTGGCGCGGCCTTCCTCCGCGATGTCACCGACAGCCTGGCCGAGGCGGCAAGACACGCCCCGATCGACCGTTTCGTGGCCTATGCCCCGGCCGGGCAGGAAGGGTTGTTCGACGGGCTGCTCGCGCCCGGCACCCGGCTGCTGCTGGCCGATGGCGCCATCGCCGCCCCGCCCGGCATCGCGGGATTTGGCTGTGTGCTGCTGCACGCTTTGCAGGCGCTGTTCGGCCAGGGCTATGCCGGCGTCGCCCTGGTCAGTGCCGACAGCCCGACGCTGCCGAGCCGCTTCTATGCCGAAGCCGCCCGCGTCCTGCTCGACCCGCAAGGGGCGGATGCGGTGCTCGGGCCGGCCGAGGATGGCGGGTACTATCTGCTCGGGCTGCGCACCCCGCACCCGCATCCGTTCCGCGCCATCACGTGGAGCAGCGCCAGCGTCGCCGCCACCACCCGGACCCGGCTGGAGGAAGCCGGGCTTTCGCTGCACAGCCTGCCGCCCTGGTACGACGTCGATGACCCCGCCTCTCTGGCGCGGCTGCAGGCCGGGCTCGGGATGCCCGAACCCGCTGCCTGGCCGGCGCCCGCCACGGCGCGTGCCCTGGCGGCACTGCCCGCATGCACCCTCGCAGCCCCATCGCGCCCCTGCCGCGCATGAAGCGCACCGAAATCCTGCTGCTCGGCGCCGGCGTTCTGCTGCTTCTCCTGACCGGGGCGGGGCTTGCTTTGCACGTCCCCGGCACGGCGGCGCTGGGCATTGGCTGGCGCGCCGATGCCTTCACCGCATTGCAGGCCCTGGCCGGGGCCATCTATCTCGGGGTGTGCTCCCTGCTGCTGACCGCCCCGCCCGGCAAGGGGATGACGCGGCTGGCCATCGTGCTGGGGTTTGCGACGCTGCTGCGCCTGATACTGCTGGTCTCGCCGCCTTTCCTGTCGAGCGATGTCTATCGCTATGTCTGGGACGGACGGGTCGCCGCCGCCGGCATCAACCCCTATCGCTATATTCCCGATGCGCCGGCGCTGGCATTTCTGCGCGACACGGCGATCTTTCCCCATATCAACCGCGCGAGCTACGCCCACACCATCTATCCGCCCACCGCGCAGCTGGTGTTCGAGGCGGTGGCGCGCGCAGGCGGCGGCGTCATGACGATGAAGGCGGCGATGATCGGCGCCGAATGCATCGCCCTTGCCGCCCTGCTCGCCCTGCTCGCCCGGGCCGGGCTGCCGGCCGAACGTGTGGCGCTCTATGCCTGGAACCCGCTTGCGCTCTGGGCCTTTGCCGGCAACGGGCATGTCGATGCGCTGGCCATTGCGCTGCTGGCGGTGGCCTTGCTGGCCACCGCCAAGGGGCGGCACGGCCTGGCCGGGGCGCTGGGCGGGGCGGCGTTTGCCGTGAAATTCCTGCCCGCTTTGATGCTGCCGCCGCTCTGGCGCAGGCGGCGCCTGCGTTTTGCCGCGGCGGCGATCGGCATCGTCGCTCTGCTCTATCTTCCCTATGTCGATGTCGGCTGGCGGGTGCTGGGATTTCTCGGCGGCTATGCGCGCGAGGAGGGGCTGCGTTCGGGCACCGGGCTGTGGCCGCTCGATCTGTTCGCCGCGCTGCTGCATGCGCTGATCGGGGTGCGGCTGCCGGCGATCGCGCCGATGCTCTATCTTGCGCTCGTCGCCCTGCTGCTGGCCGGCGGCGGCATCGCTCTTGCCTGGCGCGCCGCACCGGCCGATCCGCGAGAGGCGATCCGCGCCGCCGCCGCCGGCATGGCGGGGCTGGGAGTTGCCGGCATGCTGGCGATTTCGCCGCATTATGACTGGTATTTCGCCTGGCTCGCGATGCCGGCGGTGCTGGCGCCCAGCCCGGCGGCGCTGTTTCTCTCGGTGGCGCCGCTGCTGCTCTATCTCGATCCGCTGGCCGGGCGTCTGCTCTGGCCGGCGCTGGTCTATGTCCCTGCCTGGAGCCTTGCCCTGCTGCCCTTCTTCCGCCCTGCCCGGCCAGCCGCCGCCGCCCCCTCCCGGAGAGCATGATGACAACGACCCTCGCCAACCCCACCCGGTATTTCGAGAAGGTCGAGGCGACGCGCGGCGCCGTCGCCACCGCCCCGCCGGTCTGCCTCTATCTGGAGGTGACCAATCGCTGCAATCTGCTGTGCGAAACCTGTCCGCGCACCTTCGAGGCGCTGGAACCACCCGCCGACATGTCGTGGGAATTATTCACCCGCATCGTCGATCAGGTGCCCGACATCGCCCGCGTCGTGCTGCACGGGGTCGGCGAGCCGATGCTGGTGAAATCGCTGCCGCGCATGATCCGCTACCTCAAGGATCGCGGCGCCTATGTGCTGTTCAACACCAACGGCACGCTGCTCGACCCCAGGCGCTTTCCGGCGCTGATCGAAAGCGGGCTCGACGAATTGCGCGTCTCCCTCGATGCCGCCGACCGGGCGACGTACAAGGCGGTGCGCGGCAAGGATTTCTTCGATCGCATCCTGCGCGGACTGAGCGCCTTCACCGCGTATCAGCGCCAGCACGGCATCGAAAAACCCGCCGTCTCTATCTGGCTGACGGGATTGCGCGAAACCGTCGGGCAATTGCCGGAATTCGTCCGCCTCGCCGCCCGCACCGGCGTCGGTTCGGTGCATCTGCAGCGTCTGGTGTTCGACGAGGAAGGCTATGGCCTGGCGCGCGCCGATCAGGCCCTGTTCGAGGCAACAAGGGCAGAAGAACAGGCGGCGATCGCCGCGGCCGAGGCGCTGGGGCGTGAACTCGGCGTCACCCTCGATGCTTCGGGCGCGACCGAGCCGGGGCTGAGCCTGAAGAACGAGGCCGGCGCCTCTCCCTGGAGCCTGTGTCGCCGCCCCTGGTCGCTGATGTATTTCACCGCCCATGGCCGCGCGCTGCCCTGCTGCATCGCGCCTTTCTCCCAACGCGGCTACGAGAACTACACGCTGGGCGATGCCAGCCAGCAGGATTTGCGCGATATCTGGAACGGGCCGGCCTATCGCGATTTCCGCACCGCCCTGCTGGGCGATGCGCCGCCGAAAGCCTGCCAGGGCTGCGGGCTGCGCTGGAGCCTGTGATGGCGTCACGCCCGAAGATCGCCGCCGTCATTCCCGTCTGGAACGAGGCGGGCGCGATCGGCCCGACCCTGGCCCGCCTGCCGCGCGCATTGATCGATGCGGTCTTCGTGGTCGATGGCGGCAGCACCGACGCCACGATCGCCGAAGCGGAGGCAGGCGGCGCCATGGTGATCCGCGAGGCGCGGCGCGGCTACGGGCAGGCTTGCGCGACCGGGGCGGCGGCGGCAATGGCAGCCGGGGCGGAGATCCTATTGTTCTGCGACGGCGACGGCGCCGATCCGGTGGAGCACGCCGCCATCCTGCTCGCCCCGCTGCTGGAGGGGCGCGCGGATTTCACCCTTGCCTCGCGCACCCGGGGGGCGCGCGCGCCGGGCGCGATGGGCTGGCACCAGATCCTGGCCGGGCGCGCGATCGGAGCCGCGCTCGGCGCCATCGCCGGGCAGCGCTATTCCGACATGAGCGCCTTTCGCGCCATCCGCGGCGCCGATCTCATCCGGCTCGACATGCGCGAAATGACCTATGGCTGGAACCTGGAAATGCAGATCCGCGCGCCGCGCGCCGGGCTGCGGGTGATGGAAATTCCTCTGCCCTATGGCCGCAGGATCGCCGGAGCGTCGAAGGTGGCCGGCAATCTGCGGGGCAGTCTGCGGGCCGGCGGGCGCATTCTGACGACGCTTGCCCGCCTCGCCCGCGTCCCGTGATCGGCCCGGGATGAAACGCCCGGGATGACGAAACGGACAAAACCGCGCAGGATCGTCGAAGGCGGCACGAGGGATGGCATGGCACGGCGCAGAATGGTGCTGCAGATCGGCATGGGCACCGATATCCGGGGCGGCGATCCCACCAAGGCGGCGGTGCGCGCCTTGCGCGACGCGCTATGGCACAACGCCCTGACCGTGGCGCCGGCCTTCGACCTGCCCAATGACGCGATGGAGGTGGCGGTGCGCATCGGCGTACCGCATCCCGAGCGCGTCGATCGCGCCGCCGTGCTGGCAGTGCTGCCGCATGGCAGCGGCACGCTGGAGGTGGTCGCGGGCGGGCTGGAGATCGCGCATGCCTATGCCACCACCCTGGTCGCGCAGGCCGCTGCCACGGTCTGGCTCGATCTGCCCGAGGAGGATGCGCAATGACGCGCGAACCGCGCCAGGTGATCGTCGAATTCGGCAGCGGCAATGATCTGCATGGCGGCGATTACACCAAGGCCGCGATCCGCGCCGTGCAGGATGCGATCCATCACAGCTCGCTCACGCTGATCCGTTCGCTGAAGCGCGACGCGGCCCGCATGCAGGTGGAAGTGACGATCGGCGTGGCGGAGCCCGCGCAGGTCGATGCCGCCGCAATCGCCGCCTGCCTGCCGCATGGCACGGTCCGGGTGCAGGTTGTTGCAGGCGGCCTCGACGTGCCCGATCCCGAAGGCCGCGACAGGGCGGTGATTGCCAACGCCGCGGTCGCGGTATTCCTCTGAGCCGGTTCGCGGGGCGGCGCCCCGCGCCCCCCTCACGCGGGAGGCAGATCCTCGTCGAGGATCGTCACGTGCAGCGAGAAGGAGGTTTCGCCATCCTCCTCATCCTTGTGCAGCGTGCCGATAAACTCCTCGCCGATGCGCACCTCCGCCGAGGCACCGCGCCGGCTGGGCAGCGCCACGCCGATCCGGGCATTGCCGAGCAATCCGCGCAGATAGGCCTGCACGCGCGCCGCATCCTTCGGGGTCATCGCACCCACTCCCATTCCGTCAGCCATCCTGTGCCAGCAGCGCCAGCACCGCTTCCCCATAGCGCGCCCGCTTGGATGCGCCAACGCCCCGGATCTGGGCGAGCGCGTCGAGATCGCCGGGAAGGCTTGCCGCGATGTCGCGCAGCACCTGGTCGTGGAAGATGACATAGGGCGGAATCGCCTGGGCGCGGGCCTGCTCCAGCCGCCAGATGCGCAGTCTTTCGAAGCGCGCCGCCGCCGCCCCCTCCAGCTGCGCCACCGCGCCTGCCGGCGGCGGGGCCTGCCGCGCGGCGCGCGGCGCCGGGACGGTTTCGGCGCGCAGCATCACCCGCGTTTCGCCGCGCAGGATCGGCCTGGCGATCGCGGCATCCAGCGACAGCCCGGCATAGGCGCCGCGATCGCTGCGCAGCGCGCCCAGCGCGATCAACTGGCGGGCGACGCCGCGCCAGCTCTCGCGGCTCGCATCCGCGCCGATCCCGAATACGCCAAGCTTGTCATGGCCATGGCGCAGCACTGCCTCGCTGGTCTCGCCGCGCAGCACGGCGATGACGTGCAGCGCGCCGAAAATCTGACCGGTGCGATAGACCGCCGAAAGCAGCTTGCGCGCCGCCTCGGTCGCATCCTGCATCACCGCCGGGCTGCGGCAATTATCGCAATGCCCGCAGGCCTCGCCCAGGGATTCGCCGAAACAGGCAAGCAGCGCGCGGGTGCGGCAGGCGGCGGTTTCGGTCAGCGCCACCATCGCTTCCAGCCGCGCCGCCATCGCCCGGGTCTGCGCGACCGGCGCTGCCGATTGCTCGATCCAGTGGCGGGCCCGGGCGATATCCTGCCCGCCGTACAGCAGCAGCGTATCGGCGGCATCGCCGTCGCGCCCGGCCCGGCCGATCTGCTGGTAATAGCTTTCCGGACTGTCCGGCATGTCCAGATGCACGACGAAGCGCACATCCGGACGGTCGATGCCCATACCGAACGCAATGGTTGCGACCACGATCACCGGCTCGCCGGAGCGGAACCGTGCCGCGGCGGCGCGCTTATGCTCGGGGTCGAGGCCGGCATGAAAGGCGATCGCGGCCATGCCATGGCGGTCCAGGAACGCGGCGATCCGCTCCGTCCGGGCGCGCGAGCCGCAATAGACGATGCCGCATTCGCCTTTGTGCCGGGCCAGAAAATCGAGCAGCTGCCTGGTCTCGCCGATCTTGGGATCGGCGGAGAGAAACAGGTTGGGTCGATGGAAACTCGCCTGGAACACCGCCGCATCGGGCATCGCGAGGGCGGCCAGAATATCGGCACGGGTGCGTGGATCGGCGGTGGCGGTCAGGGCAATGCGCGGCACGCCGGGAAACCGCTCCGGCAGGCAGGCGAGAGCACGGTATTCGGGACGGAATTCGTGTCCCCACTGGGAGACGCAATGCGCTTCGTCGATGGCGATCAAGGCGATTCGCTGGCGCGACAATCGTTCCTGGGTGCCCGGCGCCAGCAGGCGTTCGGGCGAGACATAGAGCAGATCGAGCGCGCCGCGATCGAGCGCGCGGCCGGCCGCCTGGGCCATCTCGGGCGGTAATTCCGAATGCAGCGCCGCGGCGCGCACGCCAAGCTGGCTGAGCGCGGCAACCTGATCATCCATCAGCGCGATCAGCGGCGAGACGACGATCGCCGTGCCCGCGCGGCACAAAGCCGGCACCTGATAACAAAGCGATTTGCCGCCGCCGGTCGGCATCAGCACCAGCGCATCGCCGCCGCCGATCACCTGGCGGACGGCGGCTTCCTGCTGGCCGCGAAAGGCGGGAAAGCCGAATACCCGCGCCAGCACCGCCCGCGCCGCATCCGGCTCCGCCCCGTCCTGATTCGGCCTGTCCTGATTCGGCCCAATCGGACCCGTCCCGGCCTGGCTCGGCCTGAGCTTTTCCGTCTCCGACGCGGCGCCGAGATCGAGCGGTGTCATGGCGCGGCTCCGCTCAGCGCGCCGCGCTGATCTCCACCCGCCGGCTTTCCAGCGAGGAGACGGCGAATTTGACCGCGCCTTCACCGTTCTGGCGCAGCCGGTCGCCGGCCACGCCATCGGCCACCAGCTGATCGGCCACCACCTGGGCGCGCAATTCCGACATCAGGATATTGGCCCGCCGCCCGCCGGTGGGATCGGCGTAGCCGGTGACCTGAATGGTCACATGCGGATGCGCCTTGGCCCAGCTCGCCGCCCGCGCGATCGCCTGTTTCGCATGCGCATCAAGGGCGGCCGACCATTCCTTGAAGAACACTACCACGCTCTGGGTAGGCACGCTTTGCTGCGCGGCGGCATCGGCCGGCGCGGCGCACGCCGCGCCCAGCGTCAGCACCGTCATCAGCCCCAGCCCCGCCAATCTTCTGCCGAACGCGCGTTTCATCGTGCCGACTCGCTCCCTGCCGCCATGGCTCCTGGACCGGCGTAAGGGTTTGCACCGGATCGCGTCAATCATGGGTTAAGGAACGGCGCAGCGTCAGGCCGCCGCCGCCACCGCGACACCGCCCGACAGGCGCCAGATACGATCGAGCCGCTCCACCCCGGTCAGGCGATGCGCGATCAGGATCACCGTGCGCCCCGCCGCCACCTCGTTCAGCGTGGTCAGGAAGTCGCGCTCGGTCGCCGCATCCAGCCCGGCACAGGGCTCGTCCAGGATCAGGATCGGTGCCGGCGACAGCAAGGTCCGGGCAAGTGCCAGTCGCCTACCCTGGCCGCCGGAAAATCCCGCGCCGCCTTCGCCCAGCCAGGTATCCAGGCCCTCGGGCAAGGCCCGCACCGCATCGGCGATCCGCGCCGCCTCCAGCGCCTGCCAGAGCATCGCGTCATCGGCATCCGGGCAGCACAGGCGGAGATTATTGCGGATGGTGTCGGCAAACAGATGCGTCGTCTGCGACAGCCAGGCGATGCGCGCATGCAGCCCCGCCGCCGGCAATGTCGCGATATCGGTGCCGCCCAGCAGGATCCTCCCCGATTCCGGCGCGGCCAGCCGCAGCGCCAGCGCCGCCAGGCTCGATTTGCCGATGCCCGACGGGCCGAGCAGGGCGATGCGGGTGCCTGGCGCGATGCTCAGATCAAGCTGCTCGAACACGTATGGCAGATCGGGCTGCCAGCGAAACCGCACCGCCTCGAAGGTCAGCGTATGGGTGGCCGGCATCGGCGCCGGGTGCGGCGGATCGGCAACCACCGCCGGCGCCTCGGCCGCTTCCAGCACGCGTCTTGCGGCGGCACTGGCCTGGCCCGCCAAGGCGCCGGCCCGGGCGAGCCCGCCCACCGCCTCGAAGGCGGCGACCACCAGGAAGGCGGCGACGATCGCCGCGGAAGGGTGGCGGGTGGCCATGGTCAGCACCGCCAGCACCGCGACCTGCCCCAGCAGCAGCGCGCCGGCGCCGAACGTCGCGACCCGGCGGGCCTGGGCGCGCTGGGCGGCCAGCAGCTGCGCCTCGCGCGCCTGCACCGAGGCCAGCATGCGGCCTTCGGCCCCGAAGGCGCGCACCTCCGGCAAGCCGCTCAGCGTATCGAGAATGGCGATGCGCAGCGCCGCCGCCGCCTCGGCCTGGGACTGTCCGGCAGCGGCCGTGCCGCGCGCGGCGCGCAGCGGCAGGACGAAGGCGGCCAACACGAACAGCGCCGTGACGATCGCCGCCAGCGGGATGGAGAACAGCCCCAGCGCCACCGCCAGCACCGGCGCCAGCACCAGCGCGCCGATCAGCGGCAGCAGGATGCGGACATAGAGCCCGTCCAGCGCCTCCACATCGCCGACCAGGCGGGCGAGCACGTCGCCGGCATGGCGAAATCCCAGACCGCCCGCGCTGTTGGCGGCAAGACCGCGAAAGAACCAGACACGCAGCGCCGCCAGGGCGCGGAATGTCGCCGCATGGCTGGTCAGGCGGTCGAGATAGCGCAGCACCACGCGCCCGCTGCCAAGCGCGCGCAGCAGCAGCGGCGCCGCGAGAAGGCTGCCCCCCGCCGCCAGCGCCAGCAGGGCGATCGGATGCGGCACGGCGGCACCGCCCCGGCGCACCGTCAGCGCCGCCCCGGCGACCAGCATCAGGCCGATCGCGCTGCCCAGCGCGGCCAGCGAAACCACCGCCCCAAGCACCAGCCAGCCACTCTGCCCGCGCCAGCGCCCGATCACCCGCAGCAGCGGTCCCGCCACCTCGTTCATGCCGCCACCCGGCCGGCGGCGAGATGCAGGCGCCGGCCCGAGAACTCGTAGGCGGCGGCCGAATGCGAGGCGAGGATCACCGTCCGCCCCACGGCGAGACGGCGCAGACTGTCGAGCACCAGCGCCTCGCTCGCCGGGTCGAGATGCGCGGTCGGCTCGTCGAGCAGCAGCAGCGGGGCGTTGCGCAGAAAGGCGCGGGCGATGGCGATGCGCTGGGCCTGCCCGCCGGACAGGCCGAAGCCACCCTCGCCGATCCGGGTGCCGAGCCCGGCCGGCAGCGCCTCGGCGAAATCGCTGACATGGGCGGCCCGCGCCGCGGCGGTCACTTCCTGCTCGCTCGCCTCCGGCCGGGCGAAGCGGATATTCTCGGCGATGGTGCCGGCAAACAGTTTCGGGCGCTGGCCGACCCAGGCGGTCAGGCGCGACAGCGCCGCCGGCACGACATCCGACAGATCCGCCCCGTTCAGCGTCACCCGCCCCGATTGCGGGCGATGAAATCCCAGCAGCGTCTCGATCACCGTCGATTTGCCCGACCCCGAAGGCCCCACCAGCACCAGCGTCTCTCCCGCCGGAATGCGGAAGGAAAGATCGCTCAGCACGGCCCCGCGCGCCGCATCGCGGGTCAGATTCACATGCTCGAAGGCGACGGAAATGCCCTGCGCGGCGACATTGCGCACGGTGCGCGCCACCGGCTCGGGCGGGGCGGGCGGCAAGGCGATCAGCTCGGCTGCGGCGCTGCGGGCATGGATGCCATCCTGGTAAACGCTGGCCAGGCTGCGCAGCGGCGCGAAGAATTCCGCGACCAGCAGCAGCACGCCGAGTGCCGCAGCCGGTGCCACGCCTTTGGCCGGTGCCCCGGCGGGCGCCAGTACCTGCGCATAATGGATCGCCAGCACCACCAGCGCGGCGGCGGCGGCCAGATCGAGTATGCTGGCCGATAGGAAGGCCACCCGCAGCACCCGCATCGTGCGCCGGCGCAGATCGCCCGCCGCCGTTTGCAGCGCCGCCGCCTCCGCCTCTGCCCGGCCGGCCAGGATGATGGTGCTGAGGCCGCGCATCCGGTCGAGGAAGCGCACCTGCAGGCGCGACAAGGCGGCGAATTGGCGTTCCGTCGCGCGCTTGGCACCGATGCCGGCCAGTGCCATGCCGAACGGCACCAGCGCCCCGGCGAGGGCCAGCACCAGCGCCGCGAACGGGTCGAGCGCCAGCGCCACCAGCAAGATCAGCGCCGGCCCGACCAATGCCAGGGTGCGGGCCGGCAGGTAGCGGGCAAAATACCCGTCGAGCAATTCGATGCGATCCATGACGATGGCGGCCAAGGCGCCGGAATGCTGGCCGGCCAGCACCGCGGGGCCGGCCGCCAGCAGCCGGGCCATGGCATCACTGCGCAGATGCCGCCGTGCCGTGGCACCTGCGGCAAAGGCAAAGCGTTCCGAGGCGTAATTCGCCGCCGCGCGCACCAGCATGGCGAGCAGAAACCCGCCCAGCAGCACCCATAGCGCCGTATGGGGCGGCGGCGGCGGCGGCAGGCCGGCGGCGGCCTGGCCATAGGCGGTGATGCCGAGCGCGGGAATCGCCGGTGCCGCCGGCGCGCCGGCCAGCGGGAAGCGGATCGGCGGCGGCGGATGCAGCGCCGCGGCAAGCGCGGCCAGGGCACGCGCCAGCACTGCACCGGCCAGCACTGCCTGCAACGCGCCGGCGGCGACCGCGACAAGCCCGGTCAGGATCGGCCAGCGCGTCGTCCGGCCGGCCCGGCGCGTCTCGGCGCGCAGCCAGGCGCGCGCCAGGGCGGCGGAGCGTCCCGGCTCGGCCGAAGATGTGGCAGGCGACGGCGAAACAGGGGGTGACGGCGCGTTCATCGAATGAAAAGCGGACCCGCAGACGGCAACGACATGCACGGCCATGACCGGACGCCATGGTCGCTAGGCAGGTCGGATGTATCCCAATCCCCCCGGCTTGGACAGGCTGCGCCCCTTAATTCTTGGCAACATCGTCTCCCGCGTCCGCCAAGGCTTGCCGCGACCGGCGCCGCGGCGAACACTCCTCCCGCCTGATAGACATTCCGGAGGAGACGCCGATGCCCAGCCTGAAATCCTTGCTCACCGGCAGCGATACCCTGGTGCTGCCAGGCGTTTTCGACGGTATCTCGGCCCGCTTCGCCGCCGAGGCCGGATTTCCCGCGCTCTATATGACCGGCTACGGCAGCGTCGCCTCGATGCTCGGCATGCCCGATGCGGGCATGGCGAGCTACGGCGAAATGCTCGATGCGCTGCGCCGCATCCGGGGCGCGGCACCCGCCCTGCCGCTGATCGCCGATGGCGATACCGGCTATGGCGGCTTGCTGAACGTCGATCGCACGGTGCGCGGCTACGAGGCGGCGGGCGCTGCCGGCATTCAGCTGGAGGATCAGGAATATCCGAAGAAATGCGGCCACACGCCGGGGCGGCGGGTGATCGAGACGGCGGATGCGGTGCGCAAGCTGCGGGTCGCGGTGGCGGCGCGCGACAGCGCCGATTTCCTGATCGTCGCGCGCACCGATGCGCGCACCGGCCAGGGACTCGATGCCGCATTGCGTCGCGGCGAACAGTTTCTCGCCGCCGGCGCCGATATCCTGTTCATCGAGAGTCCGGAAAGCATCGACGAACTGGCGCGGATCGGCGAAACCTTCCAAGGCGCCTGCCTGCTGGCCAACATGGTCGAGGGTGGGCGCACCCCGTTCTGCTCGGCGGCCGAGCTGACGGAACTCGGCTTTCGCATCGGCCTTTATCCCGCCTCCGGTTTCCTGGCGGCGGCGGGTGCCTTGACGACGGTCTACCGCCAGTTGCGCGAAACCGGCTCCAGCAACGGCGCGGCGACACCGATGCTGCCCTTTGCGACGATGAACCGGGTGATGGGGTTTCCAGGCGTCGACGCGTTCGACCGACAATGGGCCGAGCGAGGAGCGGCGTAAGCCTGCTTCCCCCGGCTTGTGCGGGAGCGATGCCCGCGCCACATTCCGCGGCCATGCTGATCGCGCGCACCCTTGCCGAACTCGACACCCATCGCCGGGCGCTGGCCGCCAGACGCGGGCGGATCGCTTTGGTGCCGACCATGGGGGCGCTGCATGCCGGGCACCGCGCCCTGGTCGATGCCGCCGTCGCGAGCGGCGCGGGGGTGATCACCTCGATCTTCGTCAACCCAACCCAGTTCGGCCCGAACGAGGATCTCTCCCGCTATCCGCGCGATGAGGCGGGGGATCTGGCGCTGCTGCGCGAGGCCGGCTGCGCGCTGGTCTGGCTGCCCGATGTCGCGACCATGTATCCGCCCGCCAATGCCTGCGTCATCACCCCCGCCGGCCCGGCGCAGGGCTTCGAGGGGGCGGCGCGGCCCGGCCATTTCCAGGGGGTTGCCACGGTCTGCACAAAACTGTTCGGCCAGTGCCGGGCCGATCTCGCCTTCTTCGGCGAAAAGGATTGGCAGCAATTGCAGGTCATCCGCCGCGTCGTCACCGATCTGCACCTGCCGACGGAGATCGTGGGGATCGCCACTGTGCGCGAGGCGGACGGGCTGGCAATGTCCTCGCGCAACCGCTTCCTCTCGGCCAAGGAACGCGCCCGCGCGCCGGCCCTTTATGCCGCATTGACCGGGCTGCGCGCCGATCTGCGCCAGGGCGCACCCGCCGGGGCCGCGCTCGATGCCGCGATCGCCGGGCTGCGCGCGGCCGGCTTCGCGCCCGATTATCTCGCTTTGGTGGCCGGCGAAAGCCTGACGCCGATCACCGCGGTGCAACCCGGCGCCCGGCTGATCGCCACCGCCCGGCTGGGCAGCGTGCGGCTGCTGGATAATATCGGCTTCGATTGAAGCTCAGGTCTCGGGCCGCGGCCCGACATAGACAGCGCGCGGGCGGATCAGACGGGCCGCCGCGCGTTGCTCCAGCGCATGGGCGATCCAACCCACCGCCCGGCCGAGCGCGAAGATCCCGAACGCCGCACCGGCCGGCAGGTCGAGATGGCGGGCGAGCGCGACCAGCGCGAAATCCAGGCTGGGACGCTGCCCGGTCAGGGCGGTGATGGTGGCGGCCAGCGCCGCCCCCTCGGGCAGCGCGGCCAGCAGCGCCGCCGCGCGGGGATCCCCGGCCGGGTAGAGCGGATGGCCGAAACCCGGCATGTCCTCGCCGCGCGCCAGCCGCGCCCGCAGCCCGGCTTCAGGATTGGCAGGATCGAGGCCGGTCCACAGCGCCGCGACCCGCGCGGTGATGCCGCCATGGCGCGGACCGGACAAAGCGGCAAGCCCGGCCAGCAGGGCCGCGTGCAGGCTGGCCCCGGTGCCGGCGACGCAGCGCACGGTGAAACTCGATGCATTCAATTCATGATCGGCGCACAACACCAGAGCCGCGCGGATCAGCGCCGCCCCGTGCGCATCGACACCCCAGACGGTGGCACAATGGGCATGCAGCGCCACCTCGCCCGGCGCCACCCCGGTCATCAACCCGCACAGGCCGCGCAGCAAACCGAGGCAGCCGCGCGCCCGGCGGGCCGGATCGGCGATCCAGGCCTCCGTCTCGACCGCATCCGGCCCGGTCGCGGCGAAGGCTGCGAGCAATGAAGGCGCCTCGGGCACCGGATGGCGCGCCGGCCCGCGCGCGACGGACGCCGCAGGCTTGGGCAGCGCCATATCCCACAGCAGCGCCGCTACCTCCTCCAGCGTGGCATGCGCGGCCAGCGCCACCGCATCCCGGCCGCGATAATAGAAGCGCCCGTCCTGCACGGCGGTCAGCGCCGATTCCAGCACCGGCAGACCGAAATCGAGCGTGGCGCGGGCCACCTCCCTCGGGCGCCGTCCGCGCCGGCGGCTGGCTGCCAGCGCATCCACCTGCTCGGCGGCGTAGCGGCTGGTGCGCCCATCCGGCCCCGGTTCGGCGGCCAGCAGGCCGCGACTGACATAGGCATAGAGCGTGGCCGGGGCGATCCCGAGCCGGGCCGCTGCCTGTTTGGCGGAGAGAAACATATTGATCGATATAAACAAGATTGACGATTTATGCCATGCAGGTGCCACTTCGCCGCATGGCGCGACGATCTCGTCCCGCGCCGAATGGAAGCAGGAGAGCGCGATGCGGAGCGACGATGCCCTGGCACTGATCTGGTCCGGCCTCGGCGGCGCGGCGGATGACACGTCGCAAGTCCGCTTCACCGCCGAAGGCGCGATGCCCTCGGTCTATCCCACCACGGATCTCGCCGCCGCCTCGATCGGCGCGGCGGGTCTGGCGCTCGCCGCCCTGGCCGGGCATCGCGGCGAGATCGCCGTCGATCGCCGCCTCGCCGCCGCCTGGTTCCTGAGTTCGATCCGCCCGCAAGGCTGGCAGGTCCCCCCCACCTGGGACGCCGTGGCCGGGGACTACCAGGGCGCGGATGGCTGGATCCGCCTGCACACCAACGCCCCGCATCACCGCCGCGCCGCGCTTGCCGTGCTGGGCACCCCGCCCGAGCGCGAAGCGGTCGCGGAAGCCGTGCGCGGCTGGCCGATCGAGGCGCTGGAAAGCGCCGTGGTCGAGGCCGGCGGCGCGGCGGCGGCGATGCGCAGCGCCGCGGCCTGGGCCGCCCATCCGCAGGGCGCAGCGGTTGCCGCCGAACCCCTGGTCTGGATCGAGCATCACCCCGGCACGCCGCATCGTCCCGCCGATCCCGCCCGCCCGCTCGCCGGGATCCGGGTGCTCGATCTGACGCGTATCCTGGCCGGGCCGACCGCGACGCGGTTTCTCGCCGGGTGCGGCGCCACCGTGCTGCGCCTCGACCCGCCGGACTGGCAGGAAATGAGCCTCGCGCCGGAAGTCACGCTGGGCAAGCATTGTGCCCGCCTCGATCTGCGCCGCCAGCGCGAGGTGTTTCTGGCGCTGCTGGCAGATGCCGATGTGCTGGTGCACGGCTATCGGCCGGGCGCGCTGGACGGGCTCGGCCTGGATGCCGAAACCCGCCGGCGGGCGCGCCCCGGCCTGGTCGATGTCAGCCTCGATGCCTATGGCTGGACCGGCCCCTGGGCCGGGCGGCGCGGCTTCGACAGCCTGATCCAGATGAGCAGCGGCATCGCCGAGGCCGGCATGCGCGCGGCAGGCGCGGCCAAGCCGGTTCCCCTGCCCGCCCAGGCGCTGGATCACGCCACCGGCTACATGATCGCCGCGACCGTGCTGCGCGGCCTGGCCCAAGGCGGGCTGCGGGCGCGGCTGTCGCTGGCCCGTACCGCCCAGTTGCTGAAGGAGATCCCCGCCGCCGAGGCCGCCCCGGCTTTCGCGCCGCTCGACGATGCCGATTACGCCGCAGAGCCGGAGCACACCGCCTGGGGGCCGCAGGCACGGCTTACCGCGCCGCTGCGTTTCGATGGCAAGCCGGCCCTGCGCTGGGCGCGTGCTGCCGGCCCGCTCGGCTCCGTCGCGGCGCTCTGGCCGGAATAGGCAGCGAGGCCGGCCCGAGCGAAGGCGGCCAACCCGGCGCCGCCCGCTCGGCACGCCCGGCTATTCGGCGCCCGGCTATTCGGCGCCCGGCTACTCCGCGTGCGTCGCGCCGGGATGCGGCAGCTTCATCATCGCCCCGGTCATCGGGATGAAGAACACCCCCATGTCGCGGCGCGAATGGATCTTGCCTGCCTGATCGCGGGTGTAGACGTACAGCACCTGGCCGCGCTTGAAGGGCTGGCCGATCGGAATGATCATCCGCCCGCCGGGCTTGAGCTGGGCGAACAGATCGGGCGGGGCGTACTGCGCCGCGCAGGTGACGATGATGATGTCGAACCCGCCCTTGAACTCCGGCCAGCCGTAATAGCCGTCGCCCACCTTGGTGTGGACATTGTCGTAGCCGAGCGGGGCGAAGATGTGGGAGACCGCATTGCCGAGCTGCGGGATGATCTCGATCGTGTAGGCCTGATCGACGATGCGCGACAGCAGCGCGCTTTGAAAGCCGCTGCCGGTGCCGATTTCCAGACTGACCTCGCCCGGGCGCGGCTTGCAGATCTGGGTCATGTAGGCCTGGCCGAGATAATCCGACAATGCCGAGCCATAGCCGATCGCCCAGGGCTTGGGATCGGTCTCGTACGCATCGCCGGGCGTCGCGCGATGCTCGCTATAGATATAGTGGAAGTAATCGCGCGGCACCGCCTCGAAGGCGGCCATCACGGCCGGATCGGCATGGCCGAGGCGGGATTTCAGATAGGCCTCGATCCGCTTCATCGCCGCCGGCTTGCGGGCCTGGATGGCGGCGAATTCCGCGGCGCTCTGGTTATGGACGGGCCGGCCCGAAGCGGCCATCGCCTTGAGATAGGCTTCCTGCGTCCAGGGCACGGTCTGCGGCGTCGGTCCCGGCATCA
>JAGWRU010000116.1 GCA_028869595.1 Rhodospirillales bacterium
ATGGGAGAGGCGCGCTCGATCAGCCTGATCGCCATCCACACCCATGCCATCCCGGTCGATTTCCCGCCCGAGGCGCTGGCCGAGGCGGCGGCGGCCGGCGCGCCGGACCTGGCCGGGCGGGAGGATCTGCGCGATGTGCCGCTGATCACCATCGACGGCGCCGATGCCCGCGATTTCGACGATGCGGTCTATGCGGAACCGGTCGCGGGCGGGTTTCGCCTGATCGTCGCCATCGCCGATGTCGCCCATTACGTCCGCGCCGAGGGTGCGCTCGATCGCAGCGCGCGGCTACGCGGCAACAGCGTCTATTTCCCCGATCGCGTGGTGCCGATGCTGCCCGAGGCGCTGTCCAATCACTGGTGCAGCCTGCGCCCGCAGGAAGAACGCGCCTGCCTGTTCGCCGAGATCACGATCGACGCCAAGGGCGGCAAGACGGCGCATCGTTTCGGCCGCGGCCTGATGAAAAGCGCCGCGCGCCTGACCTATGAAGCGGTGCAGACGGCGCGCGATGCCGATACCGATCCGCTGACGCCGGAAGGCCATCCGGCGGGCCTGCCGGCCGGGCTGCTCGCGACGCTGTACGGCGCCTTCGCAGCCCTGCTATCGGCGCGCATCGCGCGCGGCACGCTCGATCTCGATCTGCCGGAACGTCAGGTGCTGCTCGATGCCGAAGGCCGGATCGCCGCCGTGCGCCCGCGCCCGCGCCTCGACAGCCATCGCCTGATCGAGGAATTCATGATCACCGCCAACGTCGCCGCCGCCGAGGAGCTGGAGCGGCGCGGCAAGCCTTGCGTCTATCGCATCCACGCGCCGCCTTCGGATGAAAAGCGCGAGGCGCTGGCCGTCTTCCTGCACGGGCTGGGGATCGCGTTGCCGCCCGGCAATGCGCTGCATCCGCGCGACCTCGACGCCGTGCTGCGCCGCGTGGCCGGCAGCGAGATCGCCCCGATGGTCAACGAGGCGGTGCTGCGCAGCCAGTCCCAGGCCGCCTACGCCATCGAGAATATCGGCCATTTCGGCCTCGCTTTGTCGCGCTATGCCCATTTCACCAGCCCGATCCGCCGCTATGCCGATCTGCTGGTGCATCGCGCGCTGCTCGGCGCGCTGGACGACGCGGCGGGTCTTGCCGAAACGGCGGAGCACATCACCGCCACCGAACGGCGCGCCCAGCTTGCCGAGCGCGATGCGATGGACCGCTATCTCGCCGCCTTCATGGCGGAACGGCGCGGCGCGGAATTCGCGGTGCGCATTTCCGGCGTGACGCGGTTCGGGGTTTTCGTCACAGTCCTGGAAAATGGTGCAAGCGGACTCGTGCCGATGTCTTCCCTGCCCGATGACGAATGGATGCATGATGCCGCGACACAGACATTGTCGGGGCGGCGCGGCCGCATTGTGCTGGCGCTGGGCGCGGCGCTCGATGTCCGTCTCGCAGAGGCCAATCCGCTGACCGGCGGCCTGATCTTTCATCCGCTCGGCTTGGGATCGGGCCGCAAGCTGGCCAGAGAACGCGGCCCCGGCGCGCGTCCTCCGGGGAAGCGCGTCCGCTCCCGGTGATCCGCCTCGGCCCCCTGCTGCTGCTGCTGTTATTCGTGCCGGCACGGGCCGATCCGCCGGTGCCCGGTTTCGATACCGGGCTGGCCGGGCGCGTCTATGCCAGCGCGCTGTCGTTCATGGCGCCGCGCACGCTGGAACCCATCCCGGTCGCACAGCTGACGCTATGGGGTCTCGGCGGGCTTGCCGCGCTCGATCCCGATCTCGGCACCAGCCTGGAGCACGGGGTGCTGACCCTCAGCCTGGGCGAGCACACGCTGCTGCGCCTCGTCCCGCCGCCCGGCCAGTCGCCGGTGGCCTGGGCCAATCTCGCCGTGCTGTGCGCGCGCACCGCCTGGGATCATTCACGCGCGGTGCGTCATGCCGGCACCCAGGGCATCATCCAGAGCTTCTTCGACGAGATGTTCAACCATCTCGACCCCTATTCGCGCTATGTCGCCCCGCGCGCGGCGCAGGCCGACCGGGCGGAGCGCAACGGCAGTGCCGGGCTGGGCGTGACGCTTTCCGGGCACGGCGCGGCGGTGCATATCGCCAGCCTGATCGCCGATGGCCCGGCCGGGGCGGCCGGCATCGTGGCCGGCGATACGATCCTTTCCGTCGACGGCCAATCCGCCCGTGGCCAGGCGCCGGAGACGGTGGCGCGCTGGCTGGCCGGGCCGGCCGGCAGCAAGGTGGCGCTGGTCTGGCGCAACCGGGCCGGCCATGTCGCGCATGGCGTGCTGGAACGCGCCATGGTGCCGCCCGAGACGGTGTTCGCCGGCCGCGTCGGTAAGCTGTTCGTGCTGCGCGTTCTCGGCTTCAACGAACGCACCGCCGCGCGGGTGATGCGTGAACTCGATCTCGGCCTCGCCGGGCCGCGCCCGCCGGATGGCATCGTCCTTGATCTGCGCGGCGATCGCGGCGGCGTGTTGCGCCAGGCGGTGGATGTCGCCAATGCCTTCCTCTCGCACGGGGTGATCACCGCCACCGCCGGACGCGATCCGCAGGCAACCCATGTCTGGCGCGCCCTGCCCGGCGGCATCGCCCTGACCGAGCCGCTGGTGGTGCTGGTCGATGGCCGCACCGCAAGCGCCGCCGAAGTCCTCAGCGCGGCGCTGGCCGATCAGGGGCGCGCCGTGGTGGTGGGCAGCGAGACGCTGGGCAAGGGGCTGGTGCAGACGCTGACCACCCTGCCCGATGGCGGCGAGCTGTTCGTCACCTGGAGCCGCCTGCTCGCCCCGCGCGGCTGGCCCCTGCAGGGAATGGGGGTGCTGCCGCAGCTTTGCACCAGCCGCGGCCGGGCCGCGACCGAGGCGGAACTGGCGGCACTCGCCTCGGGCGTGCAACCCATGGCCGATGCGATCGCCCGCGCCCGCAATGCCCGCGCGCCGCTGCCGCCGGCCGCGATCGTCGCCATCCGCGCCGCCTGCCCCGCCGCCATCGGCCAGGAGATCGACATGGAGGCGGCCAAGGCGCTGATCGAAAACCCCGCCGCCTATGCCGCCGCCCTGCTGCCGCCGCTCAGCGGGCCGGATCAGAGCGGCGCGCCGACGGGCAACCGAAGCGGCGGCTGAGGATTCAGGCCGGTTTCGCCGTCCGTTCCACCTCCGGCAGCAGCGCCGTCAGCAGCCCGATCGCCGGCAGGAAGGCGCAGATCTGATAGACGAAACCGATGCTGGTGGCATCCGCCAGCCAGCCCAGCACCGCAGCGCCGACGCCGCCCATGCCGAAGGCGAAGCCGAAGAACATGCCCGAGACCATGCCGACCCGCCCGGGCATCAATTCCTGCGCATAGACCACGATCGCGGAAAAGGCCGAGGACAGCACCAGTCCGATCACCACGCTGAGCACCAGCGTCGCGGTCAGCCCGACATGCGGCAGGATCAGGGTGAAAGGCAGCACCCCCAGGATCGACGCCCAGATCACCTTCAGCCGGCCGATGCGATCGCCCACCGGCCCGCCGATCACCGTGCCGGCGGCGGCGGCGGCCAGGAAGATGAACAGGTCGATCTGCGCCGTCCGCGTCGGCAGATGGAAGCGGTGCATCAAATAGAAGATGTAGTAGTTGGTGATGCTCGCCAGATAGAAATATTTGGAGAAGATCAGCGCCATCAGCACGATCACCGCGCGCTGGATCTGCGCTTTGCTCAGCCCCGTGCCGTCGGCCGCCTGCCGCCGGGCCGCGCGCGGCCCGGCATGGCGCTTGTACCACCCGCCCAGCACGGTCAGGATGGCCATGCCGCACAAGGCGGCCAGCGCGAACCAGGCCAGGCTTTTCTGGCCATGCGGCAGCACCACGAAGGCGGCGAGCAGCGGTCCCAGCGCGGTGCCGAAATTGCCGCCCACCTGAAACACCGATTGCGCCAGCCCATGCGCACCGCCCGAGGCGAGGCGGGCGATGCGCGAGCTTTCCGGATGGAAGATCGACGAGCCCATGCCGAGAAACGCGGCACCCAGCAGCAGCATGGCGTAATTCGGCGCCAATGCCAGGGTGATCAACCCGATCATCGTCGAGCCCATGCCGAGCGGCAGGGAGTACGGCATCGGCCGGCGATCGGTGAAGCTGCCGACCAGCGGCTGCAGCAGCGAGGCGATCACCTGATAGGTCAGGGTCAGCAGGCCGACCTGACCGAAATTGAGATCGAATCCGCCCTTCAGGATCGGATAGATCGCCGGCAGCAGCGCCTGCATCATGTCGTTCAACAGATGGCAGAAACTGACCGCCCAGAGCACCGGGTAGATGGTGGCGCGGCGCGGGCGGGGAATCACGGCAGGGCCCGGCAGGGGGCCGGGGATCGGGCTGGGCAGGGTGGCGGGCACGTCCTGGTCCTTTGCGTCACGAAACGAGGCAAGCTAGAAAGCGATGCATCGGCCTGCTACCGCAAACAGGCCGCGAAGTTTCGCGATTGGGCCATTCAGACCTGCCATGCCGGCAGCGCAGGAGGAAGCATGGTCCGCAACGCCCTGGTCGAAGCCTATGACACGCTGGCCCGGCCGCTGATCGCGCTGGGCAATGATTTTCCCGACGGCCACGCCATCGCCGCGCATCGCCATCGGCGCGGGCAATTGCTGCTCGGCGCCTCGGGCGCGGTGATGGTGACGACGGCGGACGGCACCTGGGTGATGCCGCCGGGGCGCGGCATGTGGATCCCGGGCGGGGTGGAGCATGCGGTGCGCATGCTCGGTCCGGTCAGCACCCGCAGCCTGTATCTGGAACCGGCCTATGCCGCGCCGATGCCCGATCGCTGCCAGGTGGTGGCGATCTCGCCCTTCCTGGCCGGGCTGATCGCCGAGGCGCTGGACCTGCCGGTCGAGTACGATCCCGACAGTCGCGCCGGCGCGCTGATGGCGCTGATCCTGCACGAGTTGCGTCGCCTGCCGGAGTTGAAACTCTCCCTGCCCCTGCCCGCCCATCCGGCGCTGGCGGCGCGCTGCCGCGCCTTTCTTGCCGCGCCGGAGGCGCATGCCCGGATCGAGGCATGGGCGGCGGCTCTCGGCATGAGCCGGCGCGGCTTCACCCGGCGCTTTCGCGCCGAGACCGGGCTGTCCTTCGCGGCCTGGCGCCAGCAGGCCTGCCTGGTCGCGGCCCTGCCCCGGCTGGTCGGCGGAGAGCGGGTGACGACGGTCGCCATGGCGCTCGGCTATGACAACCCGGCCGCCTTCACCACCATGTTCCGCCGCCTGCTCGGCGCCTCGCCGCGCGCCTGGCTGGGACGGGGCGGCGCGCGGAAGGAGACGTGACGCGGGCGCGGCCGCCATGCTGTAAACCGGCTGCAACCGCCTTGTGCGACAGGAGCAGCCGATGACCCAGCCGATCGTCTTCGCCGATTTCGAGAAGGTGGATATCCGCGTCGGCACGGTGATCGACGCCCAGCCCTTTCCCGAGGCGCGCAAGCCGGCGATCAAGCTGACCATCGATTTCGGGCCGGAGATCGGAGTGAAACGCTCCTCCGCCCAGATTACCGTGCATTACAAGCCGGACCAGCTGATCGGCCGGCAGGTCTGCGCGGTGGTGAATTTTCCACCCCGTCAGATCGGCCCGTTCATGAGCGAGGTGCTGACGCTCGGCATGCCCGACGCGGATGGCGCGGTGGTGCTGATCCGCCCGGACCTGACCGTGCCCGATGGCGGCCGGTTGTTCTGAGCGCGCGGCGCGGGCGGAATGTGTCGCAAAACATTACACGCGTTCCAGGGCGTGAGTCGGAACGGGCCGATTCGTCTGTCGGAAGAGTTTACAATCACGTCCCAGCTCGTCGGAGAGCGCCGTCTAACGTATTGATTTTTTGTGGATTGTAACGTTGGCACGCAGCTTGCGTATTACTCGGCAGATAAGTCTGAAAGGCGGTCACTCGTGATGAACAAGTTCGTATTCTCGGTCGGGGCCATCCCGGCTGCGGCCCTGGCCCTGGCGCTTTCGAGCGGCGCGGCAATGGCCAGCCCGGCCTCCAGCTACTCGTGCAACAACGTCACCCTGACCTGCACGGGCAGCTATAACGCCGGCTCCATGGCCACCGACATCACCAATGTCGGGCTGCAGATCCAGCAGTTCAATCAGGCCGGCTACTACCTGACCGGCGTGTCGGTCACGTTCAACGCGACGATTTCCACCTCGGGCACCCTGACCAACGGCGGCAACACGCAGTTGACCAATGTGTTCGCCCAGGTCGACTCGGCGTTCAGCGCGACCACGGTGTCCTCGCAGCTCGCCACGCTGGTATCCTCGATCAACGGCGCCGGCCTCGATCCGCTGATCAAGCAGACCGGCGCGACGATCGCCGCCAACTCCAGCATTACCTTCACCCCGACCTCGCCCAATCTCAGCCCGCGGACCGCGACCACCGGCGCGCTGAACCTCACGGATCTGGCCGATTTCGCGGGCTCCTCGACGCTGACCTTCGACGTCAGCACCAACTCCAGCGTCGCCGCCGGTATCTCGGGCAGCGGCGGCAGCGCGAATGTGACGGCGCTGCTGAACACCACAGCCAATCCCACTCTCACCTACAGCTACACCTATGCCGCCAACCCGGTGCCCGAACCCGCCAGCATGGCGCTGCTCGGTTCCGGCCTGTTCGGCCTCGGCTGGGTGCGCCGCCGCCGCGCCGCGAAGCAGGGCTGACCGCCCCCGTCTTCACGGATCGTCTTTCTTCACCGATCGTCTCTCAGACAGACAAGCCCGGGATGCCACGCATCCCGGGTTTTTCTTTGCCCGGTCTTCTGCTTCCGCCGCCGCGCTGTATGCTGTGGCCATGCCGACACAGTACCTGACCATCACCTGGGATCAGCTTCACCGTGACGCCCGCGCCCTGGCCGCGAAGCTGATCGGGCATGGCCCGCTGGACGGGGCGTTTCGCGGCATCGTCGCGGTCAGCCGCGGCGGGCTGGTGCCGGCGGCGATCGTGGCGCGCGAGCTGGAATGCCGACTGGTGGAATGCGTCTCGGTCGTCACCTATCAGGAACAGGCGATCGGCACGCCGGTGCTGCTGAAGCCCCCCGCCGCAGCCGGCGACGGCGCCGGTTTCGTCGTGATCGACGATCTGATCGATACCGGCACCACGCTGCGCCTGCTGCGCACCGCCCTGCCGCGCGCCCATTTCGCCTGCCTCTATGCCAAGCCCGCGGCGCGTTCGGAAATCGACACCGCCGTGCTGGATATTCCGCAGGACCACTGGGTGCTGTTCCCCTGGGACACGGCGCCGCAATTCGTTGCGCCACTGGTCACGCCGAAGGCATAACATCGTCCCAGAAGAATTTCTGGGGAGAAGACGATGTCCGAGCCGTCCGGCCTGTCCGGGCTGATGCAGGGCCATGGGCTGCTGATCTCTTCCCTGCTGCGCCACGCCGCCCGCCATCACGCCGATACGGAGATCGTCTCGCGGCGCGCCGATGGCGGCCTCGATCGGCGCAGCTGGGCCGGGATCGAGGCGCGGGCCCGCCGCCTCGCCGCCGCCTTCCGCGCGCTCGGCGTGGCCGAGGGCGAACGGATCGCCACGCTCGCCTGGAATGACTGGCGCCACCTGGAAGTCTATTACGCCGCCCCGGGGATGGGCGCGGTCTGCCATACCGTCAATCCGCGCCTGCATCCTTCCGATATCGCCTATATCCTGAACGATGCCGCCGACAAGGTGCTGTGCATCGATCCCGGCTTCCTGCCGCTGCTCGGCGCCATCGCCGCCGAATTGCCGACCAGCCTCACCGATATCGTGCTGCTCGATGATACGCTGCCGGCGACGCTCCCTGCCCTGCCCGCGCATCTCCGCCTGCACGCGCATGAGGCGCTGATCGACGCCGCAGCCGGGGATTTCGTCTGGCCGGTGCTGGATGAACGGGCGGCCAGCGCGCTCTGCTACACGTCCGGCACCACGGGACGGCCGAAAGGCGTGCTCTACAGCCATCGCTCCACCGTGCTGCACGCCTTCGGCATCAACATGGCCGACGCGATGGGCTTTCGCGCCGTCGACCGGGTGATGCCGGTGGTGCCGATGTTTCACGTCAATGCCTGGGGCATCCCTTATGCGGCGGCCATGGCCGGGGCGGCGCTGATCCTGCCCGGCCGGCAGCTCGACGGCGCCAGCCTGCATGCCTTGATGAATGCCGAGCAGGTCAGCATGAGTGCCGGAGTGCCCACCGTATGGCTCAATCTTCTGGCGCATCTGCGCAGCACGGGCGGACGGCTCGACACCGTGCAACGCATCATGACCGGCGGCACGGCCTGCACCAGCCTGCTGATCGATGCCTTCGCCGATGAATACGGGGTGCGCATGGAGCATGCCTGGGGCATGTCGGAAATCAGCCCGGTCGGCACGTATCACGCGCTGAAGCCGGCGCAATCGGCGCTGCCGGAGGCGGAGCGGCGACGCCATCTGCTGAAGCAGGGCCGCGTGCTGGCACTGCTCGACATGAAGATCGTCGATGGCGAGGGGCGCGAGCTGCCCTGGGACGGGGTGCAGTTCGGCGATCTGAAACTGCGCGGCCCTTGGGTGACCGCGGCCTATTTCGGCCAGGCGCCGGGCAGCGCGCTGGACGCGGATGGCTGGTTCGCCACCGGCGATGTCGCGACCATCGATGCCGATGGGTTCATGGAGATCACCGATCGCTCCAAGGACGTGATCAAGTCGGGCGGCGAGTGGATCAGTTCCATCGCGCTCGAGAATATCGCCCAATCCCATCCCGATGTGGCCGAGGCCGCGGTGATCGCCGCGCGTCATCCGAAATGGGACGAGCGCCCACTGCTGCTGGTGGTGCCGCGTCCGGGCCGCACACCGACCGAGGCCGGGTTGCTGGACGCCTTCACGGGCAAGGTGCCGAAATGGTGGCTACCCGATGCGGTGCTGATCGTCGGCGAGCTGCCGCACACGGCCACCGGAAAACTCCAGAAAACCGCATTGCGCGCCCGCTACGCGGACCATCTGCTGGCGCTGAAAACCGATTGAAACTGCTAATTTTCCATACACATCCGGTTGTGCCACACGAAAATTTGTTACAAACTATCCAACTTACCGAAATGGGATGCCAATGAACGGCGCCGCCTTCCTGGCCCAGTTCTCCGATGCGCTCGCCGATCGCGTGGCCGAGGCCGCGCCGATGCTGGCAGCAGTGCGCATCGCGGCCGGACGGCATGTCAGCGCCCTGTTGTGGCGTGCCGATCTGCTGCTGACCGCCGAACTCTCTTTGCCGGCGCAGGACAGCTACACGGTGGTGATGCCGGGTGGATTTCTTGGCGCGGCGACACTCGCGGTGCGCCATCCCGCGCTTAATCTCGCGGTGCTGCGCGTTGCAGCCCTTACCCCCGGTGTGCCGATCCGCGCCCCTGCCGAGCCACGGATCGGGGCGTTGGCCATCGCGCTTGCGGCCAGCGCGGAAGCGACACCCGAAGCCCGCCTGGCGATGATCAGCGGTGAGCAGCGTCTGGCCGGGAACGAAACGGCGCTGCTGCTCGATCTGCCGGCGCATGCCAGCCAGGATGGCGGCCCGGCCATCGGCCCCGATGGCACGCTGCTCGGCATGATCACGACCAATGCCGCCGGCCAGGTGCAGGTGCTGCCGCATCGCACGATCCAGCAGGCATTGACCGGGCGGGCGGCCATCATGGCCGCCGCCCCGCTTGCCGCCATCGCCCCGCAACCCATTCTGCGCAGCGCGCCCAGCACGCCGGGGGCGCTGGCCATGCCCGCGCCGCTTGCCGCCGAGCTGCGTCGCACGCGCAATAGCGGTCCGCGCGCCTGGCTGGGCGCGGCGCTGCAACCGATCTCGCTGCCCGATCAGCTGCGCGGCATTGCCGGACAGGATAGCGGGCGCAAAGTGGTGCGCTTATCGCCGCGCGGCCCGGCCGACCGGGCCGGGCTGCGGCTCGGCGATATCGTGCTGGCGCTCGATGGACAGAGCGTCGGCGGCACCCAGTCGATCCGCGCCATGCTCGGCCCCGAACGCATCGGCTCGGAGGCGGAGGTGCGCATGCTGCGCGAAGGCCGGCTCGCCCATATCCGGGTGATGGTGCTGTCCGAACCGCTGGGTGAATAGCGGCACGCGATTTCCCTTTTCTCTGGCCCGAAGTTTGCTTCATCTGAGGCATGACCGACGCCGCCCCCGATCCTCTCTCCGAGCCCCTTCTGACCCTGACCGAGGAGGCGATGCGCCGCGCCGCGCATGATCCGTTCGGCAATCCGGTCATGTCGGTGGCCCTCGCCATCACCCGGCGCATCGATACCGGGGATTTGCCGGAACCGGCCATCGTCGCGCTGATCACCGGCTTGCGCGAGAAGGCTTTCGCCGACCGGGCGGCGCGCATCGCCGCCTATGTCGGCGGCACCGATGCGGCGGCGAACCACGCCGCGCTCGCGCATCTGGCCGGGCAGGTGCTGCGCCCCGACCCCGCCGACAGCCCGGTGCCCTTCGCGCAGTTCCGTGCCGCGATCGAGCGCACCCGGCATGCGGCCGTGTTTACCGCCCATCCCACTTTCGCCCTGCCTGCCCCGGTTTTCGCGAGTCTCGCGGCAATGGCGAGCGGTGCGCCGGCGCCGCCCGCCCATGCCAGCCACCGCCCCGGCCCGATCACCCTGGCCGAGGAGCACGCCCAGGCGATCGCCGCCATCGCCCATGGCCGCGATGCGCTGGATGCCTTCGTCGCCGCGCTGCTGACGGTGGCGCGCGACGCCTGGCCCGATCGCTGGACCGCGTTGGCGCCGCGCCCGCTGATCCTGACCAGCTGGGTCGGCTTCGACACCGACGGTCGTACCGATATCGGCTGGTGGGATACGCTGCGCCTGCGCCTCGATCTCAAGCGCGCGCAACTCGCACGCCTTGCCGCAACCCTCGCGCCGCTGCCCGGCACGGCGGCGCTGACCACGCGCATCGCCGCGGCCGAGGCGGCGGTGGCAGCCCAGATGGCGGCCTGCCCGGACCGGGCGGATGCCGCCGCGGCCGCCGAATTCGCCGCCATCCTGATCGGCACGCGCGAGGCGGCGATGGTCTCCACCGCGCCGCTGCTGGCGCTGTTCGAGGAGGCGATCGGCAGCGCCGACGCGGCGACCGCGATGGCGCTGCTGGTGGCGCGCGCCGGACTTGCCAGCCATGGCCTGTCGCTCGCCCATATCCACACAAGGCTGAATGCGGCGCAGCTGCATAACGTGCTGCGCCAGCGCCTTGGCATCACCGACAGCCCGGAAGACCCGTCGCGCCGGCGCGCCTTGCTGAATGCGATCAACGCCGCACTCGATCACGTCGAACCCGTGCCGGTCGATTTCGGCGCGATCCTGACCGAACAGGCCTCGGCGGCGCGGCTGATGATGACGATGGCCCAGATCGTCAAGCATATCGACGGCTCGACCCCGGTGCGTTTCCTGATCGCCGAGACCGAAAGCGGCTACACGCTGCTGGCCGCGCTATGGCTCGCCCGGCTGTTCGGCATCGAGGAGCGGATCGAGATCAGCCCGCTTTTCGAAACCGCCGAGGCGTTGGAACAAGGCGCGCGGGTGCTGGAGGAGGCGCTGCGCAGCCCGCATTACCGCGCCTATCTGCGCCGCACCGGCAGGCTGGCGCTGCAATTCGGCTATTCCGATTCCGGGCGCTATGTCGGCCAGACGGCGGCGAGCTATCTGATCGAAAGACTGCGCCTGAAAATCGCCGATACGCTCGCCCGCTTCGGCGTCGCCGATGTCGAGGTGATCCTATTCGACACACATGGCGAGAGCATCGGCCGCGGTGCCCATCCCGGCTCGCTCGCCGACCGGCTGAAATACCTTTCCCCCACCGCCAGCCGCCAGGCGCTGCTGCGCGCGGGCCTGGCCGTGCGTGAGGAAAGCGCGTTTCAGGGCGGCGACGGCTATGTGCTGTTCGGCACGCCCGAACTGGCGCTGGCGACGGTGGCGCGCATCGCCGAGCATACGTTCCACCCGGCGGCCGGGCCGATCGAGGATCCGATCTACGCCGATCCCGATTTCGCCACGGATTTCTTCGCAACCGTCCGCGCCGGCATGGAAGGGCTGGTGGAGGATGGCGGCTATGCGGCCCTGCTGGGCGCGTTCGGGCCGGCCCTGCTCGATCCCACCGGTTCGCGCCCGGCGACGCGTCAATCCGACGGCATGGGCCGGCGGGCGCGCATCCGCCATCCGCGCGAATTGCGGGCAATCCCGAATAACGCGATCCTGCAGCAGCTTGGCTGGTGCGCGAATACGCTGCATGGGCTGGGAGCGGCGGCATCGCGCCATCCCGAAACCTTTCCCGAATTGCGCGCGCACAGCCGGCGCTTCCGCCGCGCGCTCGATCTTGCCGGCCACGCGCTGGCGCATTCGGATATCGACGTGCTGCGCGCGGCGATCAGCACGCTCGATCCGGGCACCTGGCTGGACCGCGCCCCGCATACCCGCGTGCCGGGAAGGCGGGAGGCATTGCTGAGTGTCGCGCGCGCGCTGGAGCGCCTTGATCTCTGGGCACCGGCGCAATCGATGTTCCGGCGCATCCAGGCCGATCATCTGGCCTTGCGCGCCGCCTGGCCCGATGCGCCGCGCATGCAGCCGCGCGAGGTCTTGCTGCACGCGCTGCGCCTGGCGCTGATCCAGCGCATCTGGCTGCTGGCCAGCACTATTCCCGAATTCGCCCCGCGCCACGGCATGACGCGCCAGGGGATGGAGGCGGCGATTCTCTGCCTCGATATCGACCTGGCGCTGGCGCAGCTGGCCGAGATCTTCCCGGCCGGCAACGACCCGGCGGCGGGGTATGATTATGCCGAACCCGCCGGCCCGCGCGCCTCGGCCGCCTATGCGCGCGAGCATGCCGAGATTTTCGAGCCGATCCGCCGCCTGTTCGCCCTGGTACGCGAGATCGCCACCGCCATCACCCACGAGGTAGGCGCCTTCGGGTGAGACCGTTCAGGGGGCGGTCTCACGCGCCGGTTATGATGCAAGCCTGGTCAATGCTTCGTGGGTTGCGTCGTCCAGGGTGATCCCGTCGCGTTCGGCGCGGGCGCGGTTGGCGTAGCGCCGGTCGGAGGGAAGGCGTTCCTGGCCGGCTTCGCGCAGCATGGCGATCAGCGTCGCGACGCGATCAGCAAACGCCGCCCCCGCGCCGCAGGCCGGGTCGATCAGGATGATCACCTGTCCGGTGCAGGGGGTTTCGGCGCCGGGATGGGTCGAGAAATCGACCTCCGCCGAGAATTGCCCACCGGTCAGGGCAGAGGCCAGGATTTCCACCATCAGCGCGATCGAGGCGCCTTTATAGCCGCCGAAGGTCAACAGCCCGCCGCCATCGAGCACCGCTTTGGGATCGGTGGTCATGCGTCCCGCGCGATCGACGCCGCTATCGGGCGGGATCGCCCTTCCCTCTCGCGCGGCGATGCGCAGATCGCCATTCGACATGGCGCTGGTGGCAAGATCGAACACCAGCGGCCGCGCGCCTGCCACCGGGGTTGCGAAGGCGATCGGGTTGGTGCCGAAAACCGGCTTGCGCGCCCCCGGCGGCATCACTCCGGCAATGCCCGCGACCATCGACAGCGCGACCAGCCCCTGATCGGCGAACGGCTCCAGATCGGGCCACAACGCGCTGAAATGATGCGAGCGGCGAATGGCAAGCAGCGCCACGCCGTTCCGCGCGACCCGCGCCAGCAGCGCCGGGCGCGCCGCTGCCAGCGCCGGCTGGGCAAAACCATTCGCCGCATCGACGCGCAGAAAGGACGGTGCGCAATCCTCCATCACCGGGCGGACCTGGCCGTCGATCCAGCCGGCATCGAGCGAGGCGACATAGCCGGGAATGCGAAACACGCCATGGCTGTGCGCGCCATCGCGCTCGCAGGTCGCGCAATTGCGCCCGAGCAGGGCGGCATGCTCGGCGGCGACGCCATGGCGGATGAAGATACGCGTCAGCAGATCGGCAAGGGTGTCGAAATCAAGCGTGGCCATGGCGGGACTTTCGTGCGGCGATGGCGCATTTGCCGGGGTTTGGCGGCGGAGTTCAACCGCCGCCATGCCCGTGCGCGCCTCAGGCGGATGCGCCGGCCGTCTGCGGCAGATGGTGGCTGGTATCCACCGCCGCCGTGGCGATCGAGGCCAGCGCCCCCACGACGATGAACCCGGCCATCGCCACGCCCAGCCCGGTAATCGGCGTGACCAGCGCGATCAGATAGGGCGCGACGACGCTGACCGAGGTCATCGCCCAGCCAATGCCGAGGCCGAGGCCGCGCACCTCGGGCGCGAAGCGGCGGGCGAGATACATCGGCACGATGCCGAAGATGCTGTTGGGGATCAGCCCCATCAGCACCGCGCCCGCCACCATCGCCCAGGGGCTGGCATTCAGCGTGTAGAGCAGGACCGAGGGGATGGTCAGCAGCAGATAGGAGATCAGCATCGCCCTTTCGCCGATCATCGCCACGACCCGCCCTGCGATCGGCTTGCCGATGATCGAGGCAATCGAATAGGTGGCGATGAAGGGAAATACCCCGGCCGGGCTGAGATGGCGCACGCTGATCAGGAAAGTCGGGTAGAGCGCGAAGATCGCCCAACTCATGAAGTTGAGGAACGCCATCAGCGCCCAGGCTTGGATCACCGCCGGATTGAGCGCCAGGCGCGCGCGCGCGTGCCCCTGGCCGCGCCCGGCCTGCCAGACGGGGGATTCCTTCACCGCACTCTGCACCAGCAGCACAAAGAGCGCCGGCACGACGCCCAGGATCAGCATCCAGCGCCAGCCGAGCAGCGGAAACACCGTCCGGAAGACCAAGGCGGCGGCAAGAAACCCGACCTCGAAGCCGAGCATCATGATGCCGGAAGCGACGCCCTTCAGCCCCTCGGGCACGCTTTCCATCAGCAGCGTGGCCGATGTGCTCCATTCGCCGCCGAAGCCCAGCCCGAACAGGATGCGCAGCACCAGCAGCGAGGTATAGCTCCAGGCCAGGCCGCTCAATCCGCAAAACACCGAGAACCAGAGGATCGAGAGCATGAACGGCAATTTCCGCCCGAGCCGGTCGGCGGCCATGCCCCAGCCGATGGTGCCCACCACCTTGGCCAGCCCGGTTGCCGTCACGACGAAAGCCATCGCCGGCAGGCCGACGCCGAACACGTCCTTCAGATGCGGGATCAGGAACAGCATCAGCGCGAAATCGAAGGCATCCAGCGCCCAGCCGGCCATCGCGGCGAGCAGGATCGCCCAATGCTCGGCAAGCGCCGAGATCCCAGGTTTGTGCGTTGCAACAGTCATCGCCCGTTTCCCCCTGTGTTTTCGTTGTCGAAACCCTAAATCGGTTTCACCGGCAGCGAAACCACCGGCGAGAGGCGCGGGCGGTGCCGGGGGATGGGTAGTTTCCGACGGCTGAAGATCGCCATCCCACGCCCCACATTCCAGAAACGGTCATTCCGTACCGCCACCAAGGCGGGCGCAGGTAGGCATATCGCGCCAAGGCGCATGGCGGATGCGGCGGCCCATGCCGCGCGGTTGCGCGCTATCTTTCCCGCAAGAGGAAATCGTCATGCATGCCATGACCGACAGCCGACCCGGACGATGCCCGGGGGCGCGATCGACATCCGATAGCGGCAGCACCTTGCCGCAGCAACGACCCCGGGGCCGCTTGCCGCGGCGTGACCTTCACAAAGGATCCAGAACATGACGAGATTTCTGCTGGCCGGCGCCATCGCGCTCGGCATGATGAGCGGTACTGCCATGGCGCAGACATCGACATCGGAAACCACCACGACGACTGCGCCGGCGCCCATGGCGCCACCCACCGGCAGCTTGAGCACGACCTCCACCCAGAAATCGGTCGGCATCGACGGCAGCCGCACCGATTCCAGCAGCACGACTTATCGCAACAGCGATGGCGTCGCGTCCGACTCGACGACGAAGACGACGACCTCCCCGCCGCCGATCGCCTACACGACGACCAACGAGAGCACCACGACCAAAACCCGCTAACCGCCCCGGCGGAACGGGCAGAGGCCCGGTCCGCCCCTGGCCCAGGAGATCCATCATGACCCATGCGAACATCGGCGCCCATCTGCTGCTGGGTGCCAGCCTGCTTGGCGGGACGGCGCTGCTGGCCGCCTGCACGTCCGATCCGCCGACACAGACGACGACCACGGAGCAGAGCAGCTCGACCGCCATGCCGCCGCCGATGACGCGAACCGTGACGACCCGCACGCAGCAGACGACGCCGTGACGATGCGGCCTGTTCGCCGTTGAGATCGCCGCGTGCGCCACGGCGCGCGGCGTGATCGCCGCTACCACACCATGCGCGACTTCACCTCGGCCTTGCCCCGCTTTTCGCGCAGCGCCAGCGTCCATTCGGTCACCGGCATGAAGCGCGGCGCCAGGAAGTGATAGGCGCGGCCCAGCATCGCGAACAAGGTTTCGTCCTGGGCCAGCCAGGCGCTGTCCCATTCCATCAGCACCGCCTCCCAACTGCGCAGACTGCGATAGAGCCAGTCGCGGTTGGAGCGGATGAAGGCGCGCTGGCTATCGGCATTGCGCAACGCCGAAATCGCCTCGCCGGTCTGCGCGTCCAGCTCGTCGAAGCGACGGCGGATCTGGTCGAGGGCGATCAGGGTCAGCCGGCGCACCTGGGTCAGCGTCTCCAGATGCGTGGCATCGCCGCGCCAGGACTTCACCAGCGTCTCCAGCTTGCCGGCCATCGCCCGCACCCGGCGCAGCAGCCGGTCGCGCAGCGCCTCGATATAGGCAAGCTCGGCGGCCAGCGCCTCGGTCCGGCGCACCACCGATTCCTTGTCCGGCAGGCCGAGTTCGGCCGCCGCCCGGCCGAACGCCTCCTGCACCTGCTGGCGCAGTGCCGGATCATCGGCCACCTGCAGCAGCGATTCCGCATCGAGTGCGGTGCGATCGACGCCCGCGCCCATTTTCAGCCAGTCGATCAGCTGCAGGCGCAGCCTGGTTTCGGCGATGCGGATATGCACCTGGTCGGGCTGCCAGCTGGCATCGCCGGTCAGCACCTCGGTCGGCAATTTGTCGCCGATGCGCAGGCCGGAGACGAAATCGAGCGATTCCGCGATCAGCCCCAGCATCCGCCCGTCATCGGATTCATCGGCGATGCCGAATTCGCGCTGCAGCGAGCGCAGCGGGATCGCGGCATCGCGTTCGCCCATGCGCACCACCATCACCGGCGCGCCGTCGCCATCGGCGCGGCGGAACACCGGCTCCTCGAACACGGCGAAAAGCGGGTGAACAAGCTGGCAGAGATCGGACCCCTGCTCGTCTGCGGCATGCGCCATCGCGTACCTGGATGTGATCGGAATGCGGCAAGGACCGTCGAGTGGATCAGACCCGGGTAAAGGCCGGCCTAATGCGGCGCTGGCGCGGCATTAAGCGCGCATTCACGAATGGCGCGGCAATCTGGACGGGTTCATGATTTCGGGAACCCGTCCATGCTTGCCGCGCCCGATCGCACGCCACGGTCCCGACCGGCCCGTCCCGCGCCGCACGCCGCGCCATCGGCATCCGGCAGCGACAAGCGCGCGGAATCGGCCGATCGGCGGCAATTGGCGCGCGATCTGCGCAGCGCCGCCGCCCAGGGCGGATTTCTGCTGCATTATCAGCCGCGCATGCACCTCGCCACCGCCCGCCCGGCCGGGGCGGAGGCGCTGATCCGCTGGCCGCATCGCAGGCGCGGCCTGATCTCTCCGGCGATGTTCATCCCGCTGGCCGAGGAAAGCGGCGCGATCAACCCGATCGGCGGCTGGGTGCTGGCCGAGGCCTGCCGCACCGCCGCGGCCAGCCCTGGCGGCATCGTCTCGGTCAATGTCTCGCCGCGACAATTGCGCGACGGCGTGCTGCTGGCGCAGGTCGGCACGGCACTCGCCCTGTCCGGCCTCGACCCGGCGCGGCTGGAGCTGGAACTGACGGAATCGATGCTGCTCGACATCACCGCCGATATGCTGATGGCGCTGGCGGCGCTGCGCGATAACGGGGTGGGCCTCGCGCTGGATGATTTCGGCACCGGCTTCGCAAGCCTCGCCATGCTGCGCCGCCTGCCGCTGTCGACGCTGAAACTCGACCGCTCCCTGATCCGCAACTTGCCGGAGGATACCGAAGATGCGGCGATCGTCGCCGCCGCCATCGCCACTGGCCATGCGCTGGGGCTGACCGTCGTCGCCGAAGGGATCGAGACGGAGGCGCAACGGTGCCATCTCAGCGCGATCGGCTGCGACGAAGGGCAGGGCTTCCTGTTCAGCCCCCCCCTGGCGCAGGCCGAATGGCTGGCCTGCGCCGCCGCCGCGCGACCCGCCATCGCCGCTTGAGCGCCGCCTTGCGCAAGCTTCACCTCGCTTCCACGCAAGCATGCTTGCCCGGCGCGGCGATCCTTGCCATGTCGGCGCGATGGAATCTCCCCCCGACGCGCCCGATGCCCTGCCCGATGCCCTGCCCCTTGGCGGCCCGACCGATCGCCTGACCGCCGATCCACGCGCCCAGGCGATCCTGGCCACCCTGGCGGCCAGCCCCGCCCGCTCGCTCGCCCCGGTCGATCTCGCCCGCGCCATCGCCGCGTCGGCCGGGCCGGCGGCGGATTGGCATGCCTTGCTGGCACCTGTCCGCCAAACCGCGCTGGCGCTCGCCCGGGCCGGAACGCTCGTGGTGCTGCGCAAGGGCCGCCCGGTCGCGGCGGACGCCGCCCACGGGGTGATCCGCCTGGCCTTGCCCGAGCGCGCGGTATCGCTTGCCCCGGCGCGCGCCGTCCCGCCATCCTCCGATCCTTCCAGCTGACCGCAAAGGTTCCGGCATGCGTGCTCTCGGCTCGTTCCTCAGGGATGTCTGGCGCCTCGCCCGGCCCTATTTCCGTTCCGAGGAGAAATGGTCGGCCTGGGGGCTGCTGGCCTCGATCATCGCGCTCAACCTCGCGATGGTCGGCATGAATGTCGTGCTGAATTTCTGGAATCGGGAATTCTTCAACTCATTGCAAGCCAAGGACTGGCAGCAATTCATCCGCCTGCTGTTCCTCTATCGCAGCGGGCCGGGCGGCTTCATGCCGGGATTCTGCGAAATCGTCGCGGTCTATATCCTGGTCTTCGTCTATGCCACCTACCTCAATCAGTGGCTGCAGATCCGCTGGCGGCGCTGGCTGACCCGGCATTACCTCGATGAATGGCTGGCCGGGCGGGCCTATTACCGCATCAGCCTGGAAAAGGCCGATCACTCGACCGACAACCCCGACCAGCGCATCGCCGAGGATATCCGCGATTTCGTCGCCACCACCCTGTCGCTCGGCGTCGATTTCCTGTCCAACATCGTCACGCTGCTGAGCTTCATCGGCATTCTGTGGACGCTGTCCGGGCCGCTCTCGTTCCTCGGGATCTCGATCCCCGGCTATATGGTCTGGGTGGCGCTGGCCTATGCGATCCTCGGCACCTGGCTGACCCATCTGGTCGGCCGTGCCCTGATCCCGCTGCGCTTCCGCCAGCAGCAGGTGGAGGCGAATTTCCGCTTCGCTTTGGTGCGGCTGCGCGAAAACACCGAAGGCGTGGCGCTGTACGGCGGCGAGGCGGAGGAGAAGGCCAATCTGGTCGAACGCTTCGCCGCGCTGATGGCCAATTGGTGGCAGATCATGCGCCAGACCAAGCGGCTGAACGCGCTGGTTTCCGGCTATGGCCAATTGGCGGCGATCTTCCCCATCGTGGTGGCCGCACCACGCTATTTCGCCGGCCAGTTGAAGCTGGGTGGCCTGACCCAGACGGCCGATGCCTTCGGCCAGGTGCAGGGCGCGCTATCCTGGTTCGTGCAGGCCTACGGCACGCTAGCGCAATGGCGCGCCATCGTCGACCGACTGACCGGCTTCGAACGGGCGATCGCGGCGACGCGGGGGGGCGGGGCGATCACGGCGGAAACCGGCCAGGATGGCGCGCTGGTGCTGCACGATCTGGCGCTGGCCCTGCCCAATGGCGAAACCCTGCTGGCGCCCACCCGCCTGTCGCTGCCGCGCGGCGTCTCGGTGGTGGTAACGGGGCGTTCGGGCTCGGGCAAATCGACGTTGTTCCGTGCGCTGGCCGGGATCTGGCCGTTCGGGGCGGGATCGGTGCGCCGGCCTGCCGGCACGCTGATGTTCCTGCCCCAGCGCCCCTATATCCCGCTGGGCACGCTGCGCCATGTGCTGGCCTATCCCGCCGCCGATGACGCCTTCGACGATGCCGCACTGGGCGCGGTGCTGGCCGAGGTCGGCCTCGCCCGGCTGGCCACCCGGCTGGAGGAGACGGAGAATTGGGCGCAGACGCTCTCGGGCGGCGAGCAGCAGCGCATCGCCATCGCCCGCGCTTTGCTGTCGCGCCCCGACTGGCTGTTCCTGGATGAGGCGACGGCGAGCCTGGATCCGGAGGCGGAGACGATGCTCTACCGCCTGCTGCGCGAGCGTCTGCCCGCCACCACGCTGATCTCCATCGCACACCGCCCGTCGGTCGCGGCATTTCACGACCGCGCTTTGGTGTTCAGCCGCAGCGGCGACGGGCCGGGGCAGTTGCTGGCCCGCGATCCGACGGCAGTGGCGGGGGAATAACCCTACATCCGCCCGCCATCCACCACCCAGAGCTGGCTGCTGCATAGCCGGCTTTCGTCGGAAGCCAGCCACAGCACCATGCGCGCGATATCGATCGGGCCGAGCTTTTCCTTCAGGCACTGATTGCGCATCAGATTTTCTTCGCCTTCCGGCGTCAGCCACAGCGTGATCTGCCGCTCCGTCATGATCCAGCCGGGGATGATGCAGTTCACCCGGATCTTGTCGGGACCGAGATCGCGCGCCATGCCGCGCGTCAGCCCCTCGATCCCGGCTTTCGCCGTGGTGTAGGCGGGCATGCCGCCGGCGCCGGCATGCCAGGAGATCGAGCCGAGATTGATGATCGAGCCGCCACCCGCCTGCTTCATCATCGGCGCCACCGCCTGGATGGCGAAGAACTGATGGCGCAGATTGACCGCCAGACGCTCATCCCAATATTCCGGCGTCACGTCCTGCCAGGCATGGCGCTGATCATTGGCGGCATTGTTCACCAGGACCCGGATCGGCCCCAGCCGCGACGCCGCCGCCGCGATGGATGCCTGCAAGGCGGGGATATCGGTCAGGTCGCAACGCTGAAAGAACGGCTCGGGGTGGCCCGTGGCCTTGATTTCCGCGCATAGCGCATGGGCGGCGTCGGCATCGATATCGACGAAGGCGACGCGCGCGCCCTGGGCGGCGAGCTGGCGCACATCCTCCGCACCGATGCCCGAGGCACCGCCGGAGACGAACACGACGCGATCGCGGAGATCGGGATAGATGGCCTGGGTCATGGATCGGACTCCTTACGCGGAACGATGGAACTGGTAGCGGAAGCGATCGCCGTCGGCTTCGATCCGCCCGGCGGTGGGGCTGGGAAAATGCACCGGCAGCACTAGCGTCGCGGTATCGGCGACGCTGCCCAGGAAGCGCCGGCGCGATTGCGCGGCAAGCGCCGGGTCCCAGTCGAAGATGGTCGACCAATCCGGTTCGCGGCATTGCAGCGCATGGTGCATCAGATCGCCGGTCACCACCGCGCGGGCGCCGCGCGAGGCGGTGTTGACGCAGCAATGGCAGGGCGCGTGGCCGGGCGTCGGCGTCAGGGTAATGGTATCATCGAGGGCGAAATCGTCATCGACCAGCAGCGCCTGGCCGGCTTCGACCACCGGGCGGCAATTCATCTGCCAGACCGCGCCGGGCGGGTTTTCCTCGCGCGCCGTCGCCGCTTCCCAGAACGCGTATTCGCGCTTGTGGAAGATGTATTTCGCGCGCGGGAAAGTGGGTACCCAGCGCCCGTTCACCAGCCGGGTGTTCCAGCCGCAATGGTCGATATGCAGATGGGTGCAGAAGACGTAATCGATATCCTCGAAAGCCAGCCCCTCGGCGCGGAACCCGTCCAGCCAGGGCTGTTTGGGAAAATCCATCGGCGCGGGATAATTCTTGTCCTCGCCCGTGCAGGTATCGACCAGGATCGTATGATGCGGCGTGCGCACCACGAAGGTCTGGTAGATGATCACCATCTTGCCGGAAGCGGGATCGTAGACGCAGGGATCGAGTTGGGCGAGATGGGCGCGCCCGATCGCCGGATCATAGGCGGGAAACATCGCCTCCGGCGTGCGCCACGGGCCGTCGCGCTCGACGATGCTGCTGATCGTCACGTCGCCGATGCGGATGCTCTGCATGATCGCCCCTCCCTGTTGCGGAGAGGCTAGAACAGGATGGGTGGGATGGAAACGCCGGGACTGGTCGATCTGCAGGTGAACGGCTTTGCCGGGGTCGATTTCAACGATGCCGCGATCACCCCCGATGCGCTGGAGCATGCGCTGGCGGCCTTGCGCCGCCACGGTGTCACCACCTGCCTGCCGACGCTGATCACCGCGCCGGAAGCCGTGCTGCGCGCGCGGCTGGAGGCGCTGGAGCGCGCCGCCGCAGCCAGCGCCCTGGCCCGCGCGATGGTGCCGGGCTGGCATCTGGAGGGACCGTTCCTCAGCGCCGAGCCCGGCTATGCGGGCTGTCACGATGCGGCGGCGATGATCGATCCGGATCCGGCGCTGCTGGATCGGCTTTGCCGCGGCCGGCTGCGGCCCATCCTGATGCTGACACTCGCCCCGGAGCGGGCGGGCGCCGCGGCGATGATTGCCCATGCCGTGGCGCGCGGCATGCTGGTGGCGCTGGGACATACGGCGGCAAGTCAGGCGCAGTTGCGCGCGGCAATCGCCGCCGGCGCCAGGCTTGCCACGCATCTGGGCAATGCCCTGCCCTCGCCGCAGCCGAAATTCGACAATCCGCTGATGGCGCAGCTCAGCGAGGACGGGCTGGCGGCGAGCTTCATCGCCGATGGCATTCATATCCCGGCCTTCGCGCTGAAGGTTCTGCTGCGCGCGAAAACCCCGTCTCGCGCCATCCTAGTCAGCGATGCCACCGCCGCCGCCGCCGCGCCGCCCGGGCTGTATGATTTCGCCGGCATGCGGATCGAACACACGCGCGAGGGCGCGGTGCGCATCCCGGGCACCGACCGGCTGGCGGGCTCGGCGCTGACGCTCGACCGCGCGGTTGCCAATCTGATCGCCTGGGGCCTGGCGGCACCGGCCGAGGCGATCGCCATGGCCAGCACCCAGCCTGCCGCGCTGCTGGCCCCGGCGCTTGCCGCGCACGGGCTGACGCGTCCCGATGGCCGACTGCGCTGGAATATCGGCTGGGGCGTGGCCGCCACGCGGTGCGGCGGGGCATGGGCGAACGCCTGAGCGTCCGGCCCCGATCACATCCGCTTGAGGGGCGATCGCGCCTCCTCGCGCGAGTTTCCTGCCTGGCGCTGCATGATCGGCCATTCTCCGCGCTTCGCCGGATCGGCACCGTCGGGCATGCCCGTGCCTTTTCGGCATGCCCTTCCCATGTGCACATTAGGATCAGGCGGGCGGCGAAGGCGCGGCGGCAGCCGCAGCCCTCGTTTCCCCAAGGCGGAAAGGCCAGGCATGGAAACGAATCTCAAGAATAAGCGTGTGCTCGTCACCGGCGGCAATTCCGGCCTTGGCGCGGCCATCGCCCGAGGCTTTGCCGCCGAAGGGGCGCATGTGGCGATCAATTACGTGGCCCATCCCGAAGCGACGGAGGCGATGGTGCGCGCCATCACCGAATCCGGCGGCAAGGCGCTGGGCGTGCCGGCCGACATCGCCGATGCAAAATCCGTGACGGCGATGTTCGCAACGCTCGACGCGGCCTGGGGCGGCATCGATGTTCTGGTCAATAATGCCGGCATCGACGGAACCCAGGCCCCGGCCTGGGAAGCCGATCCGGCCAGTTGGGGCAAGGTGATCGACATCAATCTGAAGGGCGCCTTCCTGTGCGCGCGCGAGGCGTTGCGGCGCATGGTCGGGCAGAAATCCGGCGTCATCCTGAATCTGTCGAGCGTGCACGAGGTCATCGCCTGGAGCGGCTACAGCGCCTATACCGCCAGCAAGGCCGGGGTCGCGATGATGGCCAAGACAATGGCGCAGGAAGCCGCGCCGCATGGCGTGCGCGTGCTGTGCATCGCCCCCGGGGCGATCCGCACGCCGATCAATCGCGCGGTCTGGGACGACCCCGAGGGCTATAAGGACCTGCTGACCAAAATTCCGCTCGGGCGCATCGGCGAGCCGGAGGATATCGCCCGCATGGCGGTGGTGCTCGCCTCCGACATCGCCAGCTATGTGACGGCGACGACGGTATTCGTCGATGGCGGCATGACCGACTATCCCTCCTTCGCGCATGGCGGCTGAAGCGATGCCGGATCGCCGGATCGAGGAGTATGGCCTGATCGGCAACATGCTGTCCGCCGCCCTGGTCGGGCGCGACGGCGCGATCGACTGGCTATGCCTGCCGCGCTTCGATTCCCCTGCCTGCTTCGCGGCCCTGTTGGGCACACCCGAGAACGGACGCTGGAAACTCTCCCCGGCCGCCGCATTCACCAGCACCAGGCGCTATCTGCGCGATTCCGCCGTGCTGGAGACACGTTTCGAAACCGCGACGGGCTGCGTCACCCTGACGGATTTCATGCCGATCAACGAGGGGGATGCGCATATCGACCTGATCCGCATCGTCACCGGAGTGGAGGGCGCGGTCGAGATGGAGATGGATTTCGCGCTGCGCTTCGAAAACGGCCAGGCAATTCCCTGGGTGCGACGCAAGGATTACGGGCTGAGCGCGGTCGCGGGACCGAATGCGGTGGAGTTGCACACAGCCCTGCCGCTGGAAGGGCGGAAGATGCGCACGGCGGCACGGTTTCGCGTGGCGAAAGGCGAAACCGTGCCGATGACGCTTTCCTATCACCCCTCCACCCGCCAGCCGCATTTCGTCAGCGACCGACACGAGGCGCTGGAACACACCCTCACCTGGTGGCGGGAATGGATCAAGCGCGGCAGCATCGACACCATGGCGCCGCGCTGGCGCGATCCGGTGGTGCGCTCCCTGATCACGCTGAAGATGCTGATCTATGCCCCGACCGCCGGCATCGTCGCAGCGCCCACCACCTCTCTGCCGGAAGCGATCGGTGGGGCGCGGAACTGGGATTACCGCTATTGCTGGCTGCGTGATTCGGCGCTGACGCTCTATGCGCTGCTCAATGCCGGCTATCGGCAGGAGGCGGAGGCCTGGCGGCAATGGCTGCTGCGCGCGGTGGCGGGCGCGCCGGAGCAGTTGCAGATCATGTACGGGCTCAGCGGCGAGCGTTGGCTGCCGGAATTCGAGCTGCCCTGGCTGGATGGCTTCGCCGCCAGTAAGCCGGTACGGATCGGCAATGGTGCGGCCGCGCAGATGCAGCTTGACGTCTATGGCGAGCTGATCGAGACGCTGCACGCCGCCCGCGATGCCGCGTTGCAGCCGCAGGACGAGGCCTGGCGCTTGCAGCGCGTGCTGCTCGATCATCTCGAAACGATCTGGCAGAACAAGGATCGCGGCATCTGGGAAGTGCGCGGCCCGGATCGCGCTTTCACCCATTCGCGCATGATGGCCTGGGCCGCTTTCGACCGCGCCGTGCTCAGCGTCGAACGGCACGGCATGAAAGGGCCGGTGGATCGCTGGCGGCAGCTTCGCGCGGCGATTCACGAGGATGTCTGCACCCATGGCTTCGATGCCGAGAAGAACAGCTTCGTGCAGTATTATGGCGGCAAGGCGCTGGATGCCAGCCTGCTGCTGATGCCCCAGATCGGCTTTCTGCCTGCCGATGATCCACGCGTCGCGGGCACCATCGCGGCGGTGGAGCGGGAATTGATGCGCGATGGCTTCGTCCGCCGCTATTCCACCGAGAGCGCGGAAGACGGGGTCGGCGGCAAGGAAGGCGCCTTCCTGGCGTGCAGCTTCTGGCTGGCCGATGCCTATGTGCTGGCGGGTCGCCACAAGGACGCGCGCGCCCTGTTCGATCGGCTGCTCGACGTGCGCAACGATCTCGGCCTGCTGTCCGAAGAATATGACAGCGAGGAAAAGCGGCTTCTGGGCAATTTCCCGCAAGCCTTCTCCCATATCGGGGTGATCAACACCGCGCATAATCTGTCCCTCCGCCAAGGGCCGGCGCATCAGCGGGCCGGCAGGATCGCGCCCGACAAGGCCGCGCGGGTCGGCGACGGGCCGGCCGATCCGGGCGCTACGTAAAAGCGTTCTATGTCCGCAGCCGCAGCGTACTCGCCACCATCCCCGCGCCGGAGGCCGCGACCGCGATGGCGAGCGCCAGCGTCGAACCCGCCGCGATCCCACCGGAACGCGCGGTGATCCCGAAGGCCAGCGCCACCAGCGCGCTGCCTGTGGTCTGCCCCAGCAACCGGGCCGTGGCCAGCATGCCCGAGCCGGCCCCACTGCGTTCGCGTGGCGCGCTGCCGACCAGCAGGCGGTTATTGGGCGATTGGAAGAAGCCGAAGCCGAAGCCGCACAGCGCCATCCGCCACGCCACGTTGGCATACGCCGCATGCGCCGGCAGCAGCAGCAGCGAGACCAGCCCCGCCGTCATCGCGGCCAGCCCCAGCCCGCCGAGAATTCCCGCCGGATAGCGATCCGACAACCTTCCCGCGATCGGTGCCACGATCACCACGATGGCAGGCCATGGCGTCATCAGCAGCCCGGTCTCGATCGGCGTCATGCCGCCGACATTCTGAAAGAAGAAGGGCAGCGACACATAGGCCAGGCCTTGCGCGGTATAGGAACAGACCGAGGTCACCACGGACAGGGCGAAGATCGGCCGGCGGAAAAGATCGACCGGCAGCATCGGCGCGGCGAGCGAAAGCTGCCGGCGCACGAAGACGATGCCCACCGCGATGCCGCACACCGCCTCGATCGCGACGATCAGCCCGTGGCCGCGATCGCCCAGCCCGTCCACCGCCGTGATCAGCAGGCCGAAGGTGATGGCGTTCAGCACCGCGCTTTTCAGATCGAAGCGATGGCCCGAACGCGGCGTCATCGGCAGCACCCGCAGCGCCAGCCACAGCGCGATGCCGCCCAGCGGCACATTCACCGCGAACAACCAGTGCCAGTCGGCGACCGCCAGAATAAGGGCGGCGATGCTCGGCCCGATTGCCGCCGAGGTTGCCACCACCAGCGCGTTGAAGCCCAGGCCGCGGCCCAGCCGCTCCTTCGGGAAGATGAAGCGGATCAGGGCGGTGTTGACGCTCATGATGCCGGCGCCGCCGAAGCCCTGCACGACCCGCGCCGCCACCAGCACCGACAGCGAATGGGTCAGCGCGCAGGCGCCCGAAGCCAGGGTGAACACCACCAGCCCCCAGGTATAGACGCGACGATGGCCGATGATATCGCCGAGCGAGGCGAGCGGCAGCAGCGTTACCGTGACGGCAAGCTGATAGGCATTGACCACCCAGATGGAGGAAGCGGGGCTCGCGGCAAGATCGGTCGCGATGGTGGGCAGGGCGATATTGGCGATGGCGCTGTCCAGCACCGCCATGGTGACGGCGATGGCGATGGTGGCCATGGCCCGCCAGCGCGCATCTGGCGGCAGGCCGTCCTGGGCGGCGGCGTCTTCGGTCATGTCCTGCTCGGGCGATGGATCGACAGCTTGACGCCTTCGCGCCGGCTCAACAAGCTCACCTCCCATGAACCCAGCCTTGCCGCCAGCAGGACTTGACGCCCTTCATTGCGACCAGGTGCGTGAGGCCTGGATCGACAGCAACAACCATATGAACCTAGCCTATTACGTGGTGGTGTTCGACCACGCCACGGATGCGCTGTTCAAGGTGCTGGATGTCAGCAGCGCCTATCGCGCGCGCAGCCAGTGTTCGATGTTCGTGGTCGAGACGCATACGTTGTATCGTCGGGAAATGCGTCTGGGCGCGCCGATCCGCACCGCTGCCCGGCTGATCGGCGCCGATGCCAAGCGGCTGCATCTGTTTCACAGCATGTTCCATGCGACGGATCACTATCTGGCGGCGACGCAGGAATTGATGTGCCTGCACATCGACATGGCCAGCCGACGCGCCGTGCCGTTTCCGGCCGATGTGCAGACCCGCCTTGCCGCCCTTCTGCAAGCCGATCCGCGCCCGATCCCCGAGGCGGCCGGGCGGGCCATCGCCATGCCGGCCCGCCCGTCGGCGCGCGCCGATCAGCCGAGATAGTCCTTCGCCGCCGCGTCATACTGCGCCTCTCGCGTCAGTCGCTTCATCATGGCGGCACTGGCAATGCCTGTCAGCTCGGCCGGCTTCACCCCCTCGCGCAGCGCCTTCAGCGTGTCGTGGATCGCCTGCACCGCGGCCGAGAAAGGCTGATGGCCCTGCAGGGCGATGCGCACGCCCCGGCTGGCCAGATAGGCCTTGTCCTGCAGATCGGCCGACACACCGCCCAGCACGATCGGCAGGCGCACCGCCTCGGCCATGGCATCGACATCGGCGCGGGTCATGGCACCGGCGAAGAACAGCCCATCCACCCCGGCTTCCTGATAGGCCCGCGCCCGGGCGATGGCATCGGCGATGCCGTTGATGGCGATCGCGCTGGTGCGCCCGAAAATCGCCAGCCGGCGATCCTGGCGCGCGGCCAGGGCGGCGCGCATCTTGCCCACCCCCTCCTCCAGCGACAGCAGGCTGGCGCCTTTTTCGCCGAAGACGCGCGGCAGGGCGGTATCCTCGATCGACATGCCGGCGACGCCCGCGATCTCCAGCTCCTCGACCGTGCGCATCACGTTCAACGCATTGCCATAGCCGTGATCGGCATCGACCAGCAGCGGCAGATCGGCGACCGCGCGATTGATGCGCAGCGCCTGGGCAGCGAATTCCGACAGGGTCAGCACGATCACATCGGGCGCGCCCAGCACGGTGAAGGAGGCGATGGAGCCGGCGAACATCCCCACTTCGAAGCCCAGTTCCTCGGCGATGCGCGCCGAGATCGGATCATGCACCGAACCCGGATGCACGCATGCGCTGCCAGCCAGCACCGCACGGAACGCCTCCCGCCGCCTGCTCCAATCCATCACTCGCTCCTTCCCTTGATCGCCCCATTCAGCCTTGCCGGGGCGGCTTGATCAACCCAGCAGCCCCGCCACCGCGCCCGAGGACAGGGTGGCCAGCGTGCCGGCCAGAATCGCGCGCAGCCCGAGCCCGACGATTTCCCCGCGCCGTTCTGGCACCATCGCGCCCATGCCGCCGATCATGATGCCCAGGCTGCCGAAATTGGCGAAGCCGCACAGCGCATACAGCATGATCAGCCGCCCGCGCGGATCGAAACTCGCCGCCGGCAGCGCCGCCAGATGCAGATAGGCGACGAATTCATTGAGCACCGTCTTGGTCGCCATCAACTGCGCCGCCGCCGCGCTTTCCCGCCACGACAGGCCGAGCAGCCACAGCAGCGGGCGAAACGGCAGGGCGAATATCCGCACCAGCGATATCGGCGCACCGGCCACCGGCCCGATCAGCGCCATGAGAGCGTCGATCAGATGCACCAGCGCCACCGCCACCAGCAGCAAGGCGAGAATCCCGGCCAGCACCGGGATTCCCTCCATCGTGCCTTTCACCAGCGCGTCGATGGCGCCGTGCGGCGGATCGGGCAGCACCAAGGTGCCGCCCGGCGCGGGGTCGGGATCGAAGGGCACCATCAGGGCCGCCATGGCAAGCCCGGCCGGGGTGGAAATCACCGAGGCGATCAGGATATGGCCCAGCGCGCCGGGCACCAGATCGGCCAGAAACCCGGCATAGATCACCATCACCGTGCCGGCGACGCCGGCCATGCCGACCGCCATCAGGGCGAATAATTCCCCGCGCTGCAGCCGCGTCAGCCAGGGGCGGATCAGCAGCGGCGCTTCGATCATGCCGACAAAGACATGCACCGCTGCCCCCAGCGCGAGCGGTCCGCCGATCCCCATCGTGCGGCGCAGCAGGGCGGCGAACAGCGCGGTGATACGCTGCAGGATCCCCCAGTAAAACAGCAGCGAGGCCAGCGCGCTGATGCTCAGCACCAGCGGCATGGCCTGCAGCGCCAGCACGAAGCCTGCCTCGGGGTGGACGACCTGAAACGGCGTCGGCCCGCCGGCCAGATAGCCGAACACGAAGCGTGTGCCGGCATCCGTTGCATCCTGCAGCGCCGTCGTGACCCCGTTCAGGCGCAGCACCAGCGCCCGGGCCAGGGGCAGGCGCAGCAGCAGCAGCGCCAGCCCCCATTGCAGCACGATGCCGCTGATGACGGTGCGCCAGGGAATGCGCCGACGATCCTCGCTACAGGCAAAGGCGATGGCCAGCAGCAGGACGATGCCGAATAGCGGACGCATCTCAGGCCGGGCGCTGGTTGAACGGGTAATAGGCGGGAAATTCGCCAACCTGATGCATATCGACCTCGACCATGCTCGGCCCGGTAATCGCCAGCGTTCGGGCCATGGTTTCGCCGAATGCCTCGGCCTGCGTCACGCGGAAGAAGGGCATGCCGGCAATCCGCGCCACCCCTTCCAGCGCCGGCGCCTGTAGATCGGCATAGAAGCGCCGCCCGTGCTGGGTCGATTCCTGGATGCGCTTGATCACCCCGTAGCCGCGATCATTCATCACCAGCACGACGAGATCGAGCTGCTCCTGCACGATGGTCCACAACTCGCCCATATTGAGAAAGAAGCCGCCATCGCCCGTCATCACCACCGTCTTGCGCCCGCCGCCGCCCAGCGCGGCACCGATGCCGAGCGACAGACCCTGGCCGATCCCCGCCCCCACCGGATAGATATTCTGGCTGGGATGATAGAGCGGAAACAGCCGGTTGCCCCAGGTCGTGTGATTCTGAGTGATATCGCGCGCCCAGATCGCATCGCGCGGCATCACCGCGCGCAGCTGGGCGGAAAAACTGCCATAGGCGCCAAGCGAGGCGATGAAGGATGCCCGCGCGGCATCGCGCATCGCGGTGAAGGCGGCAGCAAAGCCAGGCTCGGCACGGGCCGTGTCGTCGAGCCTTGCCAGCACGGCGGCAAGCGTTGCTTTCGCCTCGCCGCAGACGAACAGGGAATTGGCATAGGTGCGCCCGTCGGCCATCGGGTCGATGTCGATCTGGACCAGATTCTCCGGCAGCTTCAGGGCGAAATCTCCGGTCTCCTGGCCGCGCAGCCTGGCGCCCACCACCAGCAGCAGATCGACGTCGCGGTAGAATTCCTGCACCGCCTCCAGGCCCATGCCGTGCAGCGCGCCCAGGCTCATCGGATGATCCTCGGGCAGGATGCCGCGCCCGGCGAAACTATTGACCACGCCGAAGCCGCGCGCCACCAGGGCCGCGATTTCGGCTGCCGCCCCGCGTGCGCCGGCGCCCAGCCACAGCATCGGCCGGCGCGCCGCGGCGATTTTCGTCACCAGCGCGGCGATGGCGGCATCCGGCGCCACTGGCGGGGCAGCAACCGGCAGTACCAGATGATCGAGCCCGGCCGGACGCGGGATCGGCGCGCGCTGGATGTCGATCGGCACTTCCACGCTGACCGGGCCCATCGGCGCCGACAGCGCCTCCGCCGCCGCGCCGGTCAGGATGCCCAGCGCCTGATGCGGGCTGCGGATGCGGTAGGCGGCCTTGCAGACGCTGCGCAGCATGCCGAGCTGATCGACCGGATCATGTACCGTGCCCATCTCCCGATCGGCGAATTTCGTCGCGGTCTGGCCGGTGATGTGCAGTACCGGGCTGGAGGCGAAGCGCGCCTCGATCAGCCCCCCCACCGCATTGGCAGCGCCCGGGCCGGTGCTGCTGAACATCACCCCCAACCTCTGGCCGGCGCGGGCATAGCCATCGGCCATATGCGTGCCGCCCAGCTCGCCGCGCGCCATCACGAAGCGCGGCGCATTGCGCCGGCCGATCCCGTCCAGCATCGGAATATTATGAACCGAGGCGATGCCGAATACCGTCTGCACACCGCATTGGATCAGGAATTCGGCGACCAGATCGCCGACCGTATAGCCGGATTCCATGATTTTGCCCCCCGCGCCAAAGAATGGCACGCTGGATCAGGGCGAAAGACGCGTCAATCGCAACCACCCGGGGAAACGCCATGAACCACGTCGCACATCGGATCGCCGCCCCGCTCTCGGCGGACGAGATCATTCAATATCGCCGCCAGGGCTACGTGGTGCTGCGTGGTCTGCTGACCGCCGCCGAGATCGGCGCGGCCTGCGCCGCCCTGTCCGATCTGGCTTCCGGGCGCATCGAACCGGGCGAGACCAGGCTGATGTACGAAAAAGGCATCGATCCGGCAGCACTGGCGCCGGAGGCGCGGGAGGGGGCGATCCGCAAATACATGGATTTCGTCGACGCCGCGCCGGCGCTGCGCCAGGTGGCGATGCATCGGCAGTTGCACGGCGCGCTGGATCAGATCCTGGGCACCGGGCGGGTGCTGTTTCAGGAAATGGCGCTGGTCAAGCCGGCGCATATCGGCTCGGAAAAGCCCTGGCATCAGGATGCCGCCTATTTCCGGGTCAGCGATCCCGCGCTGATCGCAGGGGTCTGGATCGCGCTCGATCCGGCCTTGCGCGAAAATGGCTGCATGGAGGTGATCCCCGGCTCCCATCTCGGTGGGCCGGTGGCGCATCGCCACGAAAACGATTTCAATCGCTGCCGCATCATCCCGACCGCCGTGCAGGCCGATCGGCGTGTGGCGGTGGAGATGCAGCCGGGCGATGCGCTGCTGTTCCATTCCCTGCTGCACCACTACACCGCGCCCAATGCATCGGCGCTGCGCCGGCGCGCGGTGCAGTTTCACTATCATCAGACCGGCGCCGAATGGACCGAACTGGCCGATCATCGCCGCCTGTTCCATTTCGCCGATGGCAGCTATGCCGGCTGCACCCTGCCGCATGCGCCGGCTGATGCGTCCGCTTACTGGTATCGCGGCGCCCTGGCCCGCCCGGTAATGCTGGACTGAGCGGCGTTTCGCCGCGATCCTGCGTGCCATGTCCTCCAACCCCGCTGCGCGGCCCAACGTCCTGCCCTGGCCGCCAATGCTGTATGGCGCGGCCATTCTGCTGGCCATCCTCGCCGAGCGACTGATCCCGCTGGCCATCGCACTGCCATGGGCGGTGCGCGCGGCGGGTGGCGCGCTCACCCTCCTTGGCGTGGCATGCGACCTCTGGGCGGTGGCCACGCTGCATGGCGCGCGCACGACCATCCTGCCGCATCGTGCGGCAACGCGGCTGATCACGCACGGGCCGTTCCGCTTCACGCGCAACCCGATCTATGTCGGCAACACGATCGCGATGATCGGTCTGGGCGTGGCTTTTGCCGCGCCCTGGGTGATCGTTTTCGGTCTGGTTGCGGCGATCCTGGTCGATCGCCTCGCCATCCGGCGGGAAGAAGCGCATCTCGCCGCCCGGTTCGGCGCTGTCTGGGCGCAGTATTGCCGTCGCACGCCGCGCTGGCTGGGCCGCGCGGGATAGCGCGGCGCGACGGCTCGCCTTACGGCTGCATGTGCAAATCCATCAATTCGCCCGGGACGCCCATATTGGCGTTGAGGTGGTACATGATCCACAGCGATCCGACGATGACGATACCGACGATCAGCACCCCGAAGGCGAGCGCCAGGACGTTGTTGATATTGTCCGGACCGGTCGTGATATGCAGAAAGAAGGCAAGATGCACGCCCATCTGGGCGATCGCGAAGGCGGCCAGCGCCATCGGAATGCCGGGCTGGTAGACCAGACCGGTGCTGCTTGCCACCCAGAACGATCCGACCGTCAGTGCGGCGGCCAGCACGAAGCCGATCAGATAATTGCGGACGGCGCTGACGATATCGTAGGTGCCGGCTTCATGCTCCTCCGGCACGATCCCCTCATGCATGCTCATGGGCTTGTTCCCAGCAGATAGACATTCGTGAAGATGCCGACCCAGATGATGTCGAGGGCGTGCCAGAACAGGGCAAAACACAGTCCGCGGCGCATGATCTCCGGACGGAAGCCCTTGGCCCAGAACTGCGCCATCATCGTGCCGAGCCAGAGCAGCCCGAGCGTCACATGCGCGCCATGCAGGCCGACCAAAGCGAAGAAGGCCGACAGGAAGGCGCTGCGCTGCGGCCCCGCCCCTTCGATCAGCAGCATATGCGCGAATTCCCGGCCTTCGAGGAACAGAAAGCCCAGCCCGAGCAACCCGGTCAGCAGATAGAAAACCTGCGTCCACAGCATGTTGCGCACGTTGCTGGCAATCGTCGCCATGCCGCAGGCGACGCTGGAGAGCAGCAGAAATCCGGTCTCGAAGGCGACATTGCGTAGCACGAAAAGCTGGGTCTGGGTCGGCCCACCCGCTGTCGCGTGCGACAGCACCGCGTAAGACGCATAGAAGCCGGAAAACAGCACGAAATCCGACAACAGGAATATCCAGAACCCATAGGCGGTGATGATCCGCTTGGAGGCCGGGCCCTTAAAGCCGAGATCGGCGGGCGCGCGGAGGCCGAGCTTGTGCGGATCATGCGACGGCGGGCCGGCATAGGGCACCGCGAAGATACCGGGCTCCAGCCCCTGGACCAACGCCATGCGCGCGGCGCGGCGCTCATGATCGATCCGCGCCACCTCCTCGGCCGACATTTCGTATTCGGCGTGATCGCGCCATGCGAAAGCCACGAAAACCGCGAAGGCGCCCAGCATGCCGAGCAGCACCATCCACCAGATATGCCAGATCAGGGCAAAGCCAGTGACCACCGCGAAGAAGCCGGCGACAAAGCCAGTCGGGCTGTTGGCCGGCAATTCGATCGGCTGATAATCGGGCAATGCGGTCAGGCGACGCTGCTCCAGCGCCTTCTGCTTCATGCCCCAATAGGCTTCCTCCCCCTCCACATTGGGCAGGACGGCGAAATTATAGGCCGGCGGCGGAGAGCCGGTGATCCATTCCAGGGTGCGTCCGTCCCAGGGATCGCCGGTACGGTCGCGCAGCGCCTCCCGCCGGCGGATGGACACGACGATCTGCGTAATCTGACAGAGAATACCGCAGAGAATAAGTAGCGCACCGACCGCGGCGACGATCAGCCAGGGATGCCATTCGGCGACATCGTAATGCTGCATGCGCCGCGTCATACCCTCCAGCCCGAGCACGTAAAGCGGCATGAAGGCGACGTAGAAACCGATCACCCAGAACCAGAAGGCAGCCTTGCCCCACCATTCATCGAGCATGAAGCCGAACGCCTTGGGGAACCAGTAGGTATAGCCCGCAAAGCAGCCGAACAGCAGGCCGCCGATCAGCACATTGTGGAAATGCGCCACCAGGAACAGCGAATTGTGCAGCACGAAATCAGCCGGCGGAATGGCCAGCAGCACGCCGGTCATGCCGCCGATGGTGAAGGTCGCCATGAAGGCGATCGTCCATAGCAGCGGCACGTGGAAGCGCAGCCGTCCGCCCCACATGGTGAACAGCCAGTTGAAGATCTTCACCCCGGTGGGCACCGCGATGATCATCGTCATGACGCCGAAGAAGCCGTTGACGTCGGCACCCGCGCCCATGGTGAAGAAATGATGCAGCCAGACGAAGAAGGACAGCACGCAGATCGCCATCGTCGCGACGATCATCGAGCGATAGCCGAACAGCGGCTTGCCGGAGAAGGTGGAGACGACCTCGGAAAACACCCCGAAGGCCGGCAGGATCAGGATATAGACCTCCGGATGTCCCCAGGCCCAGACGAGGTTGATATACATCATCGGGTTGCCCCCGGCGCTCACCGTGAAGAAGTGAAAGCCGAGATAGCGATCGAGCAGCAGCATCCCGAGGGTTGCGGTCAGGATCGGAAAGGCGGCGACGATCAGCAGGCTGGCGGCCAGCGCCGTCCAGCAGAAGATCGGCATGCGCGTCAGTGTCATGCCGGGCGCGCGCACTTTCAGAATGGTGGTGACGAAATTGACCCCGGTCAGCAATGTCCCGACACCGGAGATCTGGATCGCCCAGAGATAATAATCGACCCCGACACCGGGGGAAAAGCGCAGCTCCGATAATGGCGGATAGACCAGCCATCCGGTCTGCGCGAATTCGCCGATCAGCAGAGACATGTTGATCAGCAGCGCGGCGGAGGCGGTCAGCCAGAAGCTCACCGAATTAAAGGTCGGGAAGGCCACGTCGCGCACGCCAAGCTGCAGCGGCACGGCGAAATTCATCAGCCCGATGACAAAGGGCATGGCGACCATGAAGATCATGATCGTACCATGGGCGGTGAAGATCTGGTCGAAATGCTCGGGCGGCAGATAGCCCGGGCCGCGATAGGCCAGCGCCTGCTGGCTGCGCATCATCAGCGCATCGACGAAGCCGCGCAGCAGCATCACCATCGCCAACAGGCAGTACATCACCCCGATGCGTTTGTGATCGACCGAGGTGATCCACTCACGCCAAAGATAGGGCCAATGTCCCTTGACGGTGATCCAGACAAGAATGCCCAGAATAACCAGGACCATCATCAACGACGCCGCCATCGGAATCGGCTGATCGAACGGGATGGAGGACCAGCTCAGTTTGCCGAGCATCACTGCTGCTTCCCTGTCCTGGGTCCGATATCCAGCCCGCCCTGGCCGCCGATCATCGCCGGTACCGGAAATTTCTCCGCCACGATCCCCTGAAACAGATGCGCGGCAACTGCGCCATAGGTGGCGGGCGGCGCGTGCAGGCTGGGCGTGGCAAGCGTGATATAGGCGGCGCGGTCGAGCGTCGTGGCGGAGGATTTCGCCGTCGCGAGCCAGTGCGCATAGCCATCCGCCGGCAGAGCGCGCACGGTGAAATGCATGTCGGCGAAGCCCTGGCCGCTGAACTGCGCCGAAAGGCCGCGATATTCCCCTTCATGATCGGCCTGAAGGCTCAGTTGCGAGGTCATGCCGGCCATGGTGTAGATCTGCCCGCCGAGCTGCGGCACGAAGAAACTGTTCATCACGCCTGAGGAGGTCAGTCGGAAATGCACCGGCCGGCCGACCGGAATGACCAGATGATTAACCGTGGCGATGCCGGCCTGCGGGTAGATGAACAGCCATTTCCAGTCGAGCGAGACCACCTCGACCTCGACCGGCTTCCGCGGCGAGGGCAGCGGTTTATACGGGTCGAGCGCGTGCGCGCCGAACCAGGCGATGCCGCCCAGAAACGTCACCACCAGCGCCGGAATGGCCCAGACGATCAGTTCCAGCGTGCCGGAGAAGGCCCAGTCCGGGCGATACTGTGCCCGGGGGTTGGAGGCACGAAACCACCACGCAAAGGCGAAGGTGGCGGCAATGGTCGGCACCGCGATCACCAGCATGATGGCCAGTGCATCGAACAGGATCAGCCGTTCGGACATCCCGACCGGCCCTTGCGGATCGAGCACGCCCTTGCATCCGCATAGCGGCAACAGAAGTGCCATTCCGGCAATTCGGCACCCGGCACCCCACACACCACCCGAGACGCGCCGCGCCCAATCCCCTGAGCCGATATTTGGATCCTGTGCTGGCGGAGTTTTCAACCGATGCTCCCTGGACGGGTCGTTTCTGTCGAAAATCGCGTATCTGCGGAAATCGCGTATCGCCAAACCGCGTGCTGCGGACAGCGCATCCGCGTCGACTGCGTCGCCTCCATTCCCCTGGCCTATCGATACGCTTCGGCAACGTGCGGGGATTTTTCCGGTTCGAAGCCTGCGGCTTCACCAACCGGTATAAGCGCTCCGGATCGGCAAAAACCACATCAAAATAATCCTGCGCGTAACAATGCCGTCACACGCCGCATCGCTTGCGCGGGCGGGCGATCAGCCGGCGAAGGCCCGCTCCATTTCCCGTCGGTAGCGATAGGCAGCATCGCTTTCGTCGATGCGCACATCGGCCCAGGTGACCGGTGCGCCTTCGGCGACATCGCGGATCAAGGGGACCCGGCTGGCCAGGCCGATCGGCAATCCACCCAGCGCCAGGCTGCGTTCGGCCGGCATCAGCTTGCCCCAGACGCAGGCGCCGCCTTCGCCGTCCAGCATTTCCCCGGCTTTCAGCGCGCGCTTGGCGGTGGCCACCACGTCGCCGCGAAACGCCTCCGCCGCCCCGGTCGGCTCGGCCCGCAAGGCGGCCGACAGGATGGAGACGTTCAGCTCCAGCCCGATCAGGTGGAATGGGCGGTACAGCGCCGTAACCCGCCCCGATATGTCGGTCAGCACGCCGTATTCGGAAAAGCAGCGCGCGGCATAATCGTTCGGCGCCTCGAACACGACATAGACGCCCCAGCGCAGATCATTCGCCACCTGAGTGCCGTCGCGATGCAGGGAGGAGACAACCTCCACCTGCCCGCGCATTGCCAGCGCCCCGCCGCCGGGCGCGGCATTGCCCGGGCGCAGCATGCGCGCCATCTCCTGCGTGCCGCAGGGCGGAAACGCCAGCCCCTCGGGCGGCACGCCCAGCCCGGTGGCATTGGCGATCGCCGCCATCTCGATGCCGGATTTGGTGCCGTCCAGAAAGGAATTGAACATTTGCGGGTTCATCCCGCCGGCCTTCGCCTGCTCCGGGCTCAACCCGTAAAACCCCCAAACCGTATCGGGGGTGGAGGCGTGATATTCCGGCAGGTATTTCGTGCCCTTGCCGGCGGCGATCACCTCGAACCCGCAGGCCCGCGCCCAATCGACCATTTCGCACACCAGGGCCGGCTGATCGCCATAGGCCATGCTATAGACTACGCCGGCCCGGCGGGCCTCGCGCGCCAGCAGGGGCCCGGCCAGCACATCGGCTTCGACATTGACCATGACGATATGCTTGCCCTCGGCAATCGCGCAGCGGGCATGCGCGATGCCGGCAATGGCGTGGCCGGTCGCTTCCACCACCACCTCGACCGCCGGATCGGCGATCATCGCCATCGCATCCTCGGTGAAACGCACCGCCTCTACCCGCGCGGCATCCCAGCCCACCCCCTGGCAGGCGGCGCGGGCGCGGGCGGGGGAGAGATCGGCGATCATCGCCACCTCGATCCCCGGCGTGGTCGGCACCTGCGACAGGAACATCGAGCCGAACTTGCCCGCGCCGATCAGCCCGACCCGCACCGGGCGGCCATCGACCAGACGCTTTTGCAGAAGCTTGTACAGGTTCATGATGTTTCCTCCGACCCGGCGCATGGTCGGTCGGGAACGCAACCGGTGCAAGCCGGCGAGAAAGAAAAAGAAAGGCGGCGGCGATGGACAGGGAGATTGCCTGCACGGTCAACGGGGCGGCGATGCGCATCGGCGCAGCCCCCGGAACCAGCTTGCTGGAGGTGTTGCGCAACCAGCTCGATCTCAAAGGCAGCCGCTATGGCTGCGGGCTGGAACAATGCGGCGCCTGCATGGTGCTGGTCGATGGCACGCCGGTGCATGCCTGCACGCGCGACATCGCGACGCTGGAGGGACGCGCCGTCACCACCATCGAAGGTCTGGCCGGGCATGCGCTGCTGGCCGCCTTCCTCGAAGAGCAGGCCGGGCAATGCGGCTATTGCCTGTCCGGCATTCTGATCTCCGCCGCCGCGCTGCTGGCCGCCAATCCATCGCCGGAGCGTGCGGAAATCGTCGCCGCCCTCGATGGCCATCTCTGCCGCTGCGGCGCGCAGCCGCGCATCCTGCGCGCCATCGCCCGGGCCGCCGCAACCCTGCGCCAGGAGGCCGCCCAATGAGCGAGACCCTGCCCGAAAGCCTGCGCAACAATCCCCATCCCGATCGCTGGCTGCGCTTCGGCAGCGACCGCCGCCTGCGCCTTGCCATCGGCAAGGTGGAGCTGGGTCAAGGCGCGCCCACCGCGATCGCCCAGATTGCCGCCGAGGAGCTCGATATCCCGCTCGACCGCATCGATGTGCTGGCCGGCGACACCGAAGCGGCGCCGGATGAAGGCCAGACCACCTCCTCGCGCTCCATCGAAGCCTCGGGCAGCGCGGTGCGCGCGGTCAGTGCGGAGGTGCGGGCCCGCTTCGTCGACCATCTCGCCCGGCGGCTGAATTGCGCCCCGGCGGAGATCGCGGTGCAGGACGGCGCCTTTCACCGGGCGGGTACGCCGCTGGGGCAGGATTACTGGTCCTGCGCGCAGGAAATCGACCTGACCGCGCCGGCCACCGGCACCGCCGCCACCAAGCCGCGCAGCGCCTATCGCGTGGTTGGCCATGCCGCACCCAGGCGCGACCTGCCGGCCAAGATCAGCGGTGCCGCCTTCATCCACGACATGGTGCTGCCCGGCATGCGCCATGCCCGCATCCTGCGCCAGCCATCGCGGGAGGCCAGGCTGGCAGCCCTGGACGAGGCGGCGATCCGGCGCGCCGCCAAGGGTGAGATCGAGATCCTGCGCATCGGCGATTTCGTCGCCCTGCTGGGCACGCGGGAAGAAGCGGTGCAATACGCCGCCGCCGCCGCCGGGCCGCATCTCCGCTGGGAGGGCGGCAGCGCGAACCCACCCGGCGCGGAGGAGGCAGCCTGGCTGCCCAGCCAGGAATGCGAGGATCGGCGTTTCGGCAGTGACGCGGCCCCGCCGCCGGGCCGCGTGCTGCGCGCCACCTATTCCCGCCCCTATATCGCCCATGCTGCGATGGCGCCGTCCTGCGCGCTGGCCTGGCTGCGCAACGGGGTGCTGGAACTCTGGTCGCATACCCAGGGTGTCTATCCGCTGCGTGCTGCGATCGCCGCCGTGCTGGGCATGCGGGCGGAGGAGATCGTGGTGCATCACGTCCAGGGCGCCGGCTGCTACGGTCATAACGGTGCCGACGACGTGGCACTGGATGCCGCATTGATCGCCCGCGCGCAGCCCGATGTGCCGGTGCGCGTGCAATGGCGGCGGGAGGAGGAATTCGGCTTCGAACCGCTCGGCCCGGCCATGCGCGTCAGCATCAGCGCTGCGCTCGACGCGGCCGGTAAACCGATCGACTGGAGCACGGAGATTTGGTCGGCCTCGCATGTCCAGCGCCCCAGTTCGGGCGGCAATATGCTGGCGCATGAGGCACTGCCCACCCCGCCCCCTGCGCCGCGTGCCTCCGACCCGCCGGAGGCGGCGGGCGGCGGCGGCACCCGCAATGCCATCCCGCTTTATGATCTGCCGACGCATCGCATTTTGCACCATCTGGTGCGGCGCCCGCCGGTGCGCACCTCCGCCCTGCGTGGCCTCGGCGCCCTGCCCAATGTCTTCGCCATCGAGTGTTTCATGGACGAGCTGGCCGAGGCCGCCGGCACCGATCCGCTCGCGTATCGTCTGGCACTGATAACCGATCCACGCGCCCGGCGCCTGCTGGAGACGCTGGCGCTGCGCTGCGACTGGGCGACACGCGGGCCAGGCGGCCAGGGCAGCGGGCTGGGGCTTGCCTGGGCGCGCTACAAGAACCGCGCCGCCTATGCCGCCGTCGCGGTGGCGCTGGAAGTGGATCAGGAGGTACGGCTCCGCCATATCTGGTGCGTCGCCGATGCCGGGCTGGTGATCAACCCCGATGGCGGGCGCAACCAGTTGGAAGGCGGCATCGTCCAGGCCGCGAGTTTCACGCTGAAGGAGCAGGTGCGGATCGGGCCGGAGGGCATCACCTCCCTCGATTGGGAGAGCTATCCGATCCTGCGCTTTTCCGAAGTGCCACCGATCGACATCGCGCTGATCGAAGCCGATGACGAGCCCTCGCTCGGCATGGGCGAATGCACCATCGCGCCGACCGCGGCGGCGATCGGCAATGCGGTGGCACATGCGCTGGGCAGCCGCATCCGCGACATGCCGCTGTCGCGGGATCGGATCATGGCGCATCTGCTGGCTGGCTGATGCGAAAAGGGCCGGACCTTGCCGGGTCCGGCCCTTGGAGTTCCGGCTTTGATGCCCGGCTACGCTTTGATAAACGGGCAATGCCCTTCCGACATCGGGCGGTAGGCCTGATCGCCCGGCACGCTGGCGATGTTCTTGCAGAAATCGTATTTGAACTTCGCCTCGGCCACCGGCTTCACTTCCCACAGATACATCTCGTGCAGCACCCGCCCGTCTTCGCGGATCTTCACGTTGTGATTGTAGAAATCATTGACCAGGGTCGCCTTCATCTGCGGCACGACCTTGTCGCCCTCGGTGGTGCCCACCGCCTTCACCGCCTGCAGCCAGTGCAGCGTGGCGGCATAATTGCCGGCATGCAGCAGACCGGGCGGGGTCTTCATCTTGGCCATATAGCGCTTCGACCAGGCAATCGTCTTCGGCGTCATCGCCCAGTAGAAGCTGTCGGTGAAGGTCAGGCCCTGGCAGATTTTCTGGCCCAGCGAATTGATATCGGTGATCTGGATCAGCAGCGTCGCGAGTTTCTGCCCGCCCTGGGTGATGCCGAATTCGGCCGCCTGCTTGATACAGTTCTGCGTATCGGTACCGGCATTGGCGAGCCCCACCACCTTCGCCTTCGAGGCCCGGGCCTGCACCAGGAAGGAGGAGAAATCGGGCGTGCCCAGCGGCGCGCGCACCTTGCCCAGTACCTTGCCGCCGGCCGCTTCCACCGCCGTGATGGTATCGCGCTCCAGCGCGTAGCCGAAGGCGTAATCGGCGGTGATGAAATACCAGGTATTGCCGCCCGCCTTGGTCATCGCCCCGCCCGTCACATGGGCCAGCGCATAGGTGTCGTAGGCCCAATGGGTGGAATAGGGGGAGCAGAATTTGCCGGTGAAATCCGACGAAGCCGGCCCGGTGATCAGGTACGGCACCTTCTTCTCGCGTGAGATCTGCTGCACGCCCAGGCCGGAGGAACTCGCCGCGCCATCAGCCAGCACATCGACATGATCCGTGTCGATCCAGCGCCGCGCCAGGCCGGCGGCGACATCGGGCTTGTTGAGGCAGTCGCCCTGCAGGATCTCGATCTTGCGGCCGAGCACCGAGCCGCCGAAATCGGCGATCGCCATTTCCACGGCCACCTTGTTGCCGATCCCGCCGACATCGCGGTACGGCCCGCTGAGATCGGAGACCAGGCCGATCTTGATGGTCTTCGACCCGGCCGCCTGGACGATGGCAGGCATGGCAAGCACCGGTGCGGCGGCCATGCCCGCCAGCGCCGTACGGCGTGTCAGTTTCACCATTGCAACGTCTCCCTGTGTTCTTCGCTTTTGTTTTTGTGGCGTAGAGCCGCAGGTACTCTGCCCATTTTGATCCCGCAAGGGAAGTACAGCGTGGCCCCCTGGACTTGAGGCGATCCCCCCGCCGCGCCAGACTGGCACCAACCGCACGGGGGAACGGGCCATGGCGATGATGGCAGGCAAGACGGCGCTGCTTGAATTACTGCGCCAGGAAGGCGTCGATCTGATGTTCGGCAATCCCGGCACCACGGAATTGCCGCTGATGGATGCGCTCGCCGGCGATCACGCGCTGCGCTACGTGCTGGCCTTGCAGGAAGCGCCGGTGATGGCCATGGCGGACGGCTATGCCCAGGCATCCGGCAAGCTGGCGGTGGCCAATCTGCATGTCGCGCCGGGCCTGGGGAATGCCCTGGGTATGCTGTACGACGCGCAGAAGGCAGGCTCGCCGATCCTGGTCACCGCCGGCCAGCACGATCAGCGCTTCAACCTGACCGAGCCGCTGCTCTGGGCCGATCTGCCCGCCATTGCGCGGCCCTTCGTGAAATGGTCGGCCGAGGTGCGGCGGGTGGAGGATCTGCCGCGCGCCATCCATCGCGCCGCCAAGACCGCGCTCGCCCCGCCGATGGGGCCGGTCTTTCTCTCTCTGCCGGGCGATGTGCTGACCGAAAGCGGCGATCTCGATCTCGGCGCGCCAACCCGGGTGGCAAGCGGCATGCGCGCCGATGCCGCCGCCATTGCCCAGGCGGCCGCGCTGATCGCGCGCGCCGAACGCCCGATCATCATCGCCGGCGACGCGGTGGCGCAAAGCGGCGCGCTTGCCGAGCTGGCAGCCCTTGCGGATGCCATCGGCGCGCCGGTCTATGACGAGGGCATGGCGAGCCGGGCGATGTTTCCCTCTTCCCATCCGCTTTATCGCGGCGCGGTGGTGCGCCTGCCCGGGACGATCCGGACAATGCTCGCCGAGCACGACCTGCTGATCTCCATCGGCGGCGATCTGTTCACCCTGTCTTTGCCCGGCACGGTCGAGAGCGTGCCCGAGGGGATGAAGATCGTGCATCTCGACACCGATCCCTGGGAACTCGGCAAGAATTTCGCCGAAGACGTGGCCCTGCTGGGCGATCCGAGCGCCAGCCTGCCGGAACTGACACAGGCGGTGCGTGCCGCCCAGGGCGAAGCCGGCGCCGCCCGCGCAGCCGACCGCCGCGCCCGCCTGGCCGCCGAAACCGCGGCAAGCCTTGCCGCGCTACGCGCCCGCGCGCTGGCCGCCGCCGATCGCAGCCCGATCGACCCGCTGGCGCTGATGCACGCGATCGGTCAGACTCTGCCCGCCGATGCGGTGGTGATCGACGAAACCGTCTCCTCCGGCACGGGGCTGCGCCGATTGCTGGCCAGCGACGATGCGCAGAGTTTTTTCGGCCTGCGCGGCGGCGGCATCGGCTGGGGCCTGCCAGCGGCGATCGGCGCCAAGCTGGCTCTGCCCGATCGCCCGGTGGTGGCGCTGGTCGGCGATGGCAGCGCGATGTACACGATCCAGGCGCTGTGGACGGCGGCGCATGAGAAGCTGTCGATGGTCTTCGTGATCATCAACAATGCCTCGTACCGCATCCTCAAGCAGCGCACCCATGCGATGCAGGCACTCGCCGCGCAGCACGATCTTTATGTCGGCATGGACCTGACCGAGCCGCGCATCGATTACGTGCAGGTGGCGCACGGGCTGGGCGTGGCGGCGCAGCGGGCTGGCACGCTGGCGGAATTCCGCGCCATGCTGCAGGCCGGATTGCACGCCGAGGGTCCGCTGCTGATCGATGTCGCGGTGGATCGCAACTGGAAGCCAGTGTGAATGGTCGTTGTCGCGCGCCGCCGTACCGCCAACCCGGCGCGCATGCCTTGTTTCGCGCGCCAGAGAGCCGCGCTCAACAAGGCCTGGCCTCAACCCGTCTCGCTGACGTCGCGCACATGCGCGGCAATCGCCAGCGAGGCGGTCAGGCCCGGGCTTTCGATGCCGAACAGGTTGATCAGCCCGGGCACGCCATGGCTTTGCGGACCCTGGACCACGAAATCCTGAGCCGGCGCGCCCTTGGGCACGATCTTGGGGCGGATGCCGGCATAGCCGGGCTGGATCTGGCCATCCTGCAGCGCTGGCCAGTAGCGGCGCACGGCGGCGTAGAAACTCGAAGCCCGAGCCGGATCGACGCTGTAATCCAGCGTGTCCACCCATTCCACATCGGGGCCGAAGCGCGCCTGCCCGCCGAGATCGATGGTCAGATGCACGCCCAGCCCGCCCGGCACCGGCACCGGATAGATCAGACGGGAAAACGGCGAACGTCCGGTCAGGGTGAAGTAATTGCCCTTGGCGTAATACGCGGTCGGGATGCGGTCGGCCGGCATGCCGATCACGCGGCGTGCCAGGGAAGGCGCGTGCAGCCCGGCCGAATTGACGAACAGATTGCAGGCGAGCGTCATCGGATCTTCACCGCCGACCGATACCGCGATCCGCCCGCCCGTCGCCCGCGCTCCCACCACCGGGCTGTGAAAGACGCAGACGGCGCCGGCATTTTCCGCATCGCCCTGCAAGGCCAGCATATAGGCGTGGCTGTCGATGATGCCGGTGGCCGGTGACAGCAGCGCGCTGGTGCAGGTCAGGTTGGGTTCCAGCGCCACCGCCTCCGCCTGGCTGAGCACGCGCATGCCTTCGACACCGTTGGCCTCGGCCCGGCGCTTGATATCGGCAAGCCGCGCATCCTCCTCGGCACTGGTCGCGACGATCAGCTTGCCGCAATTGCGGTACGGCACGCCGCGTTCATCGCAATAGGCGTACAGCGCCCGCCGGCCGGCGACACAGAACCGCGCCATCAGGCTGCCGGCGGGATAATAGATGCCGGCATGGATCACTTCGGAATTGCGCGAGGAGGTCTCGGTGCCGATCCCCTCCGCCGCCTCCAGCACCAGCACTTCCCGCCCGGCCAGCGCCAGGGCGCGCGCCACGGCCAGCCCCACCACGCCGGCGCCGGCGACGATGCAATCGACGGATTCCACGGTTCAGCCGCCCGCCACGCCCTGGGTATTCACGTAAAGCGAATAGAGCCCATGGCTCGCCGCCATGAACAGACGGTTGCGATGGCGTCCGCCGAAACACAGATTGGCGCAGCGCTCCGGCAAGGCGATATGGCCGATCGCCTCGCCCTGCGGATTGAAGACGCGCACCCCGTCCAACGCCGGATCGCCCATCCCCCAGCCGCACCACAGATTGCCGTCGATATCGACGCGAAACCCGTCCGGCGAGCCGCCCTGGCTGTCGATCAGCACGCGGTTGCGCGACAGGCTGCCATCCTCGGCCACATCGAAGGCACGGATGGTACGATGCGGGTCTTCCCGCGAGGCCACGACATAGAGCGTCTTTTCATCGGGCGAAAATGCCAGCCCGTTCGGTCCGGCAATGTCATCGGCCATTTTGCGCGCGCGTCCCGTCGCCGGATCGACGCGCCAGACCGCCGGCGCCATCTCGCTTTCCGCCTTCTCGCCCTCGTAATGGCCGAGAATGCCGAAGATCGGATCGGTGAACCACACCGTGCCGTCCGATTTCACCACCACATCGTTCGGCGAATTCAGCCGCTTGCCCTCAAACCCATCCATCAGCACGGTGATTGCGCCATCATATTCGGTGCGGGTGACGCGCCGCGTCAGATGCTCGCAGGTCACCAGCCTGCCCTGGCGATCACGGGTATTGCCGTTGGCATTGTTCGACGGTTTGCGAAACGCCGCGACCGCGCCGGTTTCCTCATCCCATTTCAGGATGCGGTTATTGGGGATGTCGCTCCACAGCAGGGCGCGGGCATCGCCGAACCAGACCGGGCCTTCCGACCAGCGGCAGTCATCGAACAGCCGCTCCACCGAGGCGAGTGCCAGGCGGTAGGCGTTGAAGCTGGGATGCAGCGCCTGCACAGCCTCGTCCGGATAGCGGCGATTGGGTTCCCACATGGCGTTTCCTCGGAATCTTCTGGGTCGATACGCCGCCAGACTAGCCCCGCGCGGCGCGCGCCGCCAATGGGGGAGCAAGCCTTGCCGCGAGGGACGCGATGATGGTTTCGGGCGGCGCCTCGATCGGCTGGACCAGCGGATGTTCGTCCGGCATCGGCTCCTCCAGCGCGGCGAACTGGCTGGCAAGCAGGCCGGGCGGCATGAAATGGCCTTTGCGGGCGGCCAGACGCGCGCCGATCAGCCGCTCGCTGCCGCGCAGATAGATCAGCACCATGTCGGCGCGCGCACCGATCAGCACGTCGCGATAAGCGCGCTTGAGCGCCGAGCAGGCCACCACCCCGGAAATTCCGGCTGTCCGCCAGGCATCGATCTCGGTCGCGATGGCGGCGAGCCAGGGCGCGCGGTCGGTATCTTCGAGCGCGTGTCCGGCGCTCATTTTCGCGATATTGGCCGGCGGGTGCAGCTTGTCGCCTTCCAGCATGCGCCAGCCCAGCCTTGCGGCGAGGCCGGAGGCGATCGTGGTCTTGCCCGACCCCGATACGCCCATCACGACGGCAACGGTCATTCCCTGGCTTTCGGCGTGCCCGCCCCTTCGACATGCCCGCCAAAGGCGAAGCGCATCGCCGAGAGCATTTTTTCCGCGAAGGTATGGTCCTGGCGCGAGCGGAACCGCACGAACAGGGCGGCAGCCAGCACATCAGCGGGCACCGCCTCCTCGATCGCTGCCTCGATCGTCCAGCGGCCTTCGCCGCTATCGTCGACATGGCCGGAGAATTTCGCAAGCGCGCCATCCGCCGCCAGCGCGCTGGCCGACAGATCGAGCAGCCAGGAGGAGACCACGCTGCCCCGGCGCCAGACCTCGGCGACATCGGCGAGATTGAAGTCGTATTGATAGAGTTCGGGATCCCGAACCGGCGCGGTTTCCGCATCCACGGTGTCCTGCTGCTTGCCGACGTTGGCGTGCCGCAGGACGTTCAGCCCCTCCGCGTAGGCCGCCATGACTCCATACTCGATGCCGTTGTGGACCATCTTGACGAAATGGCCGGCGGCGTCCGGCCCCACGTGCGTGCAGCACGGCGTGCCGTCCACCTGCGCGGCGATGGACTCGAGGATCGGCCCGAGCCGCACGTAGGA
>JAGWRU010000007.1 GCA_028869595.1 Rhodospirillales bacterium
CTTGCGGGGCTGGCAAAGGGGGTGCTGGGCGCGCATCTCGGCCTGCCGGCGGCGGCGCTGGATGCGGCATTCCCCGAGGCGCGCGGGGTGGCGCCGATGACCGGGCTGATGCGGGCATAGCCACCCGGGCGGCGCGCTAGACCATGTCCGGTTCACCCTGGCTCGCTAATCACAGTCTAAATCTTTGTTTGGTCGCGTGATCAAGGTTTCCGGCGATTCCGCCTTCAACGATCACGCGCTATCGCCGCGGGCCGCGCGCTCCGTGCCGGCCGCGCCGCCAGCCCACCCAATCCACCGTCTCGCTCGCCGCCACATGCAACGCCGCTTCCGGCTCCAGCTTGTCGAGAAAAAGCACCAGATTATGCGCAACGCTGCGCGCGCTGGGTACGATCAGCCCGTCGAAATCGAGAAAGAAGGCCGCCGCTGCGATCGCCTGCGTCGCGGCATAGTCGAACCCGCCATAGCGCGCGCCATCCACCCCGAGCGGGGCGAGGCTGGCGAGATCGGCGAAGCGCAGCGTATACGTGGTGCGCGCGCGGATCCGATGCAGCGCATGGGCGATCCGGCTGGGCCAGACCGGCTCCAGCGACAGGCGATAGCCGATTTCCGCCAGCGCGCCTTCCCGCGAGAGGCTGGTATAGAGCACGTCGAACTCGCCCGGCGGGCTCCAGCGCCCGCCTGCCGCCGAGCCGCGCAGCGCTTCCCGCCCGACGATCGCGACCCGCCAGGTATCGCCGGCGAAGGGGCCGGCCGGCAGGGCTTGCAGCGCATCCAGCAATTCCCGCTCATGGCCGCGGGCAGGCACGCCTGCGATCACGCGAAATTCGCATCCGCCAGCGTGTCGATCACGGCGAGCACGCGATCCGTGGCCGCATCATGGATCAGATCGATCGCCCGCGCCCCGTCGAGCAGCGGATGGCGGGCATAGAGCCAAAGCCGCGTCTCCTCCGGCGTGTAGAATTCCGCCAGCCGGTCGACGACATAGCGCAGATCGGAGATGACAAGCTGCGTCCTGGGATGCGGCGCCGCCTTGCCGGCCGCCCAGCGCGACACGGTGGCTTGCGACACCTGCGCGACATTGGCGAGGTCGGAGCCCTTGAGACCGCCGCGTTCGCGCAGCGTCTCGACCAGATCGCTGACAGCGGCGCTCATACCGATCGCTCCATGCACATTTTCTTTTCACAACATAGAAATGGTGCAAGGAAAAAGCAAGATCGCCACGCCTACGCCTTCAACCGGTAGCCCGAGCGAAAGATCCAGGCGAGCAGCCCCAGGCACACCGCCATGAAGGCCACCACGAAACCCAGGCTGGTGGCGACGCTGACATCGCCCGCACCATAGAAGCTCCAGCGAAAGCCGCTGATCAGATAAACCACCGGGTTGAACAGACTGACCGTCCGCCAGGGCTGCGGCAGCATGTCGATCGAATAGAACGCGCCGCCCAGAAAAGTCAGCGGCGTGACGACAAGGGACGGGATGATCGCCAACTGCTCGAAACTCTCGGCCCAGATGCCGATGATGAAGCCGAACAGGCCGAAGCTGATCGCGGTCAGCAGCAGAAACGCCACCATCCAGCCGGGATGGAGGATCTGCACCGGCACGAACAGCGTCGCGGTGGCCAGGATGATCAGGCCGATCATCACCGATTTGGTCGCCGCCGCGCCGATATAGGCGATCACCGCCTCGGTCGACGAGATCGGCGCCGACAGCAGCTCGAAGACCGTCTTGGTGAATTTCGGGAAATAGATCGCGATCGAGGCGTTGGAGATGCCCTGTGTCAGCAGCGTCAGCATGATCAGCCCGGGCACGATGAAGGCGCCGTAGCCGACGCCGCCGACCTTCTGCATGCGCGAGCCGATGGCGCCGCCGAAGACGATGAAATAGAGCACGGTGGTCAGCACCGGGGTTGCCACGCTCTGCCAGATGGTGCGCCGGGTGCGCGCCATCTCGGTGCGATAGATCGCCCAGATGCCGCGAAAATTGATGCCGCTCATGCCCGCCCCTCCACCAGATCGACGAAAATATCCTCGAGCGAGCTGCGGCTGGTCTCGAGATCCTTGTATTCGATGCCGGCGGCGTCGAGTGCGCGCAGCAGATGGGGCATGCCGGTATCGGCGGCATTGGCGTCGAAATCATAGACCAGACGCTCACCGGCCGCTTCCAGGCGGAGCGGCCAGGCGGCGAGCGCGGCCGGCACTGCGGCCAGCGGCTGCGGCAGCGTGATGCTCAGCCGGCGTTTGCCGAGCTTGCGCATCAGCGTCGCGGTTTCCTCCACCAGCATCAGCCGGCCGTGATCGATCACGCCGACGCGGTCGGCCATCTCCTCGGCCTCCTCGATGTAGTGGGTGGTCAGGATGATGGTTACGCCGCGATCGCGCAGGCGGCGCACGATCTCCCACATATCGCGGCGCAGCCCGACATCGACACCCGCCGTCGGCTCGTCGAGAAACAGGATATCGGGA
>JAGWRU010000117.1 GCA_028869595.1 Rhodospirillales bacterium
CCGAATTGGCTCCCGGAGTAGGACTCGAACCTACGACCGAGCGATTAACAGTCGCTTGCTCTACCAACTGAGCTATCCGGGATCGCGCGGCGCCCCGTATAGCGAAGCCGCCATCGGAGTGCAAACCCCCTTCTTCGCGCCCTCTCCCCCCTGGTCGTGCCCGCCCGATGCTGTATGTTCCGCGCGGGGCGAGAGTGGCGGAACGGTAGACGCAGTCGACTCAAAATCGACCGACCTTTGGTCATGGGGGTTCGAATCCCCCCTCTCGCACCAGGCCCTGTGCCTGAAACTCTGTGCCTGTCTGTTCAGGACCGAACCGCATGCTGATCCGCGAGGGCGCCGCGCGCGGCCCTGATCATGACCGCCGCCTGGCCGCCTGGCTCGCCGCCATGGCCGGTGCCCTGAACGCCGCAGTATTTCATGCCGTCGGCTTCTTCGCCGCCAATATGACCGGCAACGTCTCCTCGGTCTCCGACCGCGCGGCGCTGGGCCAGGAAGGGCTCGCCGGCTTCTTCGCCGCGATCGTTACGACCTTCATCGCCGGCGCGGTCGCCTCGACGCTGCTGATCAATGCCGCGCGCCGGCGCCGCATCGCCGGCGTCTATGCGGTGCCGATCCTGGTCGAATCGGTGCTGCTCGCGGTGCTCGGGATCGGCGATGCCATGCTCGACCCGCCGCTGCACGGCACGGTGCTGATTCTCGGCCTCGCCTTCCTGATGGGGCTGCAGAATGCCACCGTCACGCGCATCTCTCAGGCGCGGGTGCGCACCACCCATATCTCCGGCATGGCGACGGATATCGGCATCGAGATCGCCATGCTGATCGACATCGCGCGTGGCCGTCTGGACGAGGTGCCCGGCCCGTGGCGCGACCGTCTGGTGCTGCACGCGATCACCGTTGGCGCCTTTCTCGGCGGCGGTGTCGTGGGCGTGGCGATCTATCAGGCGGTCGGCGCGGCGCTGCTCGGGGTGGTGGCGGCGGCGCTGTTCGTGCTCGCGATGGACGGCCTCATGCAGGCGCGGCGGCTGGCGCGGGCGGGGTGAAAGGCTGCGGCTTGGCCAGCCATTCCCGTCCCTTCAGCATGCCGTGCCAGTAGATCGGCGGCAGCCCGCGTTCCTTCAGCATCCAGGCCAGGCGGGACGGACGGGCACCGTCGATGAACCAGCCCGGGAAGCTGGGCAGCAGCTTGCCGCCATAGCCGAATTCGGCCAGCACGATGCGGCCGCGTTCGACGGTCAGCGGGCAGGAACCGTAGCCGTCATAGGCGGCGACCGGGGCCTTGCCGGCCAGCGCGGCCAGCACATTCTCGGCCACTACCGGGGCCTGACGGCGCGCCGCAGCGGCGGTCTTGGCGTTGCTGGTGCCGACCGCATCGCCCAGGGCGAAGACATTCTCCCATTGCGGATGGCGCAGCGTCGCCGGATCGGCGGCGATCCATCCGCCTGGCCCGGCCAGCGGGCTGTCGGCCACGAAATCGGGCGCGCGCTGCGGCGGGCAGACATGCATCATGTCGAAGGATTGCACGACCACGCGGGTGCCGGTCGCGTCCGTCTGCTCGAAGGTGGCGCTGTGGGCGGGGCCGTCCACCGCGATCAGCTTCGATTGGAAACGCAGGTCGATGGCGTAGCGTCCGACATACTCCATCAGCGCCGGCACATAGGCGGGCACGCCGAACAGCACCCCGCCGGCATTGTGGAACTGGGTGGTGATGGCGCCTTGCCGACCCTGGCGCTGCCAGTGATCGCAGGAGAGATACATCGCTTTCTGCGGCGCCCCGGCGCATTTGATCGGCATGGGCGGCTGGGTGAACAGCGCCGTGCCGCGCGACAATCCCTGCACCAGCGACCAGGTATAGGGGGAGAGGTCGTAGCGATAATTGGAGGTCACGCCGTGCTTGCCGAGCGTCGCGGCCAGTCCGGGGATCGCCGCCCAGTCCAGATGCAGCCCAGGCGCGGCGACCAGCACGCGATAGCTGCGCGTCGTGCCGTCGGACAGCGTCACCTGCTGATGGGCGGGATCGAAGCCCCGCACCGCCGCCTCGATCCAGGAGGCGCCGCGCGGGATGACGCTTTCCATCGTGCGCGCGGTCTGCGCGGCGCGAAACACGCCGCCGCCCACCAGGGTCCAGCCGGGCTGGTAGTAATGCGTTCGGGCCGGGTCGATCAGCGCGACATCGAGCCGCGGATTGCGCCGCAGCAGGCTGGCCGCGGTGGCGATCCCGGCGGCGCCGGCACCGACGATGAGCACATCATGGGGTTGGGCCAACGGACATCTCCCTTTTTCTTTGTTCAAAGCCGGTTGAGCGGGATTTTCAGGTAGCGATTGCCGTCCGCGGCGGGCGGCGGCATGTCGCCGGCCCGCATATTCACCTGCACCGAGGGCAGGATCAGGCGGGGCATGCCGAGTTCGGCGTCGCGACGGGTGCGCATCGCCACGAAATCCTCCTCGCTGACCCCTTCATGGGCGTGGACATTGCCCGCCCGTTCGGCAGCGACGGTGGTTTCCCAGCAGATCTCGCTACGACCCTTCGGCAGGTAATCGTGGCAGAGGAAAATGCGCGTCTGCCCCGGCAGGGCCAGCACACGGCGGATGGAGCGGTACAGCGCGCGCGCATCGCCACCGGGGAAATCCGCCCGTGCCGTGCCGTAATCGGGCATGAACAGCGTATCGCCGACAAAGGCGGCATCGCCGATCACATAGGTCATGCAGGCCGGCGTATGGCCCGGCGTGTGCAGCGCGATGGCCGGCAGGCCGCCAAGGGAGAAACGCTCCCCGTCATGCAGCAGCCGGCCGAACTGGCTGCCGTCGCGGGCGAATTCCGGCTCGGCATCGAAGATCGGCGCGAACAGGGACTGCACGTCGCGGATATGCGCGCCGATCGCAACCGTGCCGCCGAGCTCGCGGTGCAGCACCGGGGCGGCGGAAAGATGATCGGCATGGACATGGGTTTCCAGCAGCCATTCGACGCGCAGACCCTCGGCGCGCACGTATTCGATGATGCGCTCGGCGCTTTTCGTCGCCGTGCGTCCGGCGGCGGCGTCGAAATCGAGCACGCTGTCGATGATCGCACAGGCATCGGAGCCGGGATCGCGCACGACATGGCTGGCGGTTGCGGTGTCCGCATCGAAGAACGTGGTGACGCGCGGCTGCCGTGCGGCCGTGGCGGCGCCATCGACCTGGGCGATGGCGGCGGACAGGAAGGGATCTGTTGCGGGATCGGGCATGGCTGGCCTCCTTCTCAATATGTAGGATTGAATATTGACTTTCGTAAAGTGAATATTATTCTCCGCTGCGGATGCACGCTGCATCCGTCTCTCGTCCCGGAATCCTTCCCCGGAGTCCCGTTCCTCGGAATCCCGTATGGACCCCAGTTTTTCGTCGGCCCCGCTGCTGCATGAAGCGGCGCCCGATTTCACCGCCCGCACCACGCTGGGGCCGCGCCGGATGGCCGATTATCGTGGCCGGTGGCTGCTGTTCTTTGCCCATCCCGCCGATTTCACCCCGGTCTGTGCCAGCGAATTCCTTGCTTTTTCCCGCGCTTTTCCGGCGTTCCAGGCAATGGGCTGCGATCTGTTGGGCCTGTCGGTCGACAGCCTGTCCGCTCATCTCGCCTGGATCGCCAGCCTGCAGGCGCGGTTCGGCGTGCAGGTGCCGTTTCCGGTGATCGAAGACCCGACCATGGTCGTCGCCCGCGCCTATGGCATGCTCCATCCCGGCGCCGATGGCAGCGCGACGGTGCGGGCGAGCTTCGTCATCGACCCGGAAGGCCTGATCCGCGCGATCACCTGGTACCCGATGAATGTCGGGCGCAGCGTGGCCGAATCCCTGCGTCTGATCGCCGCGTTGCAGACCGCCGATCGGCGCGGTGTGCTGCTGCCGGAGGCCTGGCAGCCCGGCGATCCCGCATTGCTGCCGCCCAGCCTGGATGCCGGGGCGCTGGCCGCCGCGCCCGGCCCGGACGAGGATTGGTATTATCGGCTGGAGGCAAGCCATGGCTGATCCGTCCGTTCCCCCAGGCGCAGGCCTCGCCGGGCAGGCTGCCCTGGTGGCCGAGCTGCTCAAGCGTCTCGCCCATCCCCAGCGCCTGATGATCGCCTGCCTGCTGGCCGAGGCGCCGCGTGCGGTCAGCGAGATCGAGGCGGCACTCGGCATCCATCAACCGGCTTTGTCCCAGCACCTGGCCGCGCTGCGCGAAGCCGGGGTGATCGCCGGCACGCGCAGCGCCAAGGCGGTGACCTATCGGTTGAGCGATGCCCGCGCCGGTGCCCTGCTGGCCGCCCTGACGGGGATTTTCTGCGCCGATGGGCGGGCCGATCAGCCTCGCGCGGAGGCCGGCGCGGAGAAGCCCGCCACGGGATCGCCGCCCGCCGCTACCGCCGCCGCCGCCCCTGCCGCGCGCCGTGCCGGCCCGCGTCACGCCGCGCTCGCCGGCGCTGCCCATTTCGCGCGGATCGGCGCGGCGGTCGCGCCATGATCGCCTATGTCCTGCCCGCCTTGGCCGGCGGCGCGCTGATCGGCGCCTCGGCGGCGATGTTCCTGCTGCTGCAGGGACGCATCGCGGGTATTTCCGGCATTCTCGGCTCGTTGCTGCGTGCGGGCGCTTCGCCTGCCCGGCGGTTCGGCGATGCCGCCTTCCTGCTCGGCCTGCTGGGCGGGCCTTGGCTGCTGGTGGCGCTGGGCGTGGCGATGCCGCCGATCCGCATCGCCACCCCCTGGCCGTTGCTGATCCTGGCCGGATTGCTGGTGGGCTACGGCACGCGCCTGGGTTCGGGCTGCACCAGCGGGCACGGGGTCTGCGGCATGGCGCGGCTCGCCCCGCGCTCCTTTGCCGCCGTGGCGACCTTCATGGCGGTGGCGATCGCGACCACCTTCGTGGTCCGGCATGTCCTGGGGGGGCTCTGATGCGGGCGGTGTTTTCCGGCCTGCTGGCCGGGCTGATCTTCGGCGCCGGGCTTGCGCTGTCGGGCATGATCGATCCGGCGCGGGTGCTGGGATTCCTCGATATCGCCGGCCATTGGGATCCGCGTCTGGCCTTCGTGTTGGCAGGGGCGGTGATCGTGTCCTTTGGCGGGGTGCGTCTCGCCCGCCGCCGTGCCGCACCGCTATTGGCTGCGCAGTTCCAATGGCCGGATGCCGCCGCGCGCATCGATCGCCGGCTGCTGGCCGGTGCGGCCTTGTTCGGCCTGGGCTGGGGCATTGCCGGATTCTGCCCCGGCCCCGCCATCGCCGCTGCCGGTCAGGGTATCGGCGGGGCCATCCTGTTCACCCTGGCGATGCTGGTCGGCATGGCCCTCTATCAAAGGTTCGAATCATGAGCGCCGCTGCAATTCACGAGGCGCTGCTGGCGCTGGGCTGCGGCGGCATCGTCGGTTTCACGCTGGGGCTGATCGGCGGCGGCGGGTCGATCATGGCGACGCCGCTGCTGTTATACGTCGTCGGCCTGTCGCCGCATGCCGCGATCGGCACCGGCGCGCTGGCGGTTTCGGCCAATGCCTTTGCCAATTTCGGCGGCCATGCGCGGATCGGCAATGTCCGCTGGCGCTGTGCGGCGATTTTCTCGGTGGTCGGTGTGGCGGGGGCGGCGATCGGTTCGATGCTGGGCAAGCAGGTGGATGGCAACCGCCTGTTGTTTCTGGTCGCGCTGCTGATGATCGTGGTCGGCGTGATGATGCTGCGCCGCCGCCCGGCGGCGGTGAACGTGGCCCAGGCCGGACGCATCTGCGGCGATTGGAGCCCGGAGGGACGCAGCCCGCTGCCGCTGATCGGTGCCGCATTGCTGGTCGGCATGCTGTCGGGTTTCTTCGGGATCGGCGGCGGCTTTCTGATCGTGCCGGGATTGCTGTTCGCCACCGGCATGCCGATGATCTGCGCCATCGGTTCCTCGCTGCTGGCGGTCGGCGCGTTCGGCCTGACCACGGCCGTCAGCTACTCGTTTTCGGGTTTCGTGCTGTGGACGGTGGCGCTGGAATTCATCGCCGGCGGGATCATCGGCGGGCTGCTCGGCATGGTGCTGGCAACCAGGCTGGCGCCGCGTCGCGCCGCGCTGAACCGTATCTTCGCCACGCTGGTGTTTCTGGTGGCCGGCTACATGCTGTACCGCAACGCGCTGGTGATCTTCCACCACGCGTAATCGCGTGGTGTCTCAGCCCAGGGTTTCCACCGTGTATCTGGCAAGCCGGGCGCGATCCACCGTCACGCCCAGGCCGGGGCCTTGCGGCACGATCACCTTGCCGGCGCGCACCGGGAAGGGATCGGCCAGGATGTCCTCGGCCAAGTAGTACGTCGACATGTAGAATTCGCAGCCCAGCGTCAGATCGGGGATCGCCGCCATCAGATGCGCGCCGGCGGCATGGGCGATGCCGGTTTCGAACATGCAGCCGCCATAGACGCCGATGCCGGCGGCCCGCGCGATCGCGGCAACCTCCAGCGCCCGGCGCATGCCGCCGCTTTTCATGATCTTCAGGCTGAACAGATCGGCGATGCGCATCTGCGCGCCCACCAGCGCCTCGCGCGGGTTGAACACCGATTCATCGGCCAGGATCGGCGTGTCGATGGCCTGGGTGATCGCCGCCATCGCTTCCAGATTGGTGCGCGGCACGGGCTGTTCGAAGAAGGTCGGGCGGAAGCGTTCCAGATCACGCAGGCGGGGGATCGCCTCATGCGCGCGCATGCCCTGATTATAGTCGATGCGCAGATCGAGCGCATCGCCATACACCCCGCGCAATTTCTCCAGCCGCATCGCATCGAAGGCATGATCGGCAAAGCCCGTCTTCATCTTGAACAGCCGCACCCCATCGGCGAACAGGGCCGCGACGGTATCGAGATCGGCGGCGAAATCGGGATTGGCGACGGAAAAGCTCAGCGGAATTTCGGCGTGGCAGCACCCGCCCAGCAACTGGCCGATGGACAGCCCGGCGCGCTGGCCGAGCAGATCGAGCATCGCCGTCTCCAGCGCTGCCTTGGCCTCGGAGCAATGCATCACGGTGCGGTCGAAATCGGCCAGCATCGCCTCGGTCGCGCTGGCATCGGCGCCCAGGATCCGCTCGCGCATATGGATGTGCAGCGCTGCCAGATTGGCCTCGATCGTGCCGGTGAACACCGCCCAGGGAGAGGCCTCTCCCCAGCCGGTGCGGCCCTCATCATCGGTCAGTTCCAGCAGGATGGTTTCCACCACGCCGACATCGCCGACACCGTGCGAATGCACCGCGCGCGCGGGCAGACGCAGGCGATGCAGACGCATCCGGTGAATGCGCTGGGCCTGCGTGCGCGGATCGGTCATTCAGTGGCGCTCCGTTCGTCCGGTGGCAAGTCGCATCAGCGCCGGCCCGTCGGTCAGCACGATGCGCTGGATTTCCGGCAGGTCGATCAGGCCCTGGCGGCGCAGTTTCGTCAGGGTGCGGCTGACGGTTTCGATGGTCAGGCCGAGATAATCGGCAATATCGGTGCGCGACATGGCCAGCGTCACATCCGCCGCGAGATGGCCGCAGGGCCGGCCGTCATTGGCGCAGCGGATCAGGAAGGAGGCGATGCGCTCCTCGGCCGTCTTGCGCCCCAGCAGCAGCATCTGGGCTTGCGCCGCGGCCAGTTCATGCGCGGCGACGCCGAGCAGCCGCTCTCCCAGCGCCGGGCGGTCACGGCACAGCGTTTCCAGCGCCGCCCGTGGAAAGCGGCAGAACTGCACGGCATCGATCGCTTCCGCCCCGAACGCGTAGCGGCTGGAGGCGGCGAGGCCGAGAAAATCCCCCGGCCCGGCAAAGCCGGTGATCTGGCGCCGTCCGTCCGGCATCGATTTGAACAGCCTGGCATGGCCTTCGGTGAGGTTGAAGAAATACGCGGCCGGCGCGCCCTCGGGGATGATGCTTTCCCCCGCGCCGGCCCGTGCCGTGCCGGCGATGCGGGCGAGCAGGTCGAGATCCTCCGGCGCGATGGCATTGCACACGCTGTCGGCGCGATGGGCGCATTGCGAACAGGGCGCGGGGGCGAACGGCTGCATCGCTCAGTCGATCGCCGCATGGACCATGTTGGCGATCCGGTCGAGCCGCAGCGTATGCCAGGGATCGGGCGAGACGCGGTTGGTGAGGTAGGTGAAGGAAACCCCGCTGGTCGGATCGCCCCAGGAATAGGAGGAGCCGACGCCGCCATGGCCGAAAGTCGCGGCCGCGCCGATCGTGCCCAGGCCGCGAATGCGCGCGCTGGTGCCGCGCACATGCGGGCCGAGGCCGCGATGCATCGGGATCATGCTCATCGCGTGGTCGGGCAGTTCCTCGGTATGGTTGGCCGTGCCATAGGCGATCATGCGCGGCGAAAGGATGCGCGCCCCGCCCAGCCGGCCCTGGCCCAGCAGCATCTGATACAATGCCGCAAGCCCCCGCGCCGTGGCATAGCCGCCCGAATGGGGCAGGCCGGAGGCGCGCATTGCCGGCGAATTATCCGGCGCGCCTTCGCCATCGACATCGACGCAGCGATGCTGCTGATCGGCCGGCACGCCGATGAAGATGTCGTTTTCCAGCCCCAGCGGCATCAGGATCCGTTCGGTGATGACGCGACGGAAATCCTCGCCGGTGATCGCCTCGATCAGCATCCCCTGCACCAGATGGGCGCCGCGCCCGTGATATTGCAGCCGCGTGCCGGGCGTCCAGTCGAGCGAGAAATCGCAGACCTCCGCGCGCATCAGGGCATGATCCTCCCAGCTCGCGCGGCTGACATCGGCCGAGGGAAAGCCGCCCTGATGGGTCATGACCTGGTGCAGGGTGATCTCGCCTTTGCCGCGCGCGGCGAATTCCGGCAGGTGATCGGCGATGCGATCCATGGGGGAGAGACGGCCATCCTCGATCAGCGTCCAGATCGTCGCCGAGGTCAGCACTTTGGTCTGCGAGAAGATGCGAAACAGCGTTTTATCGCCGACGCGCACCGCTTCCGGCGCGCGTCTTGCGTGGCCGTGGGAGGTGAACAGCGCCAGCTTGCCATGCCGGGCCAGGGCGATCTGCGCGCCGGGATAGCGATCCTCCTCGATATGCTGAAGGATGCTGCGCTCCAGCTCGAAAAGCGGGCGGGCGGCGAAACCCAGGCTCGCGGCATCGGAATGCGACAGCGGGAAGGGGGGCATGGCCTGCTCCTGATGCGTCCGGCGCCAGACTATCATGCCCGGCAAGGTTGCACAGCGGGCGCGTTCCGCGCTGTGATCGGCCAACGCAGAACAGGGAAACGCCGATGGCCGATCTTCGCACCACCCATCTGATGACGCTCGCGCTCGCGGTGTCCGGCAGTCAGACCATCGGCGACACGCCGATCGGGGCACGCCGCATCGGGCTGGTGGCGGGCGGCAGCTTCACCGGCGAACGCCTGTCCGGCACGGTGCTGCCCAGCGGCACCGATTGGATCGTCAGGCGCGCCGACGGGGTGACGGTGCTCGATGTCCGTCTGGTGCTGGAGACGGCGGACAAGGCGATGATCGCCATGACCTATCGCGGACTGCGCCACGGCCCGGCGGATGTGATGGCCCGGCTCGATCGCGGCGAGGCGGTCGATCCGGCGGCGGTCTATTTCCGCACCTCCGTCATCTTCGAGACGGCGGCGCCGCGCTATGACTGGCTTAACCGCATCATCGCCGTGGGCACGGGCAGGCGGCCGCCCGAAGGCCCGGTCTATGACGTGTTCGAGGTGCTGTGAGATGGCGCGCATCGGTTTCATCGGGCTGGGCAATATGGGCGCGCCGATGGCCGCCAATCTGCTCAAGGCAGGCCACGCGGTGGCGGGCTGCGATCTGAACGCCGATGCCGTCGCCGCCCTGGTCGCGGCCGGCGGCAGCGCGGCCGCGAGTCCGGCCGAGGCGGCGGCGGGGGCGGAGATCGTCATCACCATGCTGCCGGCAGGCGCGCATGTGCGCGGCGTCTATCTCCATCAGGGCGGGCTGATCGAGGCGATCATCGCGGCCGGCGCGCGGCCATTGCTGATCGACTGCTCCACCATCGATGTCGCCTCGGCGCGCGAGGTGGCGGAGGCAGCCGCCAAGGCCGGGCTTGCGATGCTGGACGCGCCGGTTTCCGGCGGCACCACCGGGGCGGCGGCCGGAACGCTGACCTTCATGGTAGGCGGGGCGGCGGCCGATTTCGCCGCTGGCCAGCCGATCCTGGCCGCGATGGGCCGGGCCATCGTGCATGCCGGCGGGCCGGGCGCGGGGCAGGCGGCGAAGATCTGCAACAACATGATGCTGGGCATCAACATGCAGGGCGTGGCCGAGGCCTTCGTGCTGGCCGACCGGCTGGGGCTGGATCGCGAGCGGCTGTTCGCGGTGGCCAGCCAATCCTCCGGCCAGTCCTGGGCGCTGACTTCCTATTGCCCGGTGCCCGGACCGGTGCCGGCCTCGCCGGCCAATCGCGACTACAAGCCGGGTTTTGCCGCGGCCCTGATGCTCAAGGATATGCGCCTCGCCGAGGCGGCGGCGGCGGCGACGGCCACCCCGGCCGCACTCGGCGCGCTGGCCGCCGGGCGCTATCAGGCCATGGTCGATGCCGGCCAGGCGGGGCGCGATTTCTCGGCGGTGTTTCCCTTTCTGGCGGCGCAGAAAAAGGAATGAGCCTCAGGCATTGGCCAGCCTTGGGTGGCGTTCCGTCACCCCCATGTCGCGCAGCACCGCCTCCATCGCCTCCACCGCGCGGCCCATATCCTCGGGCGTGATGGCGCCGATGCAGCCGATGCGGAAGGTCGGCGTCGGGGTATTGAAGAAATTGCTGATCACGAAGCCGCGCCGCTTCAGCCCATCGACAAAGACCTGCAGATCCCAGTTGGGATCGGCGGGCACATGGACATTGACGATCACCGGCCCCTGCAAGGCTTCCGGCAGCCAGGGCTGCAAGCCCATGGCGCGCACCCCGTCGTACAGCGTGCGCATATTGGCCGTATAGCGGGCCAGCCGCGCGGCGCGGCCTTCGGCGGCGTGGAAATCAAGCGCGGTATCCAGCGCCGCCAGAACCTGCACCGGCGGGGTGAAGCGGAAACTGCCCCAGCCGGATTTCACCCCATGCTCGTAGACGGCCGGCAGATCGAGCGACCAGCTTCCCGCCTGTCCCGCCCGGCCTTCCAGCCGGTCGATACGGGCCACCGCGAAGGCAATGCCGGGCAGGGCTTCCAGGCACTTATTGGCGGTGAACACCACCGCATCGATTTCTGGCTGGACGGCGAGGTCGAGCGGCATCGCCCCGAAGGCGGAGACCGCATCGACGATCATCCGCCGTCCGGCTTGCCGCACCGCCGCCCCGATCGCCGGCACGTCGTGGATCACACCGCTGCCGGTTTCGGAATAGACGATGCCGACATGGCTGATCGTTGCATCCTCGGCCAGGGCGCGGGCAATCGCGGCGGGATCGGCGCGTTCGATGCGCCCGACCGGCAGGGTCACGACCGCACGCCCGGCCTCGCGGGCAAGGCGGATCATGCGATCGGCATAGGCGCCTGTCGCCGGGATCAGGATGCGTGTGCCGGTGCCCGACGCGGCCGGCGGCAGGAAGCTGCGCAACGCCGCCTCGGTCACGAAATGGCCGCAGCCTTGCAGCATCAATGCCGCATGCGTGCCTTCGATGCCGCCGGCCAGATGCAGGATGCGCCCGCGCAGGCGGATCAGCACGTCGCGGAAATCATTGTCCCAGGGGGCGATGTCGCGGGCCAGGGCGGCGCGGGTTTCGGGGCGGGTGGTGACGGGACCGGGGATCAGCAGCAACATGGCGCGAGGCTGGCATGGGCAGGGCGAGAAATCCACCCACCTTCACGCGCGGCTGTTCTAGCCTGGGCGCAACACAGAACGGAGGAAACAATGCCCGGATTCCGCGCCATGCGCGACGTGCTGCTGGCCCATCGCGCCGATCCCGAAGCGGCGGCGGCGGCGTTTGCCTGGCCCGATGAGGCGGAGTTCAACTGGGCGCTCGAATGGTTCGACGCGGTGCTGGCGCGCGGACCGTCGGGCGGGCAACTGGCGCTGAAGATCGCCGGGGCCGGCGCGGCGGAGGCGAGTTTCGCCGGCCTGTCGGAGGCGTCGGACCGGGTCGCGAACGGGCTGCGCGAGGCCGGCGTCGCGCGCGGCGACCGGGTGCTGCTGATGCTCGGCAATGTGCTGCCGCTGTGGGAGATCATGCTGGCGGCGATGAAGCTGGGGGCGGTGATCTCCCCCGCGACGCCGCTGCTGACCGAGGCCGATCTGGCCGAGCGTGTGGCGCGCGGGCGCATCCGCCATCTGATCGTGGCTTCTGCCGAGACCGCGAAATGCGCCGCCCTCGATGCCGCCCTGACCCGCATCGCGGTGGGGGCGCCGGTGGAAGGTTGGCGGAATTACGCGACGCTGCGCATGGCGGAGCGCCGCTTCGTGCCGCAGGGCATCACCCGGGCGGCGGATCCGATGCTGCTCTATTTCACGTCCGGCACCACTGCGCGGCCCAAGCTGGTGCTGCATTCGCATCGCAGCTACCCGGTCGGGCATCTGTCGACGATGTACCAGATCGGCTTGCAACCGGGCGATCTGCATTTGAACATCTCCTCCCCCGGCTGGGCCAAGCATGCCTATTCCTGCCTGTTCGCGCCGTGGAATGCCGGGGCGGCGGTGTTCATGCTCAATCAGCCGCGCTTCGATGCGGCCGGGCTGCTCGATGCGCTGGTGGAGCATCGCGTTTCCACGATCTGCGCCCCGCCCACGGTCTGGCGGATGATCGTGCAGCAGGATATGCGGGCCTGGCCGGTCTCGCTGCGCGAGGCGGTGGCAGCGGGCGAGCCGCTCAACCCGGAAGTGATCGCGCAGGTGCAGAAGGCCTGGGGCATCACGGTGCGCGATTTCTACGGCCAGACCGAAACCACCGCGCAGATCGGCAATCCGCCGGGGCTCGCGGTGAAGACGGGGGCGATGGGCAAGGCACTGCCCGGCTATCGCATCCGCCTGCTCGATGCCGAAGGCGATGAGGTGGAGGAGGGCGAGATCTGCATCGCGCTCGATCCCCCACCGGCCGGGATGATGCAGGGCTATCAGCAGGATGATGGCAGTACCGCCGGGCTGGAAGGTGTCGCGCAGGAGGGGGGCGTCTATCGCACCGGCGATGTCGCGCGCCGCGACGCGGAAGGCTATTTCACCTATGTCGGGCGCGCCGATGACGTGTTCAAAGCCTCCGATTACCGGATCAGCCCGTTCGAGCTGGAAAGCGCGCTGATCGAGCATCCGGCGATTGCCGAAGCCGCCGTGGTGCCCGCCCCCGATCCGGTGCGTCTGGCGGTGCCCAAAGCCTATCTGCTGCTTGCCCCGGGCCACGCGCCGGATCGCGACACGGCGCTGGCGGTATTCCGCCATATCCGTGCCGGGCTGGCGCCCTTCAAGCGGGTGCGGCGGATCGAATTCGCCGATCTGCCCAAGACCATCTCCGGCAAGATCCGCCGGGTGGAATTGCGCAACCAGGAAGCGGCGCGGGCGAAGGCCGGCGAGCGCGCGGCGGGCGAGTTTCGCGACGAGGATTTCCCCGAGCTTTCCGCCTGATCGGGTGCGACTGGCGGCAGGCGGCAAACGGCTTTAGAAGCGGGGAACGCCGCAGGAGGGAATGATGGCCGAATACAGCATGATCAAGGTCGAAACCCAGGGCCGGGTCGGCATTATCCGCCTCGATCGCCCGCAGGCGCTGAATGCGCTGTGCGATCAGTTGATGGACGAACTCGGCACCCAGCTGCTCGCCTTCGATGCCGATCCCGCCATCGGCGCCATCGTGCTGACCGGGTCGGAGCGGGCCTTCGCGGCCGGCGCCGACATCAAGGAGATGCGGGTGCGCCGCTACCCCGATGTCGTGCAGAACGACTTCATCGCCGCCTGGGAGACGATCCTGCGGGTGAAGAAGCCGGTGATCGCGGCGGTTGCCGGCTTCGCCCTGGGCGGCGGCTGCGAGCTGGCGATGATGTGCGACATCATCCTGGCCGCCGATACTGCCAAATTCGGCCAGCCGGAGATCAATCTCGGCGTGCTGCCCGGCGCCGGCGGCAGCCAGCGCCTGACCCGCGCGGTCGGCAAATCCAAGGCGATGGACATGGTATTGAGCGCGCGGATGATGGATGCGGCGGAGGCCGAGCGCGCCAATCTGGTCAGCCGCGTGGTGCCGGCGGCGGAATTGATGGCGGACGCGGTAAAGCTTGCCGATCGCATCGCCGGGCAGAGCCCGGTTGCCGTGGCGCTGGCCAAGCAGGCGGTCAACCGCGCCTTCGAGACGACATTGGCCGAGGGTGTGCGCTACGAGCGGGCGGTGTTCCTCTCGTTGTTCGGCACGCCCGGCCAGCAGGAAGGCATGGCCGCCTTCGTCGAGAAGCGGAAGCCGGATTTCAAGCTGGGATAGGTCAGCGCAAGCCGAGAAATTTATGCGTCTGCATGCTCAGCCGCCAGCGCGGATGGGCCTGGCAGAAAGCGATCGCGGCGTCGGTGTTGGCTGCGCGGTCCGGTCCGTCCATCGGCTGGATCAGGAAATGCGTGAAATCCAGCCCCTCCAGCGCGGCCGGGTCGATCGCCGGCTGCGGGTAGACCAGCTTCAGCTCCGATCCTGAACGCTGCACCAGATCGGCGCCGGCCTTGGGGCTGACGGTGATCCAGTCGATGCCGGGCGGGGCTGCGATGGTGCCGTTGGTTTCCACCGCGATGGTGAAACCCCGCGCATGCATTGCAGCGATCAGCGGCGGATCGAGTTGCAGCAGCGGCTCCCCGCCGGTGAACACGACGAAGCGATGCGCATCGCCCGCTGGCCAATGCGCGGTGATCGTCTCGGCCAGTGCCGCAGCATCGGCGAAACGCCCGCCGCCCTCGCCATCGGTGCCGACGAAATCCGTGTCGCAGAAGCGGCAGACGGCGGTGGCGCGATCCGCCTCCCGCCCTGACCACAGATTGCAGCCGGCGAAGCGGCAGAATACCGCCGCGCGGCCGGCCTGCGCACCTTCGCCCTGCAGGGTGGGGAAGATTTCCTTCACGGCATAGGGCATGGACTACACGTCCAGATTGGCGACCTTCAGGGCATTGCTGACGATGAAGTCCCGGCGCGGTTCCACCACATCGCCCATCAGCGTGGTGAAGACCTGCCCGGCATCCTCGACGTCGCCGATCTTCACCTGCAGCAGCGTGCGCACTGCCGGATCGAGCGTGGTCTTCCACAGCTGATCGGGGTTCATTTCGCCCAGGCCTTTGAAGCGCTGGATGGCAAGGCCGCGTCGGCCATGGGCCAGCATCCGTTCGAACAGGCTGGCCGGGCCGGACAGCTCCACCTCGGAATGATCGAGTTTCAGCCGCGCCGGGCTGGCGAAACGGGCGGCGAACAGGCCGGCCCGTTCGTGCAGCCAGCGCGCCTCGGCGCTGCGCAGGAGGGCCGCATCGAGCGTATGCGTCTCCGCCACGCCGCGCACCTGCCGGCGGATCAGCAGCCCGCCACGCTCGGCCAACGCCACCCAGCCGCGTTCGCCGGGCGGGGAGATGGCGTTCAGCCGCGCCGCGAACGCCGCCGCGTGCTCGGCGGCGGCCTCCGGCGAGAGAACGCCCGCGATCGCCGCCTGTTCCAGATAGGCCAGCGGGATGCTGGCGGAAAGCCGGCGCAGCCGGGCGGTGGTCTCGCGCAGCTCATTGGCATGTGCGCTCAGCGCCGGGCCTTCCAGCGCGGTCTGATCGGCATAGACCAGCACGCCTTCGGCCAGCGATTTATCCAGCAGGAATTCTTCCAGCGCGCGGTCATCCTTCAGATAGCGTTCCTCGTTACCGCGCTTGGCGCGATAAAGCGGCGGCTGGGCGATGTATAAATGCCCCCGCTCCAGCAAAGCCGGCATCTGACGATAGAAGAAGGTCAGCAATAGCGTGCGGATATGGGAGCCGTCGACATCGGCATCGGTCATGATGACGATGCGATGGTAGCGCAGCTTGTTGATATCGAAACCGCCCTGTTCCGGCTCACCATGGCCGATCCCGGTGCCCAGCGCGGTGATCAGCGTGCCGATTTCCGCGCTACCCAGCATGCGGTCGAAGCGGGCGCGTTCGACATTCAGGATCTTGCCTTTCAGCGGCAGGATCGCCTGGAATTTGCGGTCGCGCCCCTGCTTGGCCGAACCGCCGGCGCTGTCGCCCTCGACGATGAAAATCTCCGAGCGCGCCGGGTCGCGTTCCTGGCAATCGGCCAGCTTGCCGGGCAGGGTGGAGACATCGAGCACGCCTTTGCGCCGCGTCAGTTCGCGCGCCTTGCGCGCCGCCTCTCGCGCGGCGGCGGCATCCATCACCTTCTGGATGATGGCGCGGGCTTCCTTGGGATGGGTTTCCAGCCAATGCGCCACGGCATCCGCGATCGCCGCCTGCACCACCGGCTGGACTTCCGAGGAAACCAGCTTGTCCTTGGTCTGCGAGGAGAATTTCGGATCCGGCACTTTGACCGAGAGCACCGCCGTCATCCCCTCGCGCATGTCGTCGCCGACCAGGGCGAGATTATCCTTCTTGCCCATGCTTTCGGCATAGCGCGTGACGACGCGGGTCAGCGCCTGGCGGAAGCCGGCCAGATGGGTGCCGCCGTCGCGCTGGGGGATGTTGTTGGTGAAGCACAGCATCGTTTCGTGGAAACTGTCATTCCACGAGACCGCGCATTCGACCTTGATGCCGGAAGCCGCATCGAGGCCGTTGACGCTGATCGGCGGGGTGAACACGGCGGTCTTGGCACGATCCAGCCAGCCGACGAAGGCGACCAGCCCGCCCTCGTAGCCGAGGCGCACTTCGACCGGCTCGGCATGGCGCTCGTCGCGCAGCACGATGGTCAGGCCGGAATTGAGGAAGGCGAGTTCGCGCAGCCGGCGTTCCAGCACCGCGAAGTCGAATTCGGTGCGGGTGAAGGTGGCCGGGCTCGGCAGGAAGGTCACTTCGGTCCCGGCAGGTTCGTCCGACGGGCCGAGGATCGCCAGCGGGGCCTCGGCATCGCCGTCGCGGAAGCGGATGAAATGGAGCAGGCCGTTGCGCCAGATCCGTACTTCCATCCAGGCCGACAGCGCATTCACCACCGCCGCCCCGACGCCGTGCAGCCCGCCGGAAACCTTGTAGGAATTCTGGTTGAACTTGCCCCCGGCATGCAGGCGGGTCAGCACCACCTCGGCGGCGGACACCCCTTCCTCGGCATGGATGTCGGTCGGGATGCCGCGCCCGTTATCGCGCACCGTGACCGAGCCGTCGCCGTTCAGCGTCAGCGAGACGAGCGAGGCGAAGCCGGCCTGGGCCTCGTCCACCGCGTTGTCGATGATCTCGAAGGCCATGTGGTGCAGGCCGGAGCCATCGTCGGTGTCGCCGATATACATGCCCGGACGCTTGCGCACCGCATCCAGCCCGCGCAGCACGGAGATGGAGGCGGCGTCATAGGCATCGTTCAGAGGTTCGGCATTGGGGGTCGGCTCGGCGCTATCGGACATGCCGGCTGCGGTCTCCGCTCAGGGGTATTGGGATTCTTTAGATTATAGCTTCTGCGCGGCCGGAAGCCCATAGGCGCTGATCGCCGGCGACTGGCGGCTTCGCGCCGCCGCGCTACCCGAGATCCGCCGCCTGCGCCTGGCCTTGTTCCAGGACGAACCCCCGGGCGATGGCGGCCAGCGGGCGGAATATCTCGCCATCCGTTCCGGTCAGCAGAACCTGGGCATCGCCTGCGGCAAGTGCGGCGAACAGCGCGGCGCGGCGGGCAGGGTCGAGATGCACCGCCGGCTCGTCCAGCAGCAGCAGCGGCGCCTGGCCGCGCCGGGCCGCGATCAATCCGGCATGGGCCAGGATCACGCCGATCAGCAGCGCCTTCTGCTGGCCGGTGGAGCAGAGCCGGGCCGGCGTCGCGCTGGCCGCATCGGCCATCGCCAGATCGGCGCGCTGCGCGCCCAGCAATGCCGTGCCGGCGGCCGCATCGCGGGCCCGCCCGGCGGCCAGGGCGCGGCGTAGATCATCCTCCACGGCGATTGCCGGCTGGGTTTCCAGCGCCGTGGAGATGGCGCAGTCAAGTGCCAGCTGGGCGCGCGGAAAAGCCCCGTCGCCCAACGCCGGCGCGCCGTTCAGCGCCGCGATCAGGCCGCGCCGTGCCACGCTCGCGGCCACCGCGTGCCGGGCGATCGCATCCTCCAGCCCGGCGAGCCAGGACGGATCGGCGCGGGCGCCAGCCTCCGCCAGCAGCCGGTTGCGCGCGCCCTGGGCTGCGTCATGGGCGGCGATTTCGCGCGCATGGCCCGGCTCCAGGGCGAAAACCAGTCGGTCAAGGAAGCGCCGGCGCCCGGCCGCGGGTTCCTGAAACAGCCGCTCCATCGCCGGCGTCAGCCACACGACGGAAAGATGGGCGGCAATCTCGGCCTGGCTGCGCGGCGGCGTGCCGTTCAGGCGAAAGACCCGCCGATCGGCGGCATCCGGGGCGCTGCCCGTGGCGATCTCGACCGTGTCACCGGTTGCGCCCGTATCGGCGTTGGCGCGGCGCAGCGTCGCATGCACCCCCCAGCCCGAGGGGCTGGCGGCGGGCGCGGCGGCGTCGCGGCGGGCCAGATCGGCGAAACGCGCGCCGCGCAGGCCGCGCCCCGGCACCAGCAGGGAGATCGCCTCCAGCAGATTGGTCTTGCCCGAGCCATTGGCGCCAAAAATCACGCAGATCCGCGCGCCGGGCTGAAAATCGAGCGTGGCGTAGTTGCGAAACCGGGTCAGGCGCAGCCGCGTCAGACGCAGCGCGCCGGTCGTCCCCGCTTCAGACACGCATCGGCATCAGCACATACAGCGCGCTGGTATCCGCTGCATCGCGCACCACGGTGGGCGAGGCGCCATCGGCGAAGCAGAACTCCACCTCGTTCTCGATCTGATCGGTGATGTCGTTCAGGTAGCGGGCCTGAAAACCGATCTCCAGCGGCGTTGCCGTATAGTGCACGCGCTCGCCATCCAGCTCCTCGGACGCCGTGCCCTGCTCGGCGCTGGCGGCGGACAGCACCAGCAGGTTGCGGTCGAGCGTCAGTTTGACCGGGCGCGAGCGCTCTGCCGAGATCGCCGCGACGCGGGCCACGGCGGCGGAGAAATCCTCCCGCCCGACGCGCATCACCTTGTCATTGCCGCGCGGGATCACCCGTTCATATTCCGGGAAGGTGCCGTCGATCAGCTTGCTGGTCAGCAGCACCGCATCGACCTGGAACTGGATGCGCGTATCGGACAGCGCGACGGCGACGGTGCCGACCATTTCCTCCAGCAGCTTGCGCAATTCGGCCACCGTCTTGCGGGGCACGATCACGCCCGGCATGCCGCCGGCGCCTTCCGGCAAAGGCAGCTCGACACGGGCCAGGCGATGCCCGTCCGTCGCCACGCCGCGCAGCACCTTGCCGTCCTCGCCCTCGGCGACGTGCAGGTAGATGCCGTTCAGATAGTACCGGGTTTCCTCGGTGCTGATGGCGAAGCGGGTGCGGTCGATCAGGCCGCGCAGCTGCGCGGCGGGGATATCGAAGCGATGTGGCAGGCTGCCCGCCGTCATCGCCGGAAAATCCTCGGTCGGCAGCACCACCAGCTTGGTCGCGTAGCGGCCGGCCCGCAGCGCGAGCTGGGCATCGCCGCCGGGATGATCGAGTTCGATGGGCGCGCCCTCGGGCAGCTTGCGCACGATCTCGTACAGCGTCGCGGCCGGCGCGGTGCAGGCGCCATTGCGGCTGGTGGTGGCGGCGACATCCTCGACCACCGCGATCTCCATGTCGGTGGCGGTCAGCGTCAGTTTGCCCTCGCGCACCGCGATCATGACATTGGCCAGGATCGGGATGGTGTTCCGCTTCTCCACCACGCTCTGCACATGGGCCAGCGCCTTCAGCAGACTGGCGCGATCGGCCTGGAATTTCATCGCACTCTCGTTTCCTGATGCGGTCGGGCCGCGCGTGGAGCGGCCCGGACCGGATGATAAAGCGACCGGATGACGAAGCAGCCGGACGGCGAAGCATGAGCAAAGGACGAAGCCCGACCGATTCTTCGCAGTTCAGCCCGATTCCGGCTTGCAGTGTAGCAACTGGCCGGTGCGTGGCAAAGGAAACGGCGCAGGGCGGCAGGGCGCCGGCCGTTCCGGGCCCGGCGCGTGCCGGTCAGGCTTCCAGGCTGCGCATCAGCAGCTCCACATCCTCGGCGAAGCGCGCATCCTGAGAGATGAGGTCGCCGATCCGGTTGATCGCGTGCATCACCGTGGTGTGGTCGCGATCACCGAAATGCCGGCCGATCTCGGGCAGGCTGCGGCTGGTCAGGCGCTTGGCCAGGAACATGGCGATCTGGCGCGGGCGGGCAACCTCGCGGGCGCGCCGGGCGGAGGACATCTCGGCAACGCGGATATTGTAATGCTTGGCGACGCGGCGCTGGATTTCGTCGATCGAGACGCGCCGGTCGCGGCTTTTCAGCACGTCGTGCAGCACCTCGTGCGTGGTCTCCAGCGTGATCGGACGGCCGAACAGATTGGCATGCGCGATCAGGCGGTTCAGCGCCGCCTCCAGCTCTCGGACATTGGCGGTGATCATGTGGGCGAGGAATTCCAGCACCTTGTCCGGCACCGCGACATTGGCCGCGCGGGTCTTGGTCTGCAGGATGGAAATGCGCAGTTCGAAGGTGGTGGCGTGCAGATCGGCGACCATGCCGCAGCCCAGCCTGGTGCGCAGCCGATCCTCGAGCCCGGACAGGTCTGAGGGGGATTTATCCGCCGACACCACGATCTGCTTGCCGGCATCCACCAGTGCATTGAACGTGTGGAAGAATTCTTCCTGGGTGTTGTCCTTGCCGATCAGGAACTGGAGATCGTCGATCATCAGCATGTCGACGCTGCGCAGCTGTTCCTTGAACTCCATCGTCTGCTGGGAGCGGATGGCGGCGATGAAGCGGTACATGAACTTCTCGGCCGACATATAGGCGACGCTGGCGGTCGCATCGGCACCGAGCAATTCCCAGGCGATGGCGTGCATCAGATGGGTTTTGCCCAAGCCGACGCCGCCATAGAGGAACAGCGGATTGAAGCCGCGGCTGGCCGGATGCTCGGCCACGCGCCGGGCGCAGGCATAGGCGAATTCATTGGGTTTGCCGACCACGAAGGCATCGAAGGTCAGGCGCGGATCGAGCGAACCGGCGAGATCGGCGCGCGTTTCGGCGCGCGGATCCGTGCGGCTTTCGCCGCGGCCCTCGGCGCGCGCGCCGGCGCGGGGATCGGGCGCGGAGGCAGGCGATGGATCGGCCTCCAGGCTGATCGCCCGGCCCGGTGCCATCGCGCCGCCGACGCGCAGTTCCACCCGGCGCACCGAGGGGTTTTCCTGCTGCCACAGCGTGCTGAGCCGGTCGCCGTGATGGCTGCGCACCCAGTCGCGCAGGAACAGGGTGGGCAGGGTGACGTGGATCTCGTCCTGCTCCAGCCCGGCCAGCGTCATCTGGCGCAGCCAGGTGCGATATTCGATATCGCCGACCTCGGCTTGCAGCCGGGCCCGGATGCGGCCCCATTGTTCCTGCAGCACCACATCGGCAGGGATGTCCGACGCCCCCGGATGCGGCGCCGACGTCGCAATCCGCGCATCGGCAATCCGTGACGCGGCGGCATGCGCCGAGGCGGCGCGGGCGCGGGGGGGGGCCGGCGTGCCCGTATGGGATACGGGGGGCTGGGATGCGGCGGTATGGGATGGGGCCGTGTCGGGGGCGGCGTTGCGATAGGGGATGGGGCGGGGCGCGGCGGCATTGGTCGCGGCGGTGCTGGGCGGGGGCGGCGTGTCGCGGCTCGTCATCGAATTAGCGACCTCCCCTGATCAGACGCTGCGCCGACCCGATATCCGGGCGGGCATCTCAAGCCGACGCGAAACGAAACCTGCCATCGCCGAAGGCTGCGCGCGAAGCGCCGCCGCGGAAACGTTTCAGTCTCGAATAAAACGACGTAAAACACCCTGCCTCGTAGTGCCGGCCTCTGCGCTGGGCCAGTGATAGAATAATGAATAGGTCAGACCAGGGAGGATAGGCAATGGAAAAAATCCGCGCAAATATTCGTGTTAAATAATCGTTGATTAACACGAATATAGAAGACGCCTTATTCAAATAAAGCGTCAGCGGCGATCGTGCGGAAGGAAAGGGCGCGCTGCCGGGTGGGCCCGGCAAGCAGCGCAACGTGGAGTATCGGATCGTGTCGCCCGGCGGTCAACCGGGCGTCGGGATCGGCGCGCCCGAATCAGGGCGCCGTCAGGGCCTTAATCCGCGCGGACAGACGCGAAATCTTCCGCGCCACCGTGTTGGCATGGGTCACGCCCTTGCCGGCGGCACGCTGCATTTCCGGCTGCGCTGCCTTCAGCGCGTCGGCGGCCACCGCCTTGTCGCCGCCAGCGATCGCGGCTTCGACCTTCTTGATGAAGGTGCGCATGCGCGACGTGCGCGCCTGATTGCGCAGCGTGCGACGTTCGGTCTGGCGGATGCGCTTGCGCGCGGAGGCGGTGTTGGCCATGGCAGAGAATACTCGCGATAGACGAACGGTCGGAAAGACGCCGGTCGGAGATGCACCGGGGCCCGGCGCGGAAGCGCGCTTTCTAGAGAGGGGGGGCGGGCGAGTCAAGAATCGCGATGACGCGGCGCGGATCGCATGCAATCCGCTGCCGGGCCGGACGCAGGATCGGCCAGCGATCAGGCGCCCGGCTCGTCCACCTGGGCCGGTACGGTGAACCAGACCCAGACCAGATTGATGGTGAGCAGGCTCGCGGTGACCACGAAGACGAAGCGTATACCGATGGTCGCGGCGATCACGCCGCCGGAAAGCGGGCCCAGCGCGCTGCCCAGAAACATCGCCGAGGCGCTGATGCCATAGACGAAGCCGCGCTGCCCGGCGCCGGCCAGTCGGCCGATCAGGGCATTGGCGGTCGGCAGGATGCCGCCCACGAACAGCCCGACGCCGAAGCGCCCGATCACGAAACCGGTATAGGAATGCACGAAGGCCTGCGGCAGGGTCGCAAGCGCGGCGCCGGCCAGACAGATCAGCAGCACCCGCCGATAGCCCAGCGTATCGCTGCGCTTGCCGAGAAAGGGCGAGGCGATGACATCGGCGATGCCGGTCGCCGAAAACGCGGCCCCGGCCAGGGTGGCGAGTTCGGGGCGGTTGCCGACCAGTTGCTGGACGAACAGCGTCACCACCGGCTGCACCGCCTGCACGCCGAACTGCGCCAGCAGCAGCACCAGCACCAGCGCGCCCAGCCCGGAAGCGGCGGAGAACACCGCGATGACGCCGCGCAGACCGGGTTTGCGATGGGCGGCGGCGTTGCTCGGCACGAATTGCTCCGGCACGAATGCCCAGGCGAGCAGGAAGGCCCCGAAGGACAGCGCCCCGGCGGTCAGGAACGGCACCCGATAGCTGCCCGACAGATCGGCGATCGCCCCGCCCACCAGCGGACCGGCCAGATTGCCGACCAATTGCCCGGTGCTCAGCCAGCCCAGCGCGAAACCCAGCTTGCGGTCGGGCACCTGGCTTGCCACCAGGGTGATCGCCGCCGCCGAGAAGCCGGCGAACACCCCCATCATGGCGCGCAGCGCGAACAGGTGCCACGCGGTCTGCGCCACGCCCATCAGCGCGGTGAAGATCGCAATCGCCAGCGAGGAACGCAGCACCATCAGCTTGCGCCCCTTGCGATCGGCCATGCGCCCCCAGAGCGGGGAAAAGAAGGCGGCCAGCAGCGGCGTGACCGAGGTGAGCGCGCCGGCCCAGAGATCGATGGCGGCGCGGTGCTGCACGCCGAGTTCCGGCAGATAGAGCGGCATGATCGGCGACAGGATGGTGAAGGCGAGCGACATCACGAACTGCACGCCGACCATGCCCCACAGGGTGCGCTGCCACGGGCTGGTCTCGCTCAGCCCTTCAGCCGGCGCGGCGGTTGGTCGCAGGCGGTCGGTCATCCGGTGCTCTCCTGCGGCGCGGGCGAAGGCGGCGCAGTCCTGGCATAGTCCTGCCGGGCAATGGCGAAAACCCCATGATCGGAAGCTCTGCCTTGCTGGTTTGTCAGCCCCCGCCGGCGTGCCCGGTTGTCTCCGGCATCGCCGCCATCGCCGCAATCAGCGCGCGCAGGCCGCGATCGCGGCGCTTATCGGCGCGCATCACCAGGCCGAGCACGCGCCCGAGCGGCGGATCGAGTGCCACCACCCGGGTTCCCTCGGGCGCCCGCCCCAGCGCCGAGCAAGGCAGCACCGTCGCCCCCAGCCCGCCCGCCACCAGCATCTTGATCGCCTCCGCATTGCCCAGTGTCATCACTGGCTGGGCGCGCATGCCGGCGGCGGCGAACCAGGCATCGATCAGCGTCCGCACCAGCCCCGCCGGCTCGTACAGGATCAACTTGCCGGCCGCGAGTGCCGCCGGGCCGAGCGGTGCGGCGGCAGGCCATGCGGCAGGCAGCAGCGCGCACATCGGATCGGCCCGCCACAGCCCGAGCGACAGGCCGCGCCACGGCCCGCCGCGCGGCAGGCTCGCCGCGCCCGGCAGGGTGACGAAGCCGGCATCCAGGGCGCCGGCCTGCAGCGCGGCCAGGATGTCGGGCGTGTCGGCGGTGGTGATGACGATCTCGATCGCCGGCGCGCTGGCCCGCAGCCGCGCCAGGACCGGCGGCAGCAGATGGATGCAGGCCGTCGCCCCGGTGCCCAGACGCAGCCGCCCCAGCCCGTCCACGCGATGGCGGCCGGCCAGCCTCTCCATCTCCGCGGTTGCCGCCAGGGCGGCGCGGGCCGGGGCCAGCAGGGCCTCGGCGGCGGCGGACAGGTGCATGCGTCCGCCCGCCCGCTCGGTGAGGGCGAGGCCCAGCCGCCGCTCCAGGCCACGGATCTGCTGGCTGGCGGCGGGCTGGGTCAGGCCCAGCCGGCGGGCGGCGGCCGAGATGCTGCCGGTGTCGGCGATCGCGATCAGGCTGGCAATCTGCGTCAGGCTGAGCGGCTTGGGCATAAGTCAAACTTATACCTATGCGGGGTATCAGAAAAATATTCTTTGCCGGCCGCGGTCGGGCAGGCAGCCTGTGCGGCATGCATGCGCCCGCGATCTCCGCCCCGCCGCCGCCGCGCCTGAAGGTGATCCTGGCGATGGGCATCGCCCAGATCCTGGCCTGGGGGTCGTCCTATTACCTGCCCGCCGTGCTGGCCGCGCCGATCGCCGCGGCCACTGGCTGGAGCCTGTCGCTGGTAGTGGGGGGGCTGTCGCTCGGCCTGCTGGTCTCCGGCCTGGTCTCGCCGCGCATCGGGGCGTGGATCGAGGCGCGCGGCGGGCGCGGCGTGCTGGCGGGAAGCGCGGTGCTGCTGGCCGGCGGCCTGGTGCTGATGGGGCTGGCGCGCGATCCGGCGATGTTTCTCGCCGCCTGGCTGGTGCTCGGCCTCGGCATGGGGGCCGGGCTCTACGACCCTGCTTTCGCCACGCTGGGCCGGCTGTACGGGGCCGAGGCGCGGGTTGCGATCATCGGCCTGACCCTGGTCGCGGGGTTTGCCAGCACGCTGTGCTGGCCGCTTTCGGCCTGGCTGCTGGGCCGGCTGGGCTGGCGCGGCGCGGCTTTCAGCTATGCCGCGCTCGATCTGTGCGTCGCGCTGCCGCTTTACTGGTGTGCCCTGCCGCGCGAGGCGCCGCGCCACGCCCCGCCGCGTGCACGTCGCCGTGCCGCACCGGCCGTGCCGGGGCGGGCAATGCTGTTCGCGGCAGTGGCGTTCGGCCTGACGCTCGCCTCGGTGATCGCGGCGGTGATGTCGGTCTATCTGCTCGTCATCCTGCATGCGCGCGGCATGGATGAAGCCGCCGCGGTCGGGATCGGTGCGCTGGTCGGGCCGTGCCAGGTCGGCGCGCGTCTGCTCGATCTGCTGCTCGGCCGGCGGCTGCATCCGGTCTGGACGACGCTGCTTTCCTGCGTGCTGGTGGCGGCGGGCTTCATCCTGGCGCTGGTCGGCGGCACGCCGGTGCTGATCGGCGGGGTGATCTGCTACGGGCTCGGCATCGGGTTGCGTTCGATCGTGCGCGGCACCTTGCCGCTCGCTTTGTTCGGAGCCGAAGGCTATGCCGTGCTGATCGGCCGGCTGGCCTTTCCCGCGCTGATCGCCCAGGCGGCGGCCCCCTCGGTGGGGGCGGTGCTGCTGGCCCATGGCGGCAGCGGGGCGATGCTGTGGGTCCTGCTCGGCGCTGCGGTGGTGAACATCGCCGCGACCCTGGCGATCTGGCCGCTGATGCGCCGCACCGCGCGGCCGGCCTGCTGATCCTTGCGCGGCGCGGCGCGGTTCTGATCCTGTGGCGCGATGACGCCTCGCATCTACCTTGCCGGTCCCGACGTGTTCCTGCCCGCGCCCGAGGCCTGGGCGGCACGCAAGAAGGCACTCTGCGCCGCGCATGGGCTGGAAGGCGTCGCCCCGCTCGATCCCGCGCCCGGGCTTGCCTCTGGGGCCGCCGCGCCGCCGGGCCTGGCCGCCTGGCAGGCCATCGCGGCGGCGAATGAGGCGCATATCCGCAGCTGCGACGCGCTGATCGCCAATCTGACCCCGTTTCGTGGCCCCAGCGCGGATCCCGGCACGGTGTTCGAGCTGGGCTTCATGCGCGCGCTCGGCCGGCCGGTCTTCGGCTATGCGGTGGAGGAGAAGCGGTTTGCCGAACGCAGCCGAATCTTTCTGGGCGCGCAGGCAAAGCGGGATGGCGCGGGTATCTGGCGCGATGCGGCCGGCATGGCGATCGAGGATTTCGGCCTGTGGGACAATCTGATGATTGAAGCGGCGATCCTCGCCTCCGGCGGTGTGCTGATCACTGCCAGCGCGGCCGATCGGGGTGATGATCTGGCGGTGTTCGCGCGATGTGTGCAGGCTGCGGCCACCCGGCTTGGCGGGTGACCCGCCGCGTCGCGCCGGCGGGTGTTATCGGTCGCGGTGCGGCTGGCGGGCTTCGGCTCAGCCGCGCGGTGCGGCGGGTCCCAGCGCTTCGGCGATGGCGCGCGGGCCGGGCAGGGCGCCGCGCGGAAACAGCCGCGTGACATGGCCCATCTTGCGGCCCGCCCGCGCCTCGTGCTTGCCGTAGAGATGGCCGATCAGCCCTGGGGCAGTGAGAATCTGTGGCCACAGGGCCACTTCCTCCGGCCCGACCAGATTTTTCATCACCGCATCGGAATGGCGGGTGGCCGGGGGCAGCGTCAGGCCGGCGACGCTGCGGATATGCAGGTCGAACTGGCTTTCCGGGCAGGCATCGATGGTCCAGTGGCCGGAATTATGCGGCCGAGGTGCGATCTCGTTGACCAGCACCTCGCCCTGGGCGGTGATGAACATCTCCACCGCCAGCAGCCCGACCAGACCGATCGCCTCGGCGACGCGCCGGGCAATGGCCTGGGCGGCGGCATCGATGTCCGGGGCGATCGGGGCGGGGGCGAGCGTCAGGTCGAGGATGTGGTCGCGGTGATGGTTCTGCACCGTGTCGAAGGCGGCGATCGCGCCATCGATACCGCGCGCCACCACCACGCTGATCTCGGCGGCGAAATCGACGAAGCCCTCCAGCACCAGCGGCCTGGGCGAGAGCGCGGCGAAGGCCGGGGCGAGGTCTTCGGGGCGGCGCAGCATCGCCTGGCCCTTGCCGTCATAGCCTTCGCGCGTGGTCTTCAGCACCGCCGGCAGGCCCAGCCGCGCGACGGCGGCGTGCAGATCGGCTTCGCTGTCGACGGCGACCCAGGGGGCGGTGGCCACCCCGGCCTGGTTGAGGAAGCTTTTCTCCGCCACCCGGTCCTGGCTGATGCGCAGCACGACCGGTGCCGGGCGAACCGGGCGCAAGGCGGCCAGCAGGTCCAGGCCTTCGGCGCTGATATTCTCGAATTCGAAGCTGATCACGTCGACCGCTTCGGCGAAGGCGGCCAGCGCCGCCTGATCGCCATAATCCGCCACGGTGACGGCGGCCGAGACCTGGGCGGCGGGACTGTCCTGTTCGCGCGTCAGGATATGGCAGCGATAGCCGAGCCGGGCGGCGGCGAGTGCCGACATCCGCCCGAGCTGGCCGCCGCCGACCAGCCCGATCGTGGCCCCCGGGGGAAGCGGGCTGTGTGCTGCCGCAGGGTTCATGTGCGGTCCGGCTCCTCGGCCACTGCTGCCGTTTGGCGCGCGCGGAATTCCGCCAGTCGTGCGGCCAGGGCGGAATCGGCCAAAGCCAGAATGGCCGCTGCCAGCAGCGCGGCGTTGATTGCCCCGGCGCGGCCGATGGCCAGCGTGCCGACCGGCACGCCGCCCGGCATCTGGACGATGGAAAGCAGGCTGTCGATGCCACGCAGCATGGCCGACTCGACCGGCACGCCCAGCACCGGCAGCGCCGTCCAGGCAGCCGCCATGCCGGGCAGATGGGCCGCCCCGCCGGCACCGGCGATGATCACCTGAATGCCGCGCCCCGCCGCCGATCGGGCATAGTCGCGCAGCCGCTCCGGCGTGCGATGGGCCGAGACGATGCGGGTCTCATGCGTCACCCCCAGCCGGTCGAGGGTTTCGCCGGCATGGCGCAGCGTCGCCCAGTCGGACTGGCTGCCCATGATGATGCCGATCCGCGGCGCCGGCATGTCATGCGGTTCCATGCTGTGCTTCCGTCAGGCGATGCTGTCGGGGATCAGCCGGCTTTCCAGCCAGGCGATCTCGTCCTTGAGCATGAGTTTACGCTTCTTCAACCGCTGTAGCTGCAATTGATCCATCGGACCGTGCTCGGCCAGACGCGCGATCACGGTGTCCAGGTCACGATGCTCGCTGCGCAGCTCGTGCAGCTTGCGCAGCAGGGAGTCGCGGTCGGTCAGCATGATCCCTCGGTCGGCATCGCAGGTTCCATACCATGGCCCGCCCCGGCGAACGAGGGGGCGGGTCGGCGCACATGGCGGCGATTTGTCTTGCCATCCGCGCCACCGATCGCGCTAGGCTGAATGCCCCGTTCCGCCGGCACGAACGGCTGGCGGGATGGCGGTTGGACCGGCTTTTGAAGGAATTTCGGTGTCTGAACCAGGACCATGCTCGCCGCTGTCGGGATGATCGTAGCGACGGACATGATCGTACAAACAGGAGGGCGTATGAGCCTGCAGACCCATATCCTGGCGCTTCGCGAACGCCATGCCAGCCTTGAAATCCGCATCGCCGAGGAAGACCAGCGGCCGCGACCGGATAACGAGGCACTCAGCCGGCTCAAGCGCGAGAAACTGCGCCTCAAGGAGGAGATGGAGCGGCTCGGCCGCCCGCCTTCGTAATTCCCCCACCGACGCGGGGCGCAGGCATTCCGCCGCAGGCTTGTGCCGGCGCCCCGCAAGCCGGTCAGGGACGCGTATCTTTGCGCAGCGCCACGCCACGCATCCGCTGGCCGCGCATTACCGGGCCGTGCGTCATCGGGCATTGCTGCTGCGCGATCCGCCATACGCGGCGCGCCTTCACGCCGCCTCGTCGTTCTCCGGCGTGGGCGGCGGCGGCACGGCCCGGCCTTCGCGGGCCAGACGCTCATTCGCCGCTTCGATGGCGGCATTGAGATCGGTCTGGCTGCACAGCCCGAGAAACACCGGATCGCGCGCCTTGATATTGGTGCTGTTCCAATGCGTGCGGTCGCGCACCTTCTGGATCGTATCCTTGGTCGTGCCCAGCAATTTGGAAACCTGCGCTTCCGTCAGCTGCGGGTAGTTGCGCACCAGATAGGCGATCGCGTCGGGGCGATCATTGCGCTTGGCCACCGGGGTATAGCGCGCGCCGCGCGAGCGCTTGGCCACCGGCAGGGCGTTTGCCAGCAGCTTCAGCCGCGCCTCCGGATTGGCCTCGCAGGCGCGGATCTGTTCCATCGTGATCTGCCCGTTCGCCACCGGATCATAGCCGACGATGCCCTGCGCCACCTCGCCATCGGCGATGGCCTGCACCTCCAGCGGGTGCATGCCGCAGAAATCGGCGATCTGGGTGAAG
>JAGWRU010000118.1 GCA_028869595.1 Rhodospirillales bacterium
CTACTTTCACGATCATCGCCTAGTTCGCAAGCCTACGGTGCCCAGGGGAGAGCCACAGCGAAAACGTAGTGATCATCGCTATCGGTCGTGGCCCGCCATTTCACAACAAAATTTCTGCTCCGCCCCCCTCACCCCGCCGCGCGGCACGCCGCGCGGCACGCCGCGCAAACCCCCTCCGCCTCGATCGTCGCGCGGCCCAGCGTGAAGCCCAGCTTCGCCGCCGCCGCGCCCAGCGCCGCCTCCAGCGCATGATCGTCGATCTCGAAGGCCTGGCCGCAGGCGCGGCAGATCAGGAATTGCGCGGCATGCTCCGTCCCGGCCTCGCCATGCGCATGCCCCAGGCAGCCGATATAGGCCGATAGCCGCTCGATCCGATGAACCAGCCCCTGCTCCTGGAGAAAATCGAGCGCGCGATAGACGGTGGGCGGCGCGGCCGGGCCACGCCGTGCCTGCAACGCATCCAGCAGCTCGTACGCCCCGACCGGGGCGGATCGGTCCAGGATCAGCCCCAGCACCTCTCGGCGCAGCGCCGTCAGCCGGGCCCCGCGCGCGAGGCAATGCTGCTCGGCACGCTCCAGCGCGGTTTCGATGGCGGCGGCAAAACCCGGCATGGCGGGCGCATCGGAGTTCTGGGAAGTTCGCCTCATTCGTCCTAGATAGCATTCATGACCCAAGCTGCCAGCACCCAGCCCGTTTTGCCCGCCGCGCTCGCCGATGCGCTCTGTTTCGATGCGCGCGGGCTGATCCCGGCCATCGCCCAGCAGCATGACAGCGGCGAAATTCTGATGATGGCCTGGATGAACGCCGAGGCCATCGCCGAGACGCTGGCAAGCGGCCGCGTCTGCTATTTCAGCCGCAGCCGCAACGGGCTGTGGCGCAAGGGCGAAACCTCCGGCCAGGTGCAGATGCTCAAGGAGATGCGCCTCGATTGCGACGGCGACACGCTGCTGCTGCTGGTCGATCAGGCGGGCGTCGCCTGCCATACCGGGCGGCGCAACTGCTTCTTCCGCGCCATGCGCGAGGGCGCGCTGGTGGAGATCGACGCCCCCCTGATCGCGCCGGAGGCGCTGTACGGCGCGCCCGACGAAGCCTCTCTGCATGGCTGCCACGCGTCGCATGGCTAGATGCTGATCTATCTCATCGCCGGCGAGCAAAGCGGCGACGCGCTGGGCGCGCGGCTGATGGCGGCGTTGCGCGCCCGCGTGCCGGAAATCGGCTTTGCCGGCATTGGCGGCGCGGCGATGGCGGCCCAGGGGCTCGTGAGCCTGCTGCCCATGGCCGATCTGGCCTTGATGGGGCTGGCCGAGATCCTGCCCCGCCTGCCCCGGCTGCGCCGCCATTTCGCCGCCACCTGCGCCGATATCGCGGCACGCCGCCCCGCCGTGGTGGTGACCATCGACAGCCCGGGCTTCAGCCTGCGGGTGCTGCGCGCCATCGCCGCGCTGGGCATCCCGCGCGCCCATTACGTGGCGCCCCAGGTCTGGGCATGGCGGGAAAACCGCGTGCGCCACTATCCCGGCCTGTGGGAGGCATCGCTGTGCCTGCTGCCCTTCGAGCCGGCATTCTTCGCCCGCCACGGGCTGCCCGCCCGCTTCGTCGGCCATCCGGTGCTGGAAAGCGGCGCCGATCGCGGCGATGGCGCGCGGTTTCGCGCCCGCCATGCGCTTGGCGCCGATGCCTGCCCGATCGCCGTGCTGCCGGGCAGCCGGCGCACCGAAACGGCGCGGCTGCTGCCGATCCTGGGCGCAGCACTGGCCCGGCTCGCGCCGCGCCATCCGGGTCTGGTGCCGGTCGTGCCGCTTGCCCCCACCGTCGCCGAGGCCGTGCGTGCCGGCACCGCGTCCTGGGCGACGCGGCCGATCCTGATCGAAGGCACGGAGGAGAAATACGACGCCTTCGCGGCATGTCGGGCGGCGCTGACCAAATCCGGCACGGCGACGCTGGAACTGGCCATGGCCGGGCTGCCGATGGTTGCCACCTACCGCGTCAATCCGATCACCGCCGCCATCGCCCGGCGGCTGATCAAGGTGCCGCGCTACACCATCGTCAATCTGCTGGCCGGCGATGCGCTGATCCCGGAGCTGATGCAGGAGGATTGCACGCCGGACCAGCTGGCCGCGGCGCTGGATGCGTTGCTGGAGCCCGGCGCGGCGGCGACACAGCGCGCCGGTCTGGCGCAGGTGCTGGAAGGGCTGGCGCCGCCGGGCGGGCTGCGCCCATCGGAGGCGGCGGCGGCGGCGGTGCTGGAGCTGGCTACGCCTCGATCCCGGTAAGGATCACCAGCTCCGCCGTCGCACCGCGCATGCGCAGCGCTTTCAGCGGCGCATATTCCGGCCCGTCGTACCAGGATTTCGCCTGCTCGACCGAGGGAAATTCCAGGATCACCGCGCGCGGCACGGCAAGCCCGCCCTCCCGCTTGTCCGGCGCGCCGCCGCGCACCAGAAAACGCCCGCCATAGGCGGTGATGGTGGGCAGAACCTGGGCGCGATAGGCGTCGTAGATCGCCTGGTCGGTGACATCGACGGCGGCGAAGACATAGCCTTTGGTGCTCATGCCTGCAGTCCTTCGATCATGCCGGCCCAGCGATCCAGCACCGGCAGGATGGTTTCCGCCGGCTCCGATTCCAGGCTGACCACCACGCGGGCGACGCCCATGTCGCGATAGCGCTTCAGCATATCGGGATTTTCCGGCGCCGCGAACAGCGTGATCGGCAGGCTCGCCGGGTCGCGCCCCGCCTCCGTCGCCATGGCGCGAAAGCCGCCGATCATATCCGCCAGCTCCCCCGCCCCGGCGCGCCCGGCCAGCGGGCACCAGCCATTGCCATAGGCGATGGCGCGCCTGGCCGCCTGCGGGAAAACACCGCCCACCAGGATCGGCGGATGCGGCTTCTGCACCGGCTTGGGCCAGGCCATGATCGGATCGAAATCGACGTATTTACCGTGATACTCGGCCTTGGATTGCGTCCAGATCGCGACCATCGCCTCGATCCGCTCGCGCATCACGGCAAAGCGCGTCTTGAACGCGGTGCCGTGATTTTCGATCTCCTCGGCGAGCCAGCCGCCCCCGATGCCGAAGACGAAGCGCCCGCCCGAGACCTGATCGAGCGAGGCGACCAGCTTCGCGGTCTGGATCGGGTCGCGCTGGATCACCAGGCAGACCCCGGTCACCAGCTTGATGCGGCTGGTCATCGCGGCGGCGATGCTGAGCGACACGAACGGGTCCATCGCATCGTAGTATTTCTTCGGGATCGCGCCGCCGCCGGGGAATTCCGTCTGCCGGTTCACCGGAATATGCGAATGCTCCGGCGCCCACAGGCTTTCGAAGCCGCGCGCTTCCGCCGCCTGGCCCAGCGCACCCGCGCCCATCGAATAATCGGTGAAGAACATCGAAACGCCGATATCCATGACCTGCCTCCCTGGGCGCGATGGCGCGTGCCCCGCGCTTCCCCGCGCGCGGAAGCTTAGGAGAAGCGCCCCGACTTGGGAAATCCGTTGGGCGGCAGGCGGCCGGCGGCACCGCGCGCGCCCAGCCAGGGGCGCAGATCGGTCTCCGTGCGCGTCTTGGCCCCCAGCACCCAGGTCAGACCGTCGGAAAGCGCGAACACCTTCACATCGGCCAATTGCCCGTCACGGAATTTCTGCAGCGCGACGCCCGCGCCACGCGCCAGTTCCGGCACCTGATCGAGCGGAAACACCAGCAGCTTGCGCGCCGTGCTGATGACCGCGACATGATCGCCGCTTGCCGGCACCGCGCACAGCGCCTCCTCGCCAGGACGCAGGCTCAGAACCTGCTTGCCGGTGCGCTTTTCCGCCGCCAGCTCCGCCGCGGCGATCAGGAAGCCGCGCCCGCCAGTGCCGGCGATCAGATAGCGCGTCCCCTCCTCCGGCACGAACAGCGCGACCGCGTCATCCTCGTTCGCCAGATCGACGATCAGCCGCAGCGCCTGCCCGTCGCCGCGCCCGCGCGGCAGATCGGCCGGTTTCAGCGTGAACACCCTTCCATTGGTGGCCAGCAGGCAGACCCGGTCGGTGCTCTGGCAGGCGAGTTTCAGCTTCAGCCGGTCGCCTTCCTTGAATTTCAGCTCGGCATCCTCGGCGAGATGTCCCTTGAAGGCGCGCACCCAGCCTTTCTCGGACAGCACCACGGTCAGCGGCTCGCGCTCGATGAAGGCTTCCGGCGCGATCGCCTCGATCGCCGGCGCCACGCCCAGCTCGGTGCGCCGCGCGCCCAGCGCCCCGGTGCCGAATTTCGCCGCCGTCTCGGCGATCTCCTTCTCGATCCGCGTCCAGCGTTTCGCCTCGCTGCCGAGCAGCGCATGCAGCCCTGCCTGCTCGCGGGTCAGCGCGGCATGCTCGCGGCGGATCTCCATCTCCTCCAGCCGGCGCAGCGCGCGCAGGCGCATGTTCAGGATCGCCTCGGCCTGCGTGTCGCTCAGCGAGAAGGCGGCCATCAGCGCGGTCTTGGGCTGCTCCTCCTCGCGGATGATGCGGATCACCTCGTCGAGATTGAGATAGACGGCAAGATAGCCCTCCAGCACTTCCAGCCGCCGCTCGATCGCCGCCAGGCGATGGCGGGAACGGCGCAGCAGCACCTCGTGGCGATGATCGAGCCAGGCGCGCAGCACCTGCTTCAGCCCCATCACGCCGGGCGTGCGGCCCTGATCGAGCACGTTCATATTGAGCGGAATGCGGCTTTCCAGCGCGGTCGCGCGAAACAGGCTTTCCATCAGCATGGCCGGATCGATGCCGCGCGTCTTGGGTTCCAGCACCAGACGCACCTGCTCGCTGCTTTCGTCGCGCACATCGCCGAGCAGCGGCAATTTCCGCGCCTCCAGCAATTCGGCGATCTGCTCGATCAGTCTCGCCTTGGCGACCTGATAGGGGATCTCGGTCACCACGATCTGCCAGGCGCCGGCCTTGCCCTTCTCCACCGTCCAGCGCGCGCGCAGGCGAAACCCGCCGCGCCCGCTCTCATAGGCAGCGAGCAGGGCGGCGCGCTCCTCCACCAGCACGCCGCCGGTGGGGAAATCGGGACCGGGCATATGCGCGAGCAGGGCTGCGGTATCGGCCTCGGGGTGGCGGATCAGATGGATCGCCGCGGCACAGACCTCGCCCGCGTTATGCGGCGGGATCGATGTCGCCATGCCGACCGCGATGCCGGCCGCGCCATTGGCCAGCAGATTGGGAAAGGCGCCGGGCAGCAACACAGGCTCGTGTTCCTCGCCGTCATAGGTGGCGCGGAAATCGACCGCATCCTCGTCGATGCCGGCCAGCAGCGCTTCGGCGAACTCGGTGAGGCGCGCCTCGGTGTAGCGCATCGCCGCGGCGTTATCGCCGTCGACATTGCCGAAATTTCCCTGGCCTTCGATCAGCGGATAGCGGACGGCGAATTC
>JAGWRU010000119.1 GCA_028869595.1 Rhodospirillales bacterium
TATCTCCAACATCTCGGTCATCGCCTATGATCCGGGCGATTATGCGTTTCTGGCCGAGCATGTGACCGCGGCCGCCGTCGCCGCGCATTTCCGCGATCTGGTGAAGGGCGAAGTGCAGCGCTTCGAGCTACCCGGTCTGGGCGCGCTCAACTTCGTGCTGCACGGGACGCTGGGCGGCGGCGTGACGCGCTCTCTGGCGCTTGATGCGCATGGCAAGAGCTTGAGTTCTTGTCTGCTGGAAATGGCGCTGCCCGATCCCCAGCGCGGGGCATAGCCAGGTCCTCCAGGATCGGACATTCGGCGCGCGCATCGCCGTGGCAGGAAGCGGCCAGGCGGGCCAGCGCCGCTTCCATCATCTGCAGCTCGCCGATGCGCCGGCGCAATTCGGCCACCTGCGCCAGCGCCAGTTCCTTGACATCGTGGCTTTCCCGCCCCGGGTCCTGCCATAGCCCGACCAGCTGGCGGATAACCGGCATGGCAAAGCCGAAATCCCGCGCCCGGCGGATGAAGCGCAGCGTGTGCACGCCCGCCGCATCATAGACGCGATAGCCGCCCTCGCTGCGCGGCGGCGCGCGCAGCAGCCCGGTTGCCTCGTAATAGCGGATCATCTTGGCCGACACGCCGGATGCGGCCGCTGCCTCGCCGATGTTCATCGGTGTTCCTCCGTCGGTTTCCAGCGTCCCAGCCACAAGGCGTTCAACACGACACTGACCGAGGAGGCGGCCATGGCGGCACCTGCCAGCATCGGGTTCAGCACGCCCAGCGCCGCCATCGGAATGCCGAGCGCATTATAGGCGAAGGCCCAGAACAGGCCCTGACGGATGGTGCGCAGCGTGCGCCGCGACAGGACCAGGGCGGCACCGATCAGCGCCGGATCGTCGCGCAGCAGCACGATGCCGGCGACTTCGCGCGCCAGATCGGTGCCCGCGCCCATGGCAATGCCGAGATCGGCCGCCGCCAGCGCCGGCCCGTCATTGATACCGTCACCGGCCATCGCCACCACCCGCCCGGCGCGGCGCATGGCGGCAATGGCGGCGAGCTTGTCTTCCGGGCGCAACCCGGCCCGCATATCGGCGATGCCCAGCCTGGCCGCCACGCCGGAGGCAGCCCCTTCGCCATCGCCGGTCAGCATCACCACGTGCAGCCCGGCCCGGCGCAACGCCGCGATGGCCGCCGCCGCGCCCGGCTTCACCCGATCGGCAAAGGCGAGCAGCGCCAGGATGCGCGGGGCCGGCGCGATCTCGGCCAGGAATGACAGGGTTTCCCCCTGCGCCGCGCGCGCTTTTGCGGCGGCGGCGAATGCGCCGGTATCGATCCCCTGGGCTGCCATCAATCGCGCATTGCCCAGCGCGAGGGTGCGCCCGGCCACGCTGGCGGTGACGCCCTGGCCGGCGATCACCCGCAGCCCCTGCGCCGCCGGCAGGGCGATGCCGTCCGCCGCGCGCAGCACCGCGTGCGAGAGGACATGGCCACTGCCCTGCGACAGGGAAGCAGCCAGCGCCAGCGCATCGGGTTCGGCGCTTTCCAGCGTGGCGAGCACCGGCTTGCCCTCGGTCAGCGTGCCGGTCTTGTCGAAGGCCACCGTGTCGATGCGCCGCGCTTGTTCCAGCGCGGCGGCATCGCGGATCAGGATACCGGCCCGTGCCGCCGCCCCGGTGCCGGCCATGATCGCGGCCGGCGTTGCCAGCCCCAGCGCGCAGGGGCAGGCGATCACCAGCACGGCGATGGCATGCAGAGTGGCGGCCGCCGCGCCGGCGCCGGCCAGAAGCCAACCGAGCCCGGTCAGCACGGCAAGGGCGACCACCACCGGCACGAACACTGCGGCGATCCGATCGGCCAGGCGCTGGATCGGCGCCTTGGAGGCCTGCGCGCCTTCGACCAGGCGGACGATGCGCGCCAGCGTGGTCTCTGCCCCCACCGCCGTGGCCCGCAGCGCCAGTACCCCGTCCAGGGCGATGGCGCCGGCCGCCACCGCGGTGCCGGGCGCGGCTGCAATGGGTCGCGATTCCCCGGTAATCGCGGCGGTATCCAGGCTTGCTTCGCCGTCGGTTACGACGGCGTCGACCGGCACTCTTTCGCCGGGATGGACCACGACGATGTCGCCGGGGGCGAGGCTGGCGGCCGGCACCATCGCCTCCGCCCCGCCAATGCGGCGCCGCGCCGTCGCCGGCACCAGATCGGCCAAGGCGGCAAGTGCGGCGCCCGTCGCGCCGATCGCCCGCGCCTCCAGGAATTTGCCGAGCAGGACGAAACCGATCAGCAGCGCGCCGGTTTCGAAATAGAGCGGTCCGCCCGTGGCCAGCCCGGCCAGCGACAAGGCGTAGGCGGCGCCCGTGCCGATTGCCACCAGCACATCCATGGTCGCCGTGCCGTTGCGCAATTCCTTGAACGCGGCGCGGTAGAAGCGCGCGCCGAGGCCGAATTGCACGATCGCGCCGAGCGCTGCCTGCGCCCAGCCGGGCAAAGCGAGGGCGGGGACGGCCATACCGGCCAGCAGCGGCGCGGCAAGCGCGAGGGCGGCTGCGGCGGCGATGCCAAGGCGGCGGATTTCCCCGGCCCGGGCGGCCCGTGCATCGGCGGCCGGTGGCGCGGCGTGATAGCCGGCCCGATCGACGGCTGCGATCAGCGCGGCGAGTGGGGCGGCGGCGGGGTCGCGCACGATCCGGGCAGTGGCGGCGGCGAGGTTGACGGCAGCGCCCGTGACGCCGGGCACAGCGGTCAGCGCGCGTTCGACCCGGCGCACGCAGGCCGCGCAGGTCATGCCGGAGATGGCGAGGTCGGTCTGTTCCATGGACCGGAACGTGGGGTTGCCATCATGGGAAGGTCAAGGGCAAGGCGTGGCGGGCCGGCTGACGCCGCGGTCGATATGCCTGTCGTCGCCGCCATCGATGCGCCAGGATACCCATCGCCGAGGAAGGAATGAGGCCATGCGCGATGCGGAATTGCACGAAACCCTGTCGGCGTATGATTTCGAGGAGACGCTGGCCCGCCTGACGGCGGCGATCGCCCAGGCCGGACTGATGCTGTTCGCCCGCTTCGACCATCAGGCCGGCGCGCGTACGGCCGGCTTGGACATGCCGCCGACCACCGTGCTCGTTTATGGCCATGCGAAGGGCGGCACGCCGATCATGCAGGCCGTGCCGCAAGTGGCGCTCGACCTGCCGTTGCGCGTGCTGGTGCGCCAGCGCGAGGATGGCCGGACGGTGATCGCCTTCCATCCGATCGGCGCGATGCTGCGCCGTGCCGGCGTGGCGGAGGCACTCGCCGGGCGGCTCGACCCGGCGCAGCAGATGCTGGTGAAGGCGTTGGCGGGCTGAGGGGCGCGCCGGCAATCCTGCCGAAGCGGCCATGCAAGACCGTCCTACTCTCTGGTATCTCCCTCAACCTCCTCCTATGATCCGCCGGCACGAAACCGGGGGAGACGCATGGACCTCAATTTCACGCCCGAGGAGCTGGCCTTCCGCGACGAGGCGCGGCATTTTTTCCGCACCGCCATTCCCGAAGCCCTGCGTGCCAAGGTGCGCGAGGGGCGTAGCCTTACTAAGGAGGAGATCGTCGCCTCTCAGCGCATTCTCAATGCGCGCGGCTGGGCGACGCCGAATTGGCCACGCGCCTGGGGCGGGCAGGATTGGTCGCCGGTGCAGGTCTATCTCTATCAGGACGAGATGCAGCGCGCCTTCGTGCCGCCGACGATCAGCTTCAACACCACCATGGTCGGCCCGGTGATCGCCGAATTCGGCTCCGACGCGCAGAAGACCCGCTTTCTGCCGCGCGCCGCCAATGCCGATGATTTCTGGTGCCAGGGGTTTTCCGAACCGGGTTCGGGCTCCGACCTCGCCAGCCTGCGCACGCGCGCGGAACGGCGCGGCGATACTTATGTGGTGAACGGGCAGAAAATCTGGACCACACTCGCCCAGTATGCCGACTGGATCTTCTGCCTGGTGCGCACCAATCCGACGGCCAAGAAGCAGGAGGGGATTTCCTTCCTGCTGATCGATATGAAAACCCCCGGCATCACCGTGCGCCCCATCGTCACCATCGATGGCGGGCGCGAAGTCAACGAAGTGTTCTTCGACGAGGTGGTGGTACCCGCCGAAAATCTCGTCGGCCAGGAAAACAAGGGCTGGGATTACGCGAAATTCCTGCTCGGCAATGAACGCACCGGCATCGCCAGGGTGGGCATGTCGAAGGCCCGCATCGCCCGCATCCGCGCGCTGGCCGCGCAGGAAATCGTCGGCGACCGCCCGCTGATCGAGGATCGGCGCTTTCGCGAAAAACTCGCCGCGGTGGAGATCGAGCTGAAGGCGCTGGAAATGACGCAGCTCCGCGTGGTGGCCGAGGAACGCAACCGGGTGCGCGGCAAGCCTAACCCGGCCTCCTCCATCCTCAAGCTGAAAGGCTCCTGGATTCAGCAGCAGATCACCGAATTGCTGCTGGAGGTTGCCGGCCCCTACGCGATCCCCGCCCAGGGCAACGAGGATGGCAGCAACGAACCCGCCATCGGCCCCGATTTCGCGGCGATGGCAGCCCCCGGCTATTTCAATTTCCGCAAGGTCTCGATCTACGGCGGCTCCAACGAGATTCAGCGCAACATCATCGCCAAAGCGATTCTGGGTCTGTGAGGCAGCTATGGATTTCGATCTGACCGACGAACAGCGCCTGCTGAAAGACAGCGTGGAACGCATGGTCGCCGACCGCTACGGTTTCGAGCAGCGGCGCGCCTATCTGGCTCTGCCGGGCGGGCGCGATCCGGCGCTATGGGCGCAATGCGCCGAACTCGGCCTGCTCGGCCTGCCGCTGGCGGAGGAATATGGCGGCTTCGGCGGCGGGCCGGTGGAAACCATGCTGGTGATGGAAGCCTTCGGGCGCGGCCTGGTGCTGGAACCCTATCTGCCCAGCGTCATTCTGGGCGGCGGGCTGGTCGCCGCGGCCGGCGATGCGGCGCAGAAACGGGCGATCCTGCCGGCGCTGGCCGCAGGGCGGATGCAGCTGGCTTTCGCCCATCTGGAACGCCGCTCGCGCTATGATCTCGCTGATATCACCACCATTGCGCGCGCCGACGGCGCCGGCTTCGTGCTGGATGGCGCCAAGGGCGTCGTGCTGGGCGGCGATACGGCCGATACGCTGATCGTTTCGGCGCGCATCGGCGGGGCGCGCTGCGATGCCGATGGGATCGGGCTGTTCCTGGTGGCCGCCGATGCGCCCGGGCTGACGCGGCGCGGCTATGCGACGCAGGACGGGTTGCGTGCGGCGGAACTCACCCTGGCCGGCACCCCGGCCACCGCGCTGGGGGCACCGGGCGGCGCGCTGGGCGTAATGCGGCGCATCGTCGATCGCGCGATGGCCGCCCTATGCGCCGAAGCGGTCGGCGTGATGGCGGCGATGCACGAGACGACGCTGGAGTATCTGAAAACCCGCAAGCAGTTCGGCCGCGCCATCGGCGAATTCCAAGCCTTGCAGCACCGCGCGGTGGATATGCTGGTGGCGCTGGAACAGGCGCGCAGCATGGCGCTGTTCGCCACCGTAATGGCCGAAAGCGATGATCCGGCGGAACGCGGGCGCGCCATGGCGGCGGCCAAGGCGCAGATCGGGCGCAGCGGCCGCCATATCGGCCAGGAGGCGATCCAGCTGCATGGCGGCATCGGCATGACGATGGAATACAAGGTCGGCCATTACTTCAAGCGCATGACCATGATCGATCAGTGCTTCGGTGATGCCGACACCCATCTCGCGCAGCTGGCCGATGCCGGCAGCCTGTTCGAAGCGGCGGAGGCGACCGGCTAATCCACGCGCGCCTTGGAGCCTGCGAACAGATAGGCCATCAGCGCCTGCGCCTTGGCCGAGGCGGCATCGGCGTCGCCGTCGATGATCGCCTCGCATACCGCGACATGGCCGTCCGCGGCTTCCACCAGCCCGTCCGTGCCGTGGTACTGGAACCAGAACCGGCGCGAATGGATCTGCAGCGGCGCCAGGATGCGCGGCAGAAAAGGATTGGCGGCGGCATTGCTGATCGCCTCGTCCAGCGCCTTGTCCTGGCGCAGATAGAGGCGCACATCGCCACGCTTGGCCGCCACGCGCATATCGTGCATGCAGCGGCCGATCACCTCGCGGTCATTGGGGCCGGCGAATCGCGCGGCGGAACGCGCCAGCAGCGGCTCCAGCGTCAGGCGCGGCTCGATCGCGCGGGGATAATCCTCGGGACGGATATCGGCGATCTTCACGCCCAGCCGCGGATGCACCTCGGTCAGGCCTTCCAGGGTAAGGCGCTGGATCGCTTCGCGCACCGGGGTGCGGCCGAAGCCGACCGAGGCGATGATGAATTTCTCGGTCAGCATGCTGCCCGGCACGAATTCCAGCGTGACGATCCGATCCTCGATCGCCAGATAGGCTTCGTGCAGCAAGGATTTGGCCGTCGGCTTTTTCATCGGTCCATGCAATGCGGGGCCGAAGCTGGGCGCCGCGGCCATGTCTGGATTTGATATATCAATCCGTCCGACGATGCCAGAACTCGGTGAATTCGCGTCTATATCTGGAAATATGCGTCGCGCCGGCCCGGCATCATTGATATATCAGAAATAGCTTGCGGCCTTGATCGGTGCTCGCTAATTTTTGTGCCGGCATCTCCGGCGGGCGATTTCCCCCGGATGCGACGCTGGGAACGCAGGCGATCGCCGGGCCGGGCAGCGATGTCCGTCCGTGCGGAAAACCGGACAGGAGGGACACGCATGAAGCATTTCACCAGAGTGCTGGCAGCCGGTGCGCTGCTGGCAATGGCCGGCGGCGCGAGCGCGCAAGCCCAGGGCACGCTGAAAGTCGGCGTCGAAGTGCCGACGACCGGGTCGGAAGCGACCTATGGCCAGGATATGTACAACGCCGCCGCCATCGCCCGTGACGAGATCAACGCCCATGGCGGCGTGCTGGGCAAGAAGATCCAGCTGATCGTCGGCGACGATGCCTGCGATCCGCAGCAGGCGGTGAATGCGGCCTCGAAGCTGGTGTCGCAGAAAGTGGTCGCGGTGGTTGGCGGCTATTGCTCCGGCGCCACCGTGCCGGTGCTGAAGATCTATGGCGATGCGCATATCCCCTTCGTGATCACGGCGGCCAATTCCACCGCGTTGATCCCGGCCAATCCCGGCAATGCCTTCCTGATCAACTCGACCGGCGATCAGCAGGCGATCACCGCCGTGAAGTTCTTCCAGCACAAGAAGATCAAGACCCTCGCCATCGTCAATGAAGGCGATGCCTATTCGCAGAACCTCGCTGATCTGATGCGCACCGCCTGGCAGAAGGCGGGCGGCAAGGTCGTCGATTTCGAGACGGTGAACAAGGGCGAGCAGGACTACTCCTCGGTCGTTACCGCCATCGATGCCAAGCATCCCGATGCGGTGTTCTGGACCGCCTATTACGCCGATGGCGGCCTGCTGATCCGCCAGCTTCGCCAGTCCGGCTATCAGGGCATGATTGCGGTTGGCGACGGCTCGAACTCGGTCAAGCTGTTCGATATCGCGGGCAAGGCGGCCGAAGGGGTCTACGCCTTCTCCAACCCGATCGCGCAATTCCTGCCGGCGGCGAAATCCTTCATCGCCACCTACAAGAAGGAATACAAGGCCGAACCCGGCCCCTATGCGCCGCTGACCTATGACGGCATGCAGCTTCTCGTCTGGGCGATGAAGAAGGCCGGCACGACCAATGCGGCTGCGGTGGAAAAGGCGCTTGCCTCCGCCAATGGCGTGCATTGGCTGACCGGGCCGATCGCCTTCACCAAGAAGAATACGCTGGCCCGTTCGAACTTCGTGGTTCTCGAAGGCAAGAACGGCGCCTGGATCGCCGCGAAGTAATCGCAGCCTCCGGATAAGGGTGGGCCGGCGCATGCCGTCGGCCCGCCTTTTCCTTGCATGATCCAGGGAAGGATGCGGGTGTGAGCCTGTCCGTCATCATCGCCCACCAGCTTGTCAACGGCCTGGTGCTGGGCTCCTTCTATGCCCTGGTGGCGCTGGGCTACACGATGATTTTCGGCGTCATCAAGCTGCTGAACTTTGCCCATGGCGATCTGTATATGGTCGGCGGCTTCGTCGGTTTTCTGGCGTTGTCGGCCATTTCCGGCGTGGTGGGCAGCGGCTGGGGCGGCATTTTCCTGGCCATGCTGCTGTCGATGATCGGGGTTGGCTGCCTCGGCGTGCTGATCGAGCGCATCGCCTATCACCCGATGCTGCACGCCCCGCGTTTGTCGATCCTGATCACCGCCCTGGCCGTTTCTCTGGTGCTGCAGAATGCGGTGCTGGCGCTGACTGGCGGGCAATACACGGCCTTCCATACCGATCTGGGTTTCGGCGGCATCCATCTCGGGCCGATCTTCATCTCCTATAACCAGATGGTGCTGGTGGCGACCGCCGCCGGGCTGATGGTGGCGCTGGAATTCTTTGTTACCCACACGCAATATGGTCGGGCGATGCGGGCCGTGGCGATCGACCACGATATGTGCCGCCTGATGGGCATCGATGTTTCCGCCATCATCGGCGTGACCTTCTTCGTCGGCACCGCGCTGGCCGCGGCGGCCGGCACTATGGCCGGGGCCTATTACGGCTCGCTGTGGTATTTCATGGGCTTCCTGATCGGCCTGAAAGCCTTCACCGCGGCGGTGATCGGCGGCATCGGCTCGATCCCCGGGGCGATGCTGGGCGGGCTGATTCTGGGATTGCTCGAATCCTTCGGCACCCAGATCCCCGGCATCGGTAGTGCCTGGAAGGACGTCTTTGCGTTCGCCGTGCTGATCCTGGTGCTGGTGCTGAAACCCACCGGTCTGCTGGGCAAGTCCGAGCAGGAGCGGATGTGATGGCGGGCCGCAACATCCAGGCCGCGCGCCTGCTGGGACCGCTTGCGGCGGTTGCGGAAAATCCCCGCCTGCGCGGCCCGGCGCTGGGCATTCTGCTGGCCGTCCTGCTGATCGCCCCGCCGGCACTGGGTAGCTATGCCACCGTCATTCTGACCAATGCGTTCCTGTATGTGGTGCTGGCACTCGGGCTGAACATCGTGGTCGGCTATGCCGGGCTGCTCGATCTCGGCTATGCCGCCTTCTTCGCGGTCGGCGCCTATACGGTCGGCATTCTGACCGAACGGTTCGGGGTGAATTTCTGGGTCACCCTGCCGATCGCGCTGGCGGTTGCCGGGCTCGCGGGCGTGATCATCGGCGGGCCGACCTTGCGCCTGCGCTCGGATTACCTTGCCATCGTCACGCTGGGCTTTGGCGAGATCGTACGCATTAGTGCCCGCAACATGAAGATCACCGGCAGCGCCAGCGGCCTGACCGGGATCGAGCAGCCCTGGCTGTTCGGCTGGCATATCGCAACGCCGCGCGATTTCTACTACGTGTTTCTGCTTCTCGCCGTGCTGGCGGTGTTCATCTCCGTCCGCCTCGCCGGCTCTCGGCTGGGCCGGGCATGGCTCTATGTCCGCTACGACGAGGATGCGGCGGAGGCGATGGGTATCGATCGGGTGCGGGTGAAGCTTGCCGCCTATATCATCGGGGCGATGTTCGGCGCGACGGCGGGGGCGTTCTTTGCCGTCAATCTCGGCGCCATCTCGCCGGAAAGTTTCTCCTTCAACCAGTCCGTGCTGATCCTGATGGCGGTGGTGCTGGGCGGCATGGGCAAGATCCCTGGCGTGATCCTGGGCGCCTTCGTCGTCATCATCGGCCCCGAATTGCTGCGCGCGGCGGGCGATCTGCGCCTGCTGATCTTCGCCATCTTCCTGCTGCTGATCATGCTGTTCCGCCCGAGCGGCATCTGGCCGGGCCGGAGGGCGGGACGATGAGCGAAAACCTGCTGCAATTGCGCGGCATCGGCCTTGCGTTCGCCGGGCACACGGTACTGCAGAATGTCGATTTCCATGTCGCGCCGAAAGCGATCGTCAGCCTGATCGGGCCGAACGGGGCGGGAAAAACCTCGCTGTTCAACTGCATCACCGGCTTCTACCGCCCCCAGCGCGGCAGCATCGTGCTGGACGGGGCGGCGATGCATGCCTTGAAGCCGCATGCGGTGACTGCGGCCGGCATTGCCCGCACGTTTCAGAACCTGCGTTTGTTCCGGGAAATGACGGTGCTGGAAAATGTCATGTCCGGCATGCATTGCCGCACCCGGTCCGGCGCGATCGGCGCCATTCTGGGCCTTCCCTCGCAACGCGCCGAGGAGCGGGAGATTGCGGCACGCGCCGAGGAATGTCTCCGCTTCGTTGGTCTGGAGGAGGCGCTTTGGCAGCGCGACGCCACGACGCTGGCCTATGGCCATCAGCGGCGGCTGGAAATCGCCCGCGCGCTGGCCACCCGCCCCAAGCTGCTGCTGCTGGACGAACCCGCGGCCGGCCTCAATGCCGGAGAAAAGCAGGATCTGATCGTTCTGATCCGGCGCATCCGCGACGAAGCCGGGATCGGTGTTCTGCTGATCGAGCATGATACCGGACTGGTGATGCAGATTTCCGAACGGATCAGCGTGCTCGACCACGGCGTCATGATCGCCGAGGGCAGTGTGGCCGAGATTCAGAGCAATCCCCGGGTGATCGAGGCCTATCTCGGGCAGGATGACGGGGAGGCGGACTTTGACCTCTGATCCGGCGCGCGATGATGTGGTGCTGAAACTGACCGGGGTGGCGGCCGGCTATGGTCGTATCCAGGCGCTCGGCGGCATCGACCTGGAAGTGCGGCGCGGCCAGATCGTCACCCTGCTGGGCGCCAATGGCGCGGGCAAGACGACGACGCTGAAAACCATTTCCGGTCTGGTGCGCGCGACCGCCGGCACGATCGTCCTGGAAGGGCGCGACATCGCGACGATGAAGCCGCACGAGATCGCGCGGCTCGGCGTGGTGCATGTGCCGGAGGGGCGGCGCATCCTGCGTGGATTGACGGTGCGGGAAAATCTCGAAGTTGCCGCTTTTGCGGTGCGCGACGGTGCGCTGCGCCGCTCCCGGCTGGAACAGGTTTTTGCCCAGTTCCCCATTCTGCATGCCCGCCAGGGCCAGGATGGCTCGCTTCTTTCGGGCGGGGAGCAACAGATGCTGGCCATCGGTCGTGCCTTGATGCAGGGACCGAAATTGCTGCTGCTGGACGAACCGTCAATGGGGCTGGCGCCGAAGCTGGTGCTGGAGACGATGAAGATCGTCAAACGCCTTAATCGCGACGAAGGCACCACGATTCTGCTGGTAGAGCAGAATGCGCGCCTTGCGCTGCGCCTGGCTGATTACGGCTATGTGCTGGAAGGCGGCATGATCCGCATGCGGAATGCGGCCGCGCAGCTACGCGAAGATCGCTCGATCGTGCAGGCCTATCTGGGCGGCGGCTGATGACGGTGCAGCCGGGCAGGGCAGCGGGCGATCCCGCGCTGGCCAGCGCCGATGTCGCGGTGATCGGCGCCGGCATCATTGGCCTGGCCTGTGCGCAGAAATTGCAGCAGGCCGGCCGCTCGGTGGCGCTGCTCGATCCCGCCGGCATGGCCAACCGCACCAGCGCGGGCAATGCCGCAGCCTTCGCCTTTTCCGATATTCTGCCGCTGGCCGGACGCGGCCTGATCTTCAAGGTACCGGGCTGGCTGCTCGACCCGCTCGGTCCGTTATCGATCCGCCCGGCCTACCTGCCGCGCCTGCTGCCATGGTTCTGGCGCTTCCTGCGTGCCGGTCAGGCCGGGCGCATTGCCGGTGCCATCGCCGCGCAGGCCGCACTGATGCGCCTGTCGGAGGGTGAAATGGCGGCGCTGGTCGAAGCCTGCGGGCTGGCCGCGATGGTGCGCCATGACGGTTCGCTGGAGCTGTACGAGAGCGAGGCGGAACTGACCGCATCCGAGGAAGGCTGGCGCCATCGCCGCGCCGCGGGCATCGGGTTTGAGCATGTGCGCGGCGCCAGGCTGGCGGAATTGCAGCCCGGCCTGGCGCCCCGCTTTGTGGCAGGTACTTTCGTGCCGTCCTGGCAGACCGTGTCGGAACCGCAGCATTTCGCCTGTGCCATCGGCGAGCATGTGCTGGCCCAAGGCGGTACGCTGCGTATGGCGGAGGTGGTGGGCATCGCCCCGGCCGAGCACGGCGTCACGCTGCGTCTGCGGGATGGGCAAATACTGCAAGCGCGCCAGGCGGTGTTGGCGGCCGGGGCCTGGTCGAAGCATCTTGCCGCCCAGCTTGGCGATCGCATCCCCCTCGATACCGAGCGGGGTTATAATACCACCTTGCCGGCCGATGCATTTCCGCTGCGCCGGCAATTGATCTTCGGCGCGCATGGCTTCGTCATCACCCCGCTAGCCACCGGCATCCGGGTCGGCGGCGCGGTGGAACTCGCGGGCCTCGACCATCCGCCGAATTTCGCCCGGGCGCGGGCGATGCTCGCCAAGGCCAAGCGGTTTCTGCCCGATCTTGCCACCGATGGCGGGCGCGAATGGATGGGCCATCGTCCGTCCCTGCCGGACAGCCTGCCGGTGATCGGCGCCTCACGCGCCAGCCCGCATATCGTGCATGCGTTCGGACATGGCCATCTCGGCCTGACGCAATCGGCCGCAACCGGGCGCCTGGTTGCCGATCTGCTCTGCGCGCGCCGCAGCGCGTTCGATCTTTCCCCTTTCAGTCCGCAAAGGTTCTAGACGGCGATGGCACGCTTCACCTTCTCCTGCATCGACGGGCATACATGCGGCAATCCGGTGCGCCTGGTAACCGGCGGTGCGCCGCTGCTGCACGGCAAGACCATGCTGGAGCGGCGTGCGCATTTCCTGGCAGAATTCGACTGGATCCGTACCGGGCTGATGTTCGAGCCGCGCGGCCACGACATGATGTCCGGCTCCATCCTGTTCCCGCCGACGCGGGAGGATTGCGATATCGGCATCCTGTTCATTGAAACTTCCGGCTGCCTGTATATGTGCGGCCACGGCACGATCGGTACCGTAACGATGGCGATCGAAAACGGCCTGATCCGCCCGAAAACCCCGGGCATCGTGCGCCTCGATACGCCGGCCGGGCTGGTAGTGGCGGAATATCGCCAGGAAGGCCCCTTCGTGACGGAGGTGCGGATCACCAACGTGCCCTCCTATCGGCATGCGACGGGGCTGGAGGCGACGATCGAGCCTTTGGGGCGGCTGCGCTTCGATGTCGCCTATGGCGGGAATTTCTACGCCATCATCGACCCGCAGGAGCATTTCCACGATATCGCCGATGTCACCGCCGCCGATCTGATCCGCTGGAGTCCGCTGCTGCGCAGCGCGATCAACGATGCCTACAGTTTCGTGCATCCGGAAAATCCGGCGATCAATCGCCTGACCCATATTCTCTGGACCGGCAAGCCGACCCGGGCGGGTGCCACGGCGCGCAATGCCGTGTTCTATGGCGACAAGGCGATCGACCGCTCGCCCTGCGGCACCGGCACGTCGGCGCGGATGGCGCAATGGGCGGCACAGGGCAAGCTTTCGGTCGGCGATGAATTCATCCACGAGAGCATCATCGGCTCGTTGTTCAAAGGCCGGGTGGAGAAGGCGGTACGCATTGGCGAGTACGAGGCCATCGTGCCTTCCATCGGCGGCTGGGCGTGCCAGACCGGCATCAACACGATCTTCATCGACGACCGCGATCCGTTTGCGCGCGGATTTTCGGTGATCTGAGACAGGCGGGAACAGGGCAATGAAAATCACCGGCATCAAGGCCTGGCAGATCGATCTGCCGCTGCGCGAAGGCCGCTATAACTGGTCGAACGGCAATTTCGTGGAAGTGTTCGACAGCACCGTGGTCGCCGTCGAAACCGATGGCGGGATCACCGGCTATGCCGAATGCTGCCCGCTGGGCTCGGCCTATCTGCCCTCCTACGCCAAGGGCGTGCGCGCCGGGCTGCAGGAAATCGGCGCGAAGCTGATCGGCCTGGATCCCACCAATCTCGGTGCCGTCAATCGCGCCATGGACGCTGCCTTGCGCGGGCATCCCTATGTGAAGGCACCGATCGATATCGCCTGCTGGGACATCCTTGGCAAAGTGGCGGGGCTGCCGCTGTATCAGCTTCTCGGCGGCAAGGCGCAGGACAAGCTGGCGCTGTACCGCGCGATCTCCCAGGAGGCGCCGGAGGCGATGGCTGCCAAGATCAAGGGATATCGGGCGGAGGGCTACGGCAAATTCCAGCTCAAGGTCGGCGGTGATGCCGATGAGGATATCGCCCGCATCCGGGCCTGCCGCGCCGCTCTGGCCGATCGCGATATTCTGGTCGCTGATGCCAATACCGGCTGGACCCGGGCGGAGGCAGCGCGCGTGGTGGCGGCGACCGGCGATCTCGACGTCTATTTCGAGCAGCCCTGCCCGACCTATGAGGAATGCGTCTCCGTCCGCCGCCGCACGGCGCGGCCCTTCGTGCTGGATGAGGTGATCACCGACCCCGCCATGCTGATGCGCGGCCTGGCCGAGGATGCGATGGATCTGATCAATCTCAAGATCTCCAAAGTCGGCGGGCTGACCAAGGCGAAGCTGATGCGCGACATCGCGGTCGGTAGCGGCACGCCGATGATCATCGAGGATACCTGGGGCGGCGATATCGTCACTGCGGCGATCGCCCATCTGGCGCTGTCCACGCCGGCGGAATTCTGTTTCGCGGCGACCGACTTCAACAGCTACGGCACGCGCGACATCGCCGATGGCGCGCCGCGCCGGGTCGATGGCTGTATGACCGCCTCCGACGCGCCGGGGCTCGGCATCACGCCGCGGATCGCCGAATTCGGCGCACCGGCCGTGGCGATCGGCTAGGGGCGGCGGCGATGCGCAGCACAAGGGCGATCCAGATCGTCGGTTGCCATGCCGAGGGCGAGGTCGGCGATGTCATCATCGGCGGTGTTGCGCCGCCGCCGGGGGAGACGCTGTGGGAGCAGTCCCGCTTCATCGCAGCCGATGAGACACTCCGTCGCTTCGTCCTGAACGAGCCGCGCGGCGGTGTGTTCCGCCACGTCAATCTGCTGGTACCGCCGAAGGATCCGCGCGCGGCGATGGGCTTCATCATCATGGAGCCGTCGGACACGCCGCCAATGTCGGGTTCCAACTCCATCTGCGTCGCGACCGTGCTGCTCGATACCGGCATCGTGGCGATGCGGGAGCCGGAGACGACGCTGATCCTGGAAGCGCCGGGTGGGCTGGTGGAGGTGACGGCCCTGTGCCGCAACGGCAAGGCCGAACGCATCACGGTGCGCAACGTGCCGAGCTTCGCCGATCGGCTGGACGCGCCCCTCGAAATTCCCGGGCTGGGTACCATCCGCGTCGATACCGCCTATGGCGGCGACAGCTTCGTGATTGCCGATGCAGCCGCGCTGGGCTTTGCCCTGGTGGCGGAGGAGGCGCGCGACCTGGCCGAGATGGGTGTGCGCATTACCCAGGCCGCCAATGAACAGCTCGGCTTTCGCCATCCGGTCAATGGCGGATGGGACCATATTTCCTTCTGCCAGATCGCCGAACCGCTACAGCGCGAGGCCGATGGCTGGAGCGGACGGAATGCCGTGGTCATCCGCCCCGGCAAGATCGATCGCTGCCCCACGGGCACCGGATGTTCGGCCCGCATGGCGGTGCTGCACGCGCGCGGCGCCCTGGCCATCGGCGAGCGCTACCGCGCGATTTCCCTGCTCGGTTCGGAATTTCACTGCCGCATTGCCGAGGCGACGACGCTCGCCGGGCGGGCGGCGATCGTGCCGGAGATTTCCGGCCGCGCCTGGATCACCGGCACGCGGACGGAAATGCTCGATCCCGACGATCCCTGGCCGGAAGGGTATCGGCTGTCGGATACCTGGCCGCATCTGCTGGCCTGACGCAGGGTCAGGCGCAGGCGCGGACATCGGCATAAAGGCGGTCGTAGATTTCCGGCGTTGCCGCGACCAGCCGGTTGCCCTGCGTCAATCCGTTGTCGGCGAGGAAATCGTTGCAGCGCCCGCCGGCTTCCTCGACCAGCAGAATTCCGGCCAGCGCATCCCAGGCATTGATGTGCAATTCGGCATAGCCGTCATTCAGCCCGCAGGCGACTTCGGCCAGCCCCAGCGCGCCGGAGCCGTGGCGACGGAATTCGATCTCCGCCGCCGTCAGGCGATGCAGCAGGTCGCAATAGGCCGAAAGCGGCCGGCGCGCCGACCAGCCGAGTTCCACGATCGGCGCTGCCCCATGGCCGAGATGGCTGACGCCGATCGGCCGCCCGTTCAGGAAGGCGCCACCGCCGCGCCGGGCGGTGAACAGACGATCGTCGCGCGGCGCATAGATCGCGCCGCATTCGACGATGCCTGCGCGCATCACCGCGATGGAAACGCACCAGCGCGTCGTGCCATGGATATAGCCGGCGGTGCCGTCGATCGGATCGACCACCCAGACGTGATCGGTATCGGCGCTGCCGCCGCCTTCCTCGCCGATCATCGCATCGGCGAAGGTGGCGGTGACGCGCGTGCGGATGTGACTTTCGACGGCCAGATCGGCTGCCGTGCAGAAATCGATGGCCGTCTTCGCGGTGATGCGACCGAGATCGGCGTACATGCGCGCGGCCAGCGCGCCGCCTTCGCGGGCCAGCGCGACAGCCAGGGCGAATCGAGGATCGCTATCGGTCATCGCGCGTCTTTCTCGGGGATAAGGGGAATTCTATGATACCGCCGCAGAACCGCGCCTGCCGAGGGGGATTGTGCCGGATCGCAGGGGGAAGCATGCGCGCTAGTGACGATGGGACGGCGGATATGCAGATGCTCGCACCATGACCACCATCCGACTGACCGCCGCCCAGGCGCTGGTGCGCGCGATGGCCGCCCAGCGCACCGTGCTGGACGGCAAGGAAGTGCCGATCTTTGCCGGTGTCTGGGCGATTTTCGGCCACGGCAACGTCGCCGGCATGGGCGAGGCGCTGCATGGCGTGCGCGACGTGCTGCCGACATGGCGCGCCCATAACGAGCAGGCGATGGCGCATGCCGCGATCGCCTATGCCAAGACGCTGGCGCGGCGGCGCATGATGGCCTGCACCACCTCGATCGGTCCGGGGGCGACCAATCTGGTCACCGCCGCCGCCGTCGCGCATGTCAATCGCCTGCCGCTGCTGCTGATCCCGGGCGATGTCTTCGCCTCCCGCCGGCCCGATCCGGTGTTGCAGCAGATCGAGGATTTCGCCGACGCCACGGTCAGTGCCAATGACTGCCTGCGTCCCGTCTCCCGCTGGTTCGACCGGATCACCCGGCCCGAGCAGATCATCCCCGCCTTTGCCCGCGCCATGGCGGTGCTGACCGATCCCGCCGTCTGCGGGCCGGTGACGCTCGCTTTCTGCCAGGATGTGCAGACCGAGGCGTATGACTATCCCGACCATTTCTTCGCCCCGCGCCTGTGGACGCCGCGCCGGCCGCAGCCGGATAGGACGGAACTGGCCGATGCGGCGGCGGCGCTGCGCCAGGCCGCACGGCCTTTCGTGGTGGTCGGCGGCGGCGTGCGCTATGCCGAGGCGGAGCGGGAAGTGGCCGATTTCTGCGCTGCCCGAAACCTGCCGATGGGGGAAACCCAGGCGGGCAAATCCGCCGTGCCGGAGGATGCGCCGCTTCATCTCGGTGCGCTCGGCGTGACCGGCACGGCGGCTGCGAATGCGCTGGCCGGGGAGGCCGATCTGGTACTGGCGATCGGCACGCGGCTGGCCGATTTCACCACCGCCTCGCGCAGCCTGTTCGGCGGTGCGCGGCTGATCGCGCTCAATGTGCAAAGCTTCGATGCCGCCAAGCACGGCGCCTTGCCGCTGGTTGCCGATGCCCGCGCGGGCATCGCCGCATTGGATCAGGCGCTCGGCGACTGGCGGGCACCGCAGGCCTGGGCGGCGCAGGCGCAGCAGGAAAAGCGGCAATGGCGCGAAGCAGCGGCGCAGTACACGGCGCCCGGCGATGGCGCCTTGCCCGCCGATGCGCAGGTGATCGGCGCGGTGCAGCGCCAGGCCCGGCCATCGGATATCGTGGTCTGTGCCGCAGGCGGTCTGCCCGGGGAATTGCACAAGCATTGGCAGGCCGCGCAATCGGGCGGGTATCATCTGGAATACGGCTATTCCTGCATGGGCTACGAGATCGCCGGCGGCCTGGGCGTGAAACTCGCCGCGCCGGCGCGCGAGGTTTTCGTGCTGGTCGGCGACGGTTCCTACCTGATGATGAATTCGGAAATCGCGACTTCGGTGATGCTCGGCCTCAAGCTGGTGATCGTGGTGCTGGATAATCGCGGCTTCGGCTGCATCGACCGGTTGCAGCGCGCCACCGGCGGGGCGGGGTTCAATAATCTGCTGGCCGATGCCGCGCATGTCGTGCTGCCGGCGATCGATTTTGCCGCCCATGCCGCAAGCCTGGGGGCGACGGCCGAGCATGTGAACGCCATTGCCGCGCTGGATGCGGCACTGGTTCGCGCCCGGGCGGCACGCGGCACCTATGTCGTGACGATCGATACCGATCCGCGCGTCGCAACCGATGCCGGCGGGTATTGGTGGGATGTCGCGGTGCCGGAAATCTCGACGCGGCCGGGCATGGAAGCGGTGCGCACCCGGTACGAGGCGGCAAGGCGCGATCAGGCGATCGGCTAACGCGGGTTGGCATGGAGGAGAAGGCGATGGCGATCCGGCTCGGGGTCAATCCAATCGGCTGGTCGAATGACGATATGCGCGAACTGGGCGGCGATACGCCGCTGGAAACCTGTCTTGCCGAGGCCCGGCAGGCAGGATTTTCCGGCGTCGAACTCGGCCATAAATTTCCGCGCGAGGCGGGCGCGCTGAAGGCGGCACTGGCACCCTTCGGGCTCGCCTGCGTGTCGGGCTGGCATTCGGCGGCGCTGCTGGAACGCGATGCGGCGGCGGAACTGGCGGCATTGCGCCCGCATCTCGATCTGCTCCGCGCGATGGGCAGCAGCGTGCTGGTCTTTGCCGAAACCTCCCATGCCATCCATGGCGATCTCGCCCGCCCGCTTTCCGCCCGCCCGGTGCTGGCGGCGGATCGCTGGGCTGCATTCGGCGCGCGCATGACGGCGCTGGCCGAGGCAACCCTGCGCGAAGGCGTGCGCCTGGTCTATCACCATCACATGGGTACGGTGGTGCAGAGCGAAGCCGATATCGACGCGCTGATGGCCCATACCGGCGCGGCGGTGCATCTGCTGCTCGATACCGGGCATGCCACCTGGGGCGGCGCCGATCCGGCAGTGCTGGCGGCCCGCTATCGCGCGCGGATCAGCCACGTCCATGCCAAGGATGTCCGCCCGGCGGTGATGGCGCGCGCCAAGGCCGAGGATTGGAGCTTCCTGCGCAGCGTCCTCGCCGGTGTTTATACCGTGCCGGGCGACGGCATGATCGAGTACCCGGCAGTGTTCCGCGCGCTGCCCGGTTATGCCGGCTGGGTGGTGATCGAGGCGGAGCAGGACCCCGCCAAGGCGCATCCGCTGACTTATGCGACGATGGGCCGGGCCAACCTCGCGCGCTTCCTGCACGAGGCCGGCATGACGGTGGCGGCGTGAACGAAGCAGGAAAAACGATCATGGAAAAAGTCGCAATCGCGGTGCTCGGCTGCGGACGGATCGGGCGCATGCATGCCAGGGTGCTGGCCCGCCACCCCCGGACCCGGCTGATCGCCGTCTATGATGTGATGGCGGATGCGGCGGCCGAAACCGCCCGCGAACTCGGCGTGCAGGCCGCCGCCAGTGTCGCGGCGGTGCTGGCCGATCCCGCCTTGCGCGCGGTGCTGATCGCCACCCCGACGCCCACCCATGTCGATCTGATCATCGCCGCCGCCCAGGCCGGCAAGGCGATCCTGTGCGAAAAGCCGATCGATCTCGACATGGCCAGGGTGCGCGCCTGCCAGCAGGCGATCGCGCCGCTTGCACCGATCGTGATGATCGGTTTCAACCGCCGCTTCGATCCATCCTTCCAGGCGCTGCGCCGCCGTGCCGAGGCCGGCGAGATCGGGGCGATCGAGCAGGTGGTGATCACGAGCCGCGATCCCGCCCCGCCGCCCGCGCATTTCGTGCGCGATTCGGGCGGGCTGTTTCGCGATATGACGATCCATGATTTCGACATGGCCCGTTCCCTGGTTGGCGATATCGTGGAAGTGCAGGCGATGGGGGCCTGCCTGATCGATCCGGCGATCGGGGCTGCGGGCGATATCGACAGCGCCATGGTGCAATTGCGGGCGCGGTCCGGGGCGATGGTGCACATCAATAACAGCCGCCGCTCCGCCTATGGCTACGACCAGCGTCTGGAAGTATTCGGCGCCAAGGGCATGCTGATCGCGGAAAACCGCCGCGCGACCACCGTACGTGCCTCCCTCGGCGCCGCGACCGAGGCAGCCGATCCGGTGCTGCCTTTCTTTATCGAGCGCTATGCCGAAGCCTATGCCGCCGAAATCGGTCATTTCATCGACTGCCTGGCGAACGGGACCACGCCCGCGACCAGCTTCGCCGATGGGGTGGCCGCGCTTGCTATTGCGGATGCCGCGCTCGAAAGCATGCGGCGTGGGGCGTCGGTACGGCTGGATTGATCGGCGCGACGCGGCGCCCGCCGCGTCGGCGCGCGGCGGCGCGTTGCCGATCCGAATAGAGATCGCCGGGCAATTTCTCCCGCGTGAAGGCGAAATCCCTGGCGCCCATGCCCGGCGATGTGGCGCGGTCCGGATTGGCCTCGTTTCACCATGTCGCCGCCGCTTCGGATATGCGAAGCACGGCGCCGTCGAAATCGACTTCCAGCCCGATGCGCCGCGATCCGCCGATCCCTCGTCCAGGGTTACAGAAACCCGGTGCTGAACCAGGGCACCAGCGCGACCACGATCAGCCCGACCAGCACGGCGGCCAGATAGGGCCAGATGCGCTTCATCGCCTCATCCGGCGACAGCCGGCCGATCGCGCAGGCCGAGTAATAGCCGACGCCGAAAGGCGGGGCGAACAGGCCGATGCCCATCGCCAGGATTACCACCATGGCGTAGTGGATCTCGTTGATGCCGATCGCCTTGGCCGCCGGGAACAACAGCGGGCCGAACAGCACCATGGCGGGGATCCCCTCCAGCACGCTGCCCAGCACGATGAAGGCCAGGATCGACACGCCGAGGAAACCGAGCTTGCCGCCCGGCATCGCCGCCATCGCGGTGGCCAATTGGTGCGAGAAGCCCGATTGCGTCAGCGCCCAGGCCATGCCGGTGGCGCTGCCGATGATCAGCAGGATGGCGCCCGACAGGCTCGCGGTTTCGACCAGCATGGGGTACAGGCGCGACCAGTCGAACTGGCGGTAGAACAGCAGCCCGACCACCACGGCATAGACCACGCCGATGGTCGAAACCTCCGTCGCGGTGGCGATCCCCTCGATCACCGCGCTGCGGATGACGAAGGGCAGCACCAGCGCCGGCAGGGCGATCAGAAAAGTCTTGCCGATCACCGCGAAAGGCGCGCGCTTGACCCCGGTCATGTCCTCGTGGCGGCTGCGATAGCGCGCGATCAATGCGAGTGCGATGGCCAGCACCGCCGCCGGCAGCAGGCCGCCGGTGAACAACGCGGCGATCGAAACCCCGGTCACCGAGCCGATGGTGATCAGCACCAGCGAAGGCGGAATGGTCTCGCTCATCGCCCCCGAGGCGGCGAGCAGGGAGACCAGCTCGCCACGATTGGCGCCGCGCCGCTCCATCTCCGGGAACAGCACCGGCGCGACGGCGGCCATGTCGGCGGCTTTCGAGCCTGAAATGCCCGAAACCAGGTAGATCGCACCCAGCAGCACGTAGTTCAGCCCGCCCCGCACATGGCCCAGCAGCGCGGCCAGGAAGGTCACCATGGCGCGCGCCATGCCGGTCATTTCGATCAGCATGCCGAGAAAGACAAAAAGCGGCACGGCCAGCAGGATCAGGCTGCTCATGCCCTCATCCATGCGCGATACCACGACGGTCAGCGGCGTGTAGCTGGTGGTGGCGAGATAGGCGAAAGTGGCGAGCCCGAAGGAAAAGGCGATCGGCACCGACAGCAGCACGCCTGCGCCCAGCAGCAGCACGAAGAAGAATACCAGATTCCAGTTGCCCATATTGGTCAGCATGCCGCTGCCGAGATGCAGCAACCCGGCCATGATGGCGATCACCGCGATGCCGAATCCGGCATCCTTCCAGCCCAGGCGCAGCAGCCGCACCAGGGCGGTGAACAGCATCATCAGCGCACCGACCACCAGGGCCGCGGTGCGGAACGTGTCGTGCATCGAAAGCGCCGGGGTGACGATGAACCATTGATCGGCGGAGTAGCTCCATGCCGAAGGCGCCATCAGCAGCAGGAAGATCGACACCGCCGCGGCGACCAGCGCCTCCGCTCGGGCGCGGGCATGGCCGCCGAGCTTTCCGACAATGGCGGTAAGTCGCATATGCTCGCTGCGCTGCAACGCGATGACGCTGCCCAGCATCGCCAGCCAGAGGAACAGGATCGAGGCCAGCTCGTCCGTCCAGACCAGCGGGTTGTTCAGCGCGTAGCGGAACACGACGCCGACGAACAGCACGATGATCTCGGTCAGCACGAGAAGTGCTGAGGGGATTTCCGCCATGTAGCGCAGCACGACCTCGATCCGCGCGGCCAGGGCATCGGCGCGGCCGCGCGGCGGCGCGGCGCTGGGGGTGGAAGCGAGCGCGGTCATGCGCCGAAAACCATGTCGAGGCGGACAGGCTGGTGGGTCATGGCGCGTCAATCCCTCCCCGGGATCGGATGGTGGGCTTGTGCTTTTCTGATTGGCCTGTCCTGGTGCCGGTCATGGCGACCGGGCGGGGCAGGCGGGCTGCCCCCCCGCCGGGCGGTGCCGGCGGGGAGACGCGCGTTCAGGTCAGAGTGCCGACTTCGGATTCCAGCAGACCCCAGGCGTGATCGCCGTATTTCTTCTTCCACTCGGCGTAGAAACCCGCGCTTTTCAGCTTGGCGCGGAAGGCGGGCTTATCGACCTCGATGAATTGCAGGCCCTTGGACTTCAGATCGGCCTCCACCGAGGCGTTCAGCTTGGCGATGTCATCACGCTCTTCCAGCGCGGCGCGGTTCAGCTCGTCGGCGACGATCTTCTGCGCTGCGGGGGGCAGGCGCTTGAAGCTGGCCGGATTGGCCAGCATCCAGAACCCGTCCCACATATGGCTGGTCAGCGAGCAGTATTTCTGCACCTCGTACAGCTTGGCGATCTGGATCAGCGATAGCGGGTTTTCCTGGCCTTCGGCGATCTTGGTCTGCAGCGCCGAATAGACCTCGCTGAAGTTGATGCTGATCGGCGAGGCGCCGAACGCCTCGAACATCGAGGTCCAGAGCGGCGAGATCGGCACCCGGATCTTGAAGCCCTTGAGATCGGCCGGCGTCTTGATCGGCCGGGTGGAGCTGGTGATCTGGCGGAAGCCGTTATCCCACATCTTGTCCATCGCCAGCAGCCCGTGCTGGCTGATCTGGTCGCGCACATAGGCGCCCAGCTTGCCGTCCATAGTCTTCCAGACGGTCGGATAATCCTTGAAGGCGAAGCCGACGCCGTTGATCGAGGCGGCCGGCACCAGCGTCGCCAGGATCAGCCCGGACAGGGTGAAATAATCGATCGCCCCGGTGCGCAGCTGCGACAGCATGTCGGTGTCGGAGCCCAGCTGGTTATTGGGGAAAAGCTGGATATCGACCTCCCCGTTGGTCGCCTTGCGGATGCGCTCGGCGGCTTCTTTCTGGCGCACGCTCTGCGGATGGGTGACGGGGGAGTTATTGGCCATCTTCAGCTTGAAGGTGGCGGCGTGGGCGCCACGTGTGATGGCGAAAAGCGGCAGGGCGGCGGTGCCTGCCAGAATGGCGCGGCGGCGTATGGCGGTCATGGACGATCCTCGGGCTTGTCGGGCGGGGTTCGCTCCCCGCGCCGGATCAGAATAGCGGCCTACCCCCTCAAGACAAGCCCGCGTGCTGAGTGGATTTGAGGGGCCCCCTAGGCGCCGGTGAAGGCGTTGAAGGTGATCATCGTATAGGTTTCGCGCACGCCGGGCAGCGTCTGCACCTTCTCGGTCACGAAACGCCCGGTATCCTGATCGGATTCGAGGTAGAATTTACCAAGCAGGTCATATTGCCCGGAGATCGAGAACATCTCCGACAATTCGGCGATGGTATCGGCCGCCTCCTGCGCGACACGGTAGGCGGTGCCCATCTCGCAGCGTATCATCACGAAGATCGCCCGCATCCGCGCCTCCTGTCTGTCCTGCCCCTATGCCATGGCCGGCACTGGCGGGGCAATCGCGCCGGATCATCGCGCCGGAATGGGGCCGGTGCCCGCCGATCTTGGCAGAATGCGGCGCGCGTGGTTCCTTCGCCGCGTATCGGGCGCCGCCGGTCGGGCCGATCGGCAGCGGCCGGGCAGGGAGTGCCCTATCGGGATCGGCTGGACATTGGGGGATATGGCCTTGGCGAAATCGGGGAAGGTACCGCTCGGCCCGCGCAGCGGCGGGCGGGCGCTGGCGGATGCGCTGGTGGCGCAGGGGATCGATCACGTCTTTTCCGTGCCGGGGGAAAGCTTCCTCGACGTGCTGGACGGCATGTACGCGGTGCGCCAGAAGCTGCGCCTGGTCACCTGCCGCTTCGAAGGCGGGGCGGTGAACATGGCGGAAGCCTATGGCAAGCTGACCGGCCGGCCGGCGGCAGCGATGGTGACGCGCGGCCCTGGGGCCTGCCATGGCGCCATCGGGGTGCATGTGGCGATGCAGGACAGCACGCCGATGCTGCTGTTCGTCGGCCAGATCCCGCATGAGGATACGGGTCGCGACGCCTTCCAGGAGGTCGATTACCGCCAGATGTTCGCCCCGCTGGCGAAATGGGTGACGCAGATCGATCACGCCAGGCGCATTCCGGAAATCGTCGCCCATGCCGTCGATGTCGCCACCTCCGGCCGGCCCGGCCCGGTGGTGATCGCGCTGTCGGAGGAGATGCAGAAGGACCTGATCGAAACCCAGGATCGCCCGCGCGTGCCGGTTTCGGTGGCCTTCCCCGATCCCGCCGCGCTGGCCGAGATGCGGCGCATGCTGGCGGCGGCGAAGAAGCCGCTCGCGGTGATCGGCGGCTCCTGCTGGTCGGCGGAAGGGCGGGCGGCGCTGCACGCCTTTCTGCGTGCCAATGACGTGCCGGTGACCACCGGCTTCCGCCGCCAGGGCACCTATGACGGTACCCAGGCGAATTTCGCCGGCGATGTCGGCATCGGCTCCGACCCGTCGCTGCTCGCCAAGGTGCGTGAGGCCGATCTGATCCTGGCCATCGGCTCGCGCCTGGGCGATGCGGTGACGCAGGGCTACACGCTGCTGGAGATGACGGGCGGCACCCCGATCGTGCAGGTGCTGCCCGACGGGGCGGAGATCGGGCGGGTATTCCGCCCGGCCCTTGGCATCGTCGCCGACCTCAATGCCTTCGCCATCGCCGCCGCGGCGCTCGATCCGGTGCGGGTGGCCTGGGCCGGCTGGACGCGCGAATTGCGCTCGCTGCACGAAGCGGCGATGGCGGTGCCGAATTACGAGGGCACGCTCAATCTCGCGCAGGTGATACGCGAGTTGCAGGGCATGATGGCCGAGGATGCCATCGTCACCACCGATGCCGGCAATTTCTCCGGCTGGTCCAGCCGCTTCCTGGAATTCGGCGAAAACCAGCGTTATCTCGGCCCGACCAACGGGGCGATGGGCTATGCCGTGCCGGCGGCGATCGGGGTGAAGATCGCCTTCCCCGAGCGCATGGTGATCGCCATGGTCGGCGATGGCGGCTTCATGATGACCGGCCAGGAAATCGCCACCGCTTTTCATCACGGCGTGGCGCCGATCGTGCTGGTGTTCAACAACCAGATGTACGGCACCATCCGCATGCATCAGGAAAAAGCCTATCCCACCCGGGTTTCCGGCACGGCGCTGACCAATCCCGATTTTGCCCGGCTGATCGAAGCCTATGGCGGGCATGGCGAGGTGGTGGGCAGGACCGAGGAATTCGTCCCCGCCTTCCGCCGCGCGCTGGCCAGCGGCAAGCCGGCGTTGATCGAGTTGCGCATGAACCCCGATCAGATCACGACGCGCGCCACCATCGCCGATCTGCGTCGCGGCTCGGCGCGGCCGCGCCCCGCGGCCAAGCCCAAGCGTGCCGCCACCGCCACCCATCCGCGCCCGGGCGGCAAGACCGCCAAGGGCACGAAGAAGCGCGGCTGAGCGGCCAGGCACCCCGGCTTGCGGATGCGGCGGCGCTGTTTCACGCCGGCGCATTCGCCGCCGCCGCCGCGCTGTGCGAGGCGCTGCTGGGCGAGGCGCTGCTGGAAAACGCCCCTGCCGATGGACAGACGCTGCATCTTCTCGGCGTGTGCCACAGCGCGCTGAATCGGCATGATCTGGCCGAGTCGGTGCTGGAACGCGCCGTCGCGGCCTGCCCGGATCAGGCCGATATCGCCTATCATCTGGGCAATGCCCGGCTGGCGCGCGGCGCGCCCGGTGCGGCGCTGGCCGCCTACGACCTGGCCTTGTCTTGGGCCCCCGATCATGTTTCCGCCTGGCATAATCGCGGCGTGGCGCTGGCGGCGATGGGCGCGCCGGGGCCGGCGGCGGAAAGTTTCCGTGCCGTGCTGGCCCGCGCGCCGGCGCATGCATCGGCGGCCTTTCATCTGGGCCGCGCTCTGATCGCGCTCGATCAGCCGGAGGCGGCGCTGGAAGTGCTCGCCCAGGCGGCGCGCCTGCCGCACGGGCCTGCCCGCGCCGTGGCGCTGGCCGATCATCGGGCGATCGCCTGGATGGCGCTGGGCGATGCGCGGGCGGCGCTGGCGGAAAGCGAAGCGGCGCGGCAATTGCAGCCGGATCAGCCTTTGCTCGCCTGGAATGCGGCGCTGGCGCATCTGACGCTGGGGGATTTCGCCGCCGGCTGGCCGCTGTACGAAAGCCGCATGGCGCTTGCCGATCCGGCGGCACCGCCGCCGCCAATGCCGGCGCTGGCGGATCTGATCGGCCGGCATGTGCTGCTGCGGGCCGAACAGGGGCGCGGCGACATGATCCAGTTCGCCCGCTACGCGCCGCTGCTGGCGGCACGCAGGGTGCGCGTCACGCTTGCCGTCTACCCCGATCTGCTGCGCCTGATGCGGCACCTGCCCGGCACCGCCGTGATCAGCACCGAGGCGGAGGAGCCCGCTCATGACCGGTCCCTGCCGCTTCTGAGCCTGCCGCTGCTGCTGGCGACCCGCCTGGCCACGATCCCGCTGCCGATCCCCTATCGCCCCGCCCCCGCGTCGGTGGAATTTACGCCCGGGCTGCGCCATGCCGCGATCGCGGTATCCGGGGCGCCCGGCAATGCCGCGGACGGCGCGCGCAGTATCGCCGCATCCGCCTTCGCGCCGATCCTGGCAGTGCCGGGCTGGCAGTTCCATGTGTTGCAGACCGCGCTGCGGCCGGCCGATGCGGCGTTTCTGCGCGCCCGCCCGACGGTGGTGGATCACAGCGCGACCCTGGCTGATTTCGCCGATACCGCCGCCCTGCTGGCGCGGATGGATGCGGTGATCGGCGTCGATACCGCGCTGATCCATCTGGCCGGCACGCTGGGGCTGGCGGTGGGCGTGCTGCTGGCGGTCAATGCCGATTGGCGCTGGCTGCGCGGGCGCGATGACAGCCCCTGGTATCCCGGCATGCGCCTGTTTCGTCAAAATCGCCGCGGCATCTGGGCAGAGCCGATCACCGCGGCGGCGGCATGGCTCAGTCGATTGCCTCCAGCGCCATCTCGGCGGTGATGCAGACGGCGTTTTCGCCGCGCACCAGCACCCCGGTATGGGCGTTGCCGGCAATGTCGACCACGCTCATGTCCAGCGTGCAGCGCCCGTCGCGGATGCTGCCATGGCGCACCAGCACCTCGGTCGCGTAATCCTCCACCACCCGCCCATCGGTGAAGCGCGCGCCGACCAGGCTGCCGATCGAGCCGCGCAGGATGGCGTTGCGGATGCCGCGCGCGGCACAGAGTTCCTCCATCGCCAAAGTGATGTCCTGGTTGGGATGCAGCCGCGCCAGGATCAGCCGTCCCGGCGCGCCGGGGCCGTGCGGCTGGAACAGGGTGAAATTGGTTTCCGCATCGGGCGTGGCGATGATGGTGGCATCCGCCGTGGCATAGGCGCGTACCCGCGCCGGGGCGGCCAGGAATGTCTGATCGGGCAGGATATGCCCGCCCATCGGCGCGCTGTCGGGGGTGGCGTCCTGCATGCGCCAGACCGCATGGCAATGCAGGAAGGGCGCGTCGTCGCGCCAGCCGAACGTGGCATTGGCGGCGATGATATGCGCCCCGCTCAACGGCGGTTCCGGCACGCTGTACCAGGCCGCATGGCCCGCACCGTCCGCCGGGCCGGGCCGCCAGTAGCGGAACGGATCGAGGCGGACACCGCCAAAAAGGACGCTGCCCGCCCGCATGCCGGCGGCGAGCAGCGGCGTGGTGATCGCCGCCAGCAGCGTCTGACCAGGGGCAAGATCATAGTCCAGCACGCGCAGCGCCCCGCTTGCCTCGCTGCGCCGTTGCGCCGCGACCGGGCCTGGCTGCTGGAGAATGCGCATCGTTTCATCCCATGGTGGTGATTGCGCCCAGCTTACCGCGTTGCGCGCTGCGCCGACAAACCCGAGACTGCCGCGCGACATGGGGGCAGGCGATGCTGGTGCTGGTGGTCGGGCCGAGCGGGGCGGGCAAGGATACGCTGCTGGACGGCGCGCGCGCCGCTTTTGCCCAGGAGGACGGGATCGTCTTCGTCCGCCGCGCCATCACCCGCGCCGCCGATGCCGGGGGCGAGGCGCATCAGCCGCTGAGCGAGGCGGAATTCGCCGAGGCCGTGGCCGCCGGGGCATTCGCGCTGCATTGGCGCGCGCATGGGCTGGGCTATGGGATTCCCGCGACGATCGCGCGCGACCTGGCGGCCGGGCGGATCGTCATCGCCAATGTCTCGCGCACCGTGATCGTCGAGGCGGCCCGACGCTACCCGGTGCACGGGATCGAAATCACCGCCCCGCCCGCCATTCTGGCCGCGCGCCTGGCCGCGCGCGGGCGCGAGGATGCCGCCGACCGCGCCGCGCGCCTGGCCCGCGATGTGGCGTTTCCCGCCGGCATTGCCCATAGCGTCGTGCAGAACGATGCGACGCCTGCGATCGGCATTGCGCGGTTCTGCGCCGTGATCGCGGCGCTGCGGATCAGCCGCTGAGCGCCACCCGGGCGGCGATGCGGAAGGGCGCGCCGGCCTCGTCCTGCACGAACAGGGAAATCGCCTCCACCCTTCTGGGCTGTGCCAGGGCAGCGGCGAAATGCGCGCGCGCCGCGTCGATCCAGGCCGCGCGTGCCGCCTCCTCCAGCCGGCAGGTCAGTGTCATGTGGAAGAACCAGGTCTGGAACACGTACGGATAGCCCCAGCGTTGCAGCATCGCATCCTGCAACGGCGACAGCGCGCTGCGCCGCCGGCGGGCCAGCTCCGCCGCATCGGGCGGTGCGCGCAGCGGATCGAGCCCGCCGACACAGGCATCGGCCAGATCCTGCAAGGCCTGGCACGGCGTCTGCTCGCGCAGCGCAACGAAGCCGTGCACCGCCTGCACCGAGAGCGCGGGCAGGGTAAAGGCGGCAATGCCGGCGGCGATGCGCCGGGTCGCGGCCAGAATATCGGCAAAGCCTGCTCCGGGGATCAGCCGCATCGGCGGCTTCAGCGTGGCATGAAACCCGTAGCGTCGGGCATCGGCGGTGATCGCGGCGATATCGGGCAGATCCGGCTGGGTGCGCATCGCACCGCTGGCCGCATCGCGCCCCAGCCAGGATGCGGCGGCCTCGGCCAGCCTATCCTCGGCCGCCGGGGCGTAATAGGCGGCGATGCGCAGCGGCTCAGGCGACACGGGCACCGCCGCGCCACGTCGCACGCACCACCGCAAGCCCCGCGTGATCGGCGACGCGTACCAGATCGGCGCGCAGTCCGGTGGCGATGCGGCCGCGATCGGCAAGCCCGGCCATGCGCGCCGGCAGATCGGTGATCATGCCGATGGCGCCGGGCAGATCGCGCATCCCGCGTGCGGCGCACAGGAACGCCGCCTCCACCAGGCTGGCCGGCACGTAATCGGAGGCGAGCGCGTCCACCGCCTCGGCCGCGATCAGGTCGGCGACCTTGACATTGCCGGAATGGGAGCCGCCGCGCACGATGTTCGGCGCGCCGGCGATCACATGCATGCCGGCCGCGCGGGCTGCCTTGGCGGCGATCAGGGTGACCGGAAATTCGCTGATGGCGATGCCGTCGGCGCGGTTGGCGGCGATCTCCGCCTCGGTCTCGTCATCATGGCTGGCCAGCACGATCGGGCGGCCGACGAGCAGGTCCAGCAGGGTGCGCCGATTGGGTTCGCGCAGTCGCGCGCGCTGGTCCTGCAGATGGGCGATCTTGCGATCCAGCTCCGCCTCGTTCAACCCGTCGCGGGCGCGCAGGCGGCGCCAATAGCCGATATCGGCGTACTGCCCGACGCCGGGGGAATGATCCATCATGCTCAGCATGCGCACGCGCGGATCGTCGATCGCGCCGCGCACCAGATCGAGCATGTCGGGTGCCGGTAATTCGCAGCGCAGATGCAGGTAATGCGTCGATCGCAGCAAGCCGGTGCCGTCCAGCGCCGCCAGATCGGCCATGCCTTCGTGGAAGGTGCGTACCCGTTCGCGATCGAAACCGAGATCGCCGAGGCAGAGCGCGTCGAACACCGTGGTCACGCCGGCCACCGCACATTGCGCATCATGGGCCACCAGGGCCGAGCGCGAGGGCCAGCGGGCCGAGGCGCGTGGCTGGACCTGGCGTTCCAGATTATCGGTATGCAGATCGACGATGCCGGGGATCAGCGTATCGCCCTCGCAATCGATGGCGCCGGGCGCCGCGCTGGGACCGGTATCGATCGCCGCGATCCGCCCGTCGCGCAGCAGCAGCGTGCCGTGCAGCACACGCTCCGGCAGAACCAGCCGGGCATTGGTCAGAATCGTCTCGTGGGTCATGCGGCTTCCTGCATGGCGGGGACGGCGAAACAGCGATCGGCGATGGCGTCGCGCACCGCGATATCGTGGCAGATACAGACGATGGCAACGCCGCGCGCCTTGGCTTCGTGGACCATCGCCACCACGCCCGCGGCATTGGCGGCATCGAGCGAGGCGGTCGGCTCGTCCAGCAGCAGGATCGGATGGCCGCCGATGAAGCCGCGCGCCAGGTTGACGCGCTGTTGCTCCCCGCCGGAGAAGGTGGCCGGCGGCAATGCCTGCAGGCGCGGTGGTATTGCCAGGCGGGCCAGCAGGGCAGCGGCTTCGGTGGCCGCCCTTGCCGCATCCATGCCGGTTTCCATGGCGGCCTGGGCGACGATGGCGCCGGCCGGCACGCGCGGCACCACGCGCAGGAACTGGCTGACATAGCCCAGCGTCTGGCGGCGGATTGCGATCACCTGGCGCGGCGAGGCTGCCGCGAGATCGACCGTCGCCCCGTCATGGCGCACCAGAATGCGCCCGGCGGCGGCGCGGTAATTGCCGTAGAGGCAGCGCAACAGCGTCGATTTTCCCGCCCCCGACGGCCCGGTCAGCGCGACGCATTCGCCGGCGGCAACCGTCAGCCCGATATCGGCGAGCACACCGATGCGCACGCCGCCCTGCAGATGCAGGGTGAAATCCTTCGCCAGATGCTCCACGCGCAGCATGGGGGAAGATGGGGTCATGCCTGCAACACCGAACTGACCAGCAATTGCGTATAAGGATGAGCCGGATCGTCCAGCACCTGATCGGTCAGCCCGGCTTCCACCACCCGGCCGCGCTGCATCACCATGATGCGCTGGGCGAGCAGGCGGGCCACTGCGATATCATGGGTGACCAGCACCACGGCGAGGCCGAGCTGGCCGACCAGCCGGCGGATCAGATCGAGCAGACGCGCCTGCACCGAGACGTCGAGTCCGCCGGTCGGCTCGTCCATGAAGACCAGCCGCGGATGCGTCACCAGGGTCGCGGCGATCTGCAGGCGCTGCAGCATGCCGCCCGAGAAGATGCGCGGCAGATCGTCGATGCGGCCGGGATCGATCTCCACCATCTCCAGCCAGCGCGCCGCCTCGGCGCGGATCTCGCCGTAATGGCGGGCCCCTTTGGCCATCAGCCTTTCGCCGACATTGCCGCCCGCCGAGACGCCCATGCGCAGTGCGGCGCGCGCATCCTGCTGCACGAAGCCCCAGTCGGACCGGTGCAGCGCCCGCAGCGCCGGGGCGGACATGGCGTGCAGATCGGCCAGATGCCCGTCCGGATCGCGGTAGAAGACATGGCCCTGATCGGGCGTCAGCCTGCCGGCCAGCACGTTGAGCAGGGTCGATTTACCGGAGCCCGATTCGCCGACGATCGCCAGCACTTCGCCGGGCCAGAGATCGACATCGACGCCGTCGAGTGCCCGCAACGTCCCGAATGACAGCGAGAGGTCGCGCGCCGAAAGCAGCGTATCGTCGCTCATGCCGCGTCCTTTCGCTGGCGTGTGGCGCAGTAATCGGTGTCGGAGCAGACGAAGATGCGTCCGCCGCGATCATCGGTCAGCACCTCATCCAGATAGGAGTCGCGCGATCCGCATAGTGTGCAGGCATGCGGCGCGCGATGCGGGCGGAACGGGTGATCGGCGAAATCGAGCGAGCGCACGCTGGTATAGGGCGGAATGGCGTAGATGCGCTTTTCCCGCCCGGCGCCGAATAATTGCAACGCCGGCATCCGGTCCATCTTGGGATTATCGAAGGCCGGGATCGGGCTGGGCGCCATCAGATGGCGGTCATTGACCATCACCGGATAATCATAGCTGATCGCCACCTGGCCGTAGCGGGCGATATCCTCGTAGAGCTTGACATGCATCAGCCCGTATTCGGCAAGCGCGTGCATCGTCCTGCAGGCCGCGCGCGAGGGCTCCAGCCGCCATAGCGGCTCCGGCTGCGGCACCTGATAGACGATGATCTGATCGGCGCGCAGCGTCGTTTCGGGAATCCGGTGGCGGGTCTGGATGACGCTGGCGCGGGCGGTTTCGGTGGTCGTCGCAACGCCCGCGGTGCGCGCGAAGAAGCGGCGGATGGAAACCGCATTGGTGGTGTCGTCGGCCCCCTGATCGATCACTTTCAGCGTGTCGGACTGGCCGAGAATGGCCGCCGTCACCTGGATGCCGCCCGTGCCCCAGCCATAGGGCAGCGGCATCTCGCGCGCGCCGAACGGGATCTGATGGCCGGGCACGGCGACCGCCTTGAGCAAGGCGCGGCGGATCATCCGTTTGGTCTGCTCGTCCAGATAGGCGAAATTATACCCCTCGCTCATGCCACGACCTCCTCGGCCGATGCGGCGGCGGCGGTCGCGCGCAACCGGCGGATCGCCTCCAGCTCGCTTTGAAAATCGACGTAATGCGGCAGCTTGAGATGCTCGACGAAGCCGGTCGCCTCGACATTGTCGCAGTGGTAGAGAACGAATTCCGCATTTTGCGCGGGCGCCGTCACTTCCTCGCCCAGCTCCTCTGCACGAAGGGCGCGATCGACCAGGGCCATCGCCATCGCCTTGCGTTCGTTATGGCCGAATACCAGCCCATAGCCGCGGGTGAATTGCGCCGGCACGGTTTTCGAGCCCTTGAACTGGTTCACCATCTGGCATTCGGTAACGGTGATCTCGCCGATATCGATGGCAAATCCCAGCTCCGGCGGCGCGATCTCGACGGCAACTTCGCCCAGGCGGATTTCGCCGGCGAACGGATGCGTGCCGCCATAGCCGCGCTGCGTCGAATAGCCCATGGCGAGCAGGAAGCCTTCATCGCCGCGCGCCAATGCTTGCAGGCGCAGATCGCGCGATGCGGGAAAGGAAACCGGCTGGCGGGTGAGATCGGCGGGCTCGTCGCCGGTCGGCGGGCCGTCGCCCTCGATCAACCCATCCTGGCCCAGCATGTCGTGCACGCGCGGCATCCGCGCGGCATCGGGCACCGCCTCGGGCGGCGCGGGCGGCAGCGCGGCGGCGGGATCGGCCAGGGCGAAGTCGAGCAGGCGGTGGGTATAATCCGTGGTCGGTCCCAGCATCTGCCCGCCGGGCAGATCCTTGAACACCGCAGAGACGCGCCGACGGATCGCCATGGCCGAGGTTTCCAGCGGCAGGCTGGCGAGAAAGCGCGGCAGGGTGGTGCGGAAGGCGCGCAGCAGAAAGGCGGCCTCGACCAGATCGCCCTGGGCCTGACGGATGGCCAGCGCCGCCAGGCGGCGATCATAGAGCGCGCCTTCCGCCATCACCCGATCGACGGCGCGACCGAGCTGCGCCTCGATCTGGGCGAGATCGAGGGCGGGCAGGGCGGGATCGCCCCGCCGCTCGACGGCAAGCCAGGCATGCGCCGCATCGATCGCCTTTTCCCCGCCTTTCACCGCGACATAGGCCATGGCTAGATCTCCTCCACCGAGACGGAGCGGGGCAGGGCGGCGATCTGCGTGCCGGCGCACAGGATCAGATCGATGCCGCGCGGGTAGAGCTGGCGGTTGCGCGCCCAGGCCGCGACGAACCCGTCAGGCAGGCCGGTCGCCGCGAAGGGCGTGGGCGCCGCGAGCCCTGGCCCGTGCAGGCGATAGCGCGTGCCGCTGCCAAGGGCCGCAAGCTGCACGATGAGCGTGGCCGACTCCTCCGGCGCTTCGTCGCTGCCCAGGGCGAGATCGGCCGGCCAGACCGCCTGCCGGGTCAGGGCGAAGCGCGCGGCGCCGGCGGAATCGACAAGGGGGGCGGCGCAGTGAAAGGCGATCCAGCTGCGTGCGCCGGCGAAATCCCCGTCGAGGAAGACCGGGGTTTCGGCATCGGCGAGCGTCAGCAGCATCGCGGCGCTGGCCTGGACCAACGGCGCCGGCGCGGTAAGGCCGGCGCCGACATGATGCAGCGAGCCGGGGCTGGCCATGGCCGCCAGCACGGCGCGAAAGCTGTGCTGCGCATCGGCCACGGGATCGGCGAATCCCGGCATGGCAACGGGATCGGAGAGCAGATCGGTCATGTGCGCATCGAGGCCATGGTGAAGAATTCCACGCGGGTTGCCGCGGCGCGGCGGGCGGTGGCGGCGCGTTGCGCGGCCTGGGCGGCGGCAAGCGGGGCGATCACCGCCGCCTGCAGCGGCGCGGCATGGTCCGCCTCCTGCAGCAGCGCGTCGAACACGGCGGCCAGTTCCGCATGCGCGCCATCGCGGCCCAGCACATAGGCATGGCCCAGCCTGCCGGTGGCGAGGCGGATGGTGCAGCGGCAGATCGCCGCCTCGCCCAGGTTGAAGGGGCTGCCGCCGCCGCCCTGGCGGGCACGCAGCATGGTCATGCCCGATTCGGGACCGCGCAGGCGCGTCCAGGCCGGCACGCCCGCATGTGCATCCAACGCCGCGCGCAGGCTGGCGGCATCGGCGCGGGCCAGCACCGCCATCCAGTGCCGGCGCGCGGCCTGTTCCGGCGTCAGGGCCGGATCGGCCGGGCCGGAATTGGCGGATGCGGAGGAGGCAGGGCTGGGCTCGGGCATGCGGCGATCCGATAACGGAGTAGATGTCTAGACAGCTAGACCTATCCCGGTTTATCGTCAAGCCGACCTCGCACGGATTGCCGCCCGGATGGATGAAGAAACCAAGACAGCGTCTTCTCGCGCCTTGCAACGTCACGATGGCGTGGCGCTGTGGCGCCAGATCGCCCAGGCGTTGCGCGGCGCCATCACCGCCGGGCGCTATCCGCCGGGCGGGCGCCTGCCGACCGAGGCGGCGCTGGCCCAGGATTTCGCCGTCAACCGCCATACCGTGCGCCGCGCGCTGGAGGATCTCAGCCGCGCCGGGCTGGTGCGGGTGGAGCAGGGGCGCGGCGCCTTCGTGGCCGAGGATGTGCTGGACTACACCGTCGCTTCCCGCACCCGGTTTTCGGAATGGATCCGCCGCCACAACAAGGAACCTTCCGGCCAGGTGCTGCGTCTGGTCGAGGTCGCGGCGGAGGCGGTGGTGGCCGGTGCACTCGGCCTGCGGGCCGGGGCGCGGGTGGTGATGCTGGAACGGCTCGGCCTGGCCGATGGCCGTCCGGTCAGCCTGGCCAATCACTATTTTCCGGCCCGCCTGCGCGGCCTGCGAGAGGCGCTGGAGGCATCCCCCACCATCACCGCCGCCTTATCGGCGGTCGGCGTCACCGATTATCGCCGCCAGGTGACGCGCGTCACCGCCCGCATCCCGACGGCGGAGGAGGCGGCGCTGCTCGCCATGCCGCGCAACCGCCCGCTGCTGATCACCGAGAACGTCAATGTCGACGGGGCCGGCGCGGTGGTGGAATTCGGCATCGCGCGCTATCCGACGCCGCGCGTGCAGATCGTGTTCGAACCTTAGGAAATTCAGCATGGATGGCATGACGATCAGCGGCGGGCAGGTGCTCGACACGGCGGGCTGGCAGGATGCGGCGCTGGTGATCGAAGACGGGCGGATCGCGGCCCTCGGCGCGACGTCCGGCGGCCGGCGCTTCGACGCCAGCGGCCTGCTGGTGCTGCCCGGGCTGATCGATCTGCATGGCGATGCCTTCGAACGCCAGCTTCAGCCGCGCCCCGGCGTCGATTTCCCGACCGGCCTCGCCCTTGCCGATACCGAGGCGCAACTCCTCGCCAACGGTATCACCACCGCCTATCACGGCATCACCTTGTCCTGGGAACCGGGGCTGCGCAGCCTGGATGCGTGGCGCGCCATGCTCGATGCCCTGGCCGCCGGCCCGCCCGGCGGTGGCGGCTGGACCTGCGACATGCGCGTGCATCTGCGCTGGGAGGCGTTCAATCTTCCCGCTTTGGATCAGGCCCTGGCCGATATCGCCGCCGGGCGGGTGCATCTGCTCGCCTTCAACGATCATACCCCGGCCATCATGCGCCGGCTGGA
>JAGWRU010000120.1 GCA_028869595.1 Rhodospirillales bacterium
CCAGCCTGGCCGGCGAAGGCTCGATCCTCAGCCGCACGGCGCGCGGCGCCGGATGGGTGATTGGCTGGCGGTTCTGCACCCGGTTCATCGGCCTGTTCAGCACGCTGATCCTGGTGCGTCTGCTCACGCCGGCCGATTTCGGCATTGTCGCGCTCGCCACCAGTTTCGTTCAGGGCTTTGGCCAGCTGTGCGACGTCGGTGTTGAAGATGCGATCATTCGCGATCCTCACCCCGACCGCGCCCTTTATGATACGGGCTTTACCATCAACCTGATTCGCGGCCTCGCAGTGGCGCTGGTGCTGCTGATCGGCGCCTTCCCGATCGCCACCCTGTTCCACAATCCAAATCTGGCGCCGGTGCTGCTGGCCGTGGCAGGAATCAGCGCGCTGGGCGCGATGGAGAATATCGGCGTCGTCGATTTCCGCCGGTTCATCGCCTTCGACCGCGAATTCGTCCTGAAGATCATCCCACGCGTCGTCCAGACGGCCATTGGCATCACGCTCAGCTTCATCCTGCGTTCCTACTGGGCGCTGATCATCGCGCTGCTGACCAACCAGGCGATCACCACCATCATGACCTATCGGTTGCACCCCTACCGCCCGCGGCTCAGCCTGACCGCCTGGCGCCGCATGGCCAACTATTCCGCATGGATCTGGATGAATAGCCTGATTTCGCAGCTCAATTCGAACGGCACCAATTTCATCATCGGTAAAATGCTCGGCGTCGGAGCCGTCGGCATTTTCGGCCTCGGCAACGAAATTGCCGGTCTGCCCAATACTGAATTGGTCGCCCCACTCTGCCGTTCGGCCTTCTCCGGCTTCGCCCATGCGCAGGCCGATGACGACAATGGAGCCAGCCTGCTGCTGCGCCTGCTCGCGTTGATGACCATCATCGCCCTGCCCGCCGGGCTCGGCCTGTCGCTGACCGCCTATCCCATCGTGCAACTCGGGTTCGGCAAGAACTGGATCGGCGCCGTGCCGCTGCTTCAGATCATCGGCATCGCAAATGCATTCAGCATCTTCGGCATGATCAGCGGAGTGGTGTTCAGCGTGAGGGCCTGGATGAAAGCCCTATTCAAACTTGGAGCGGCCGTCACCCTCACGCGCCTCGGCCTGATCATCGTGCTGTTGCCCGTTTATGGCCTCCCCGGCGCAGCCATTGCCATTGCACTGACCGACATCGTCAACCAGCTGGTCCTTATCGTCGTGACCGTTCATCGGCTGGACCTGTCGCTGGGTACCGTGCTTGGCCGGATCTGGCGCAGCATCGCCGCCGCCGCATTGATGACCGCGCTGCTGGTAACACTGCATCTCGGTTGGAGCGATGAACCCGGCACCGACCGCTGGCAGGCGATCCATCTCGGTGCGGCCGTCATGATCGGTGCGATCAGCTATACCGCATCGCTGATCGGCCTATGGCTTCTGGCCGGCCGGCCAGAGGGTGCCGAACGCGACCTGCTCGATTTTCTTCGTGCGATGCTCCGGCGCATCGAGACAAGGCGGCTTCCGGCATGAAACGTCTTTACCTCGTTTTCGCTCTTGCCGCCGTCGTCCTCCCGCGCGGAGCTCGTGCGCAGAGCTTTGTGATGGCGCCGCCCGTGCCTCGCGCTCCGGGTGCGCTGACAGGCGTCGTGCTTGAAAACACGACGCACCACGCCCTGCCGCCGCGCCTGATCACTTTTGCCGCCATGTTCGCTGACGGCGCCCTGCCCCGCGGCATCGGCATCAGTGCGGGCGCGCTGCCGGCACAGGCCGATGTGAAGCTGCGCTATCCGGACGGCTCGGCCAAATTCGCGGTCATCACCCTGCAAACACCGCCTATCGCCGCCGCCGCCAATGCCAGCCTGCTCCTGCGCGCAAACGGCCGCGCCGCCCGCGGTACAGTGGCGATCGCACCGGCGCTGGCCGCCCATCCAATCACCATCAAGGCCGTGATCACGCCCAAAGGCGGAACACCCCAAACCTTCACGATCGACCTCAGCCGCTGGTATCGACGCGCCCAGGCAGCAGATCGTCTGTCAACCTGGCTGCAAGGCCCGCTGGCCCACCAGGTCCGGCTCAGCCGCACGCTGGCCAGTTCGCTCCGCCTCGTGGTCGATCTGACGGCCTATCGCAGCGGCGCGATCGGCGCGGACATCCAGTTCGACAATGACCGCGCCATGACATCGTCGGGCGGTGCCATGCGCGAAACCGTCAGCATCAGCCTCGGCGGAAAGACGATCTATCGCGTCGGCCCGCTGACGGAGCACCAATATCAGGACTGGCACGTCGTCCTGCGTACCGATGGCCGCGTGCCGATCAACGTGGTGCATGACATCGCAGCGCTGGAGCGCCTGGGCGCAATTCCCCATTATGCGTTGCACCCAGGGGCGGCACCCAGCCTGCTGGTGGGATATCGGCGCGCAATCATGCAACCGGGTTGGGACGCTCCGCTCGCCGCCGATGGCGTGACCCAATATATGCCGACCACGGGCGGACGCGGCAGCATTGGCCCCACCACCCGCGCCAACGCGGTCTGGCTGATCAGCCAGAACCCGATTGCCGCGGAGTATGCGATCGGGCAGGCCGATGCCGCCGGCGCCGTTCCCTGGCACATGTGGTATCCGAAAGCCGGCAATTTCCTGACCACCGCCGATTTTCCGAATATCTGGACCGATCCGCGCGGCGGCCCGCATTCCTACACGACTGGCCTCACGCAGCAGGTGGGAAATACCGGCTGGACCCCAGACGCCTCCCATCAGCCAGACCTTGCCTACATTCCCTACCTGCTGACCGGGCGCCGCTATTATCTCGACCAGCTGAACGCCCAGGCCAGCTTCGCCGAGACCGACTTCTGGCCCGCGGCGCAGGCTCGCAACGGCGGCGAAGGGATTGTCGTCGGGTCGGGCAATCAGGTGCGGGGGGCGGCGTGGGACCTCCGTGAAATCGCCGAGGCCGCCTACATCAACCCCGACCACAGCACCATGCGCCGCTACTTTGCCCGCATGGTCGCCAACAACTTGGATTTTCTCCGCCGCAAAATCCCCATCTGGCAGGCCCGCGAAGGCGAGGCTTATGGATATGTACCCGGCGCCTATGGCAATGGCGCATCAATGGCCCCGTGGCAGCAGGATTTCTTCGCCACCACGATGAGCCGCCTCGCCCGGTTTGGGGAGCAAGGCGCGCGCGTCGTGGTGCGCTGGCAGACCCATTTCCTCGCAAATTCACTGCTCCCGCTCGCCCGCGGCTTCAACCCGCATGACGGCATTGCCTATAACCTGGCGACCTACGACCCCTCGACCCACCAATATTTCACCAGCTGGGCCGCGATCCGTCGCGCGACCGAGCGAGGCGGCCAGGCCAACGGCACGGGCTGGTCGCACAGCCAGGGCTATTACGCCCAGACCCGCCTTGCCGCGCTCGCCGGGATCATCAACACGACCCACTCCGCCCGGGCACGCGCGGCCTATCACTGGCTCGATCACGCCAACGCCCCGGAAACCAGCCCGGAGGCGC
>JAGWRU010000121.1 GCA_028869595.1 Rhodospirillales bacterium
AGGGTGGGAACGACGGCGGCCGGCAAAGCGCCCGGTGCGGCCAGCGCCGCGGCGAGCGGGCACAGCAGGGCCGCGCGCGGTGGCAGCGGTTTCGGCGCATGCGGCAGGGCGGGCGGGGTGCCGGTGCAATCGACGCTGGCCGCAGCGAGCGCCGCCAGCAATCCGGTGGATGCGGCCTGGGCCGGCCCGACCGCCCCCGGCGCCACCTGCCCGATCAAAGCGAGCAGCGCGAGCACCAGCGCGAAGCGGCGCGGCAGGCTTCGGAAGCGACGGGTCAGAACGGCATGCATCGCGCCCGAGCCTAGCGGGAAGTCACCGCGCCGCAAGCGGACAAACCGTCCGCATCGGCAATTTTATGCGCCCGGTTGGCCCGCCGCTACAGCGTCGCCATGCTGCCCAGCACGACGCTGGCCTGGGCCGAGAACACCCCGCCATTGCCATGCACCATCGCGGTGTTGGCCCCGCCCACCTGGCGCGCCCCGCAAGTGCCGCGCAATTGCCGCACCGCCTCGATCAGCAGGAACAGCCCGTACATGCCGGGATGGCAGTAGGACAGCCCGCCGCCATTGGTGTTGACCGCGAGCCTGCCGCCCGGGGCGATGGCGCCATCCTCGACGAAGCGCCCGCCCTCGCCCTTGGGGCAGAAGCCGAGATCCTCCAGGAACAGGATCGTGTTGATGGTGAAGGCATCATACAGCGCGGCGACGTCGATCTCCGCCGGCCCCAGCCCGGCCATGCGATAGGCGGCGTCCCCCGAGGCCCGCGCCCCGGTCTCCGTCAGGTCGGGCATCGAGGTGATCGAGGCATGGGTGATCGCCTGGCCGAAGCCCAGCACCGGCACGGGTTTCTGCTTCAGATCGCGCGCCCGTTCCGTGGTGGTCATGACGATCGCCCCGCCGCCATCGGTCACCAGACAGCAATCGCGCACGCTCAACGGATAGGAGATCATGCGCGCGCCCAGCACATCTTCGATCGAGAGCGGCTTTTTCTCCCATGCCGCCGGGTTGAGCAGCGCCCATTGCCGCGCCGCCACCGCGACCTCGGCGAGCTGGCGGCGCGTCGTGCCGAATTGGTGCATGTGGCGCGAGGCGGCGAGCGCATAGGCGCTGGCCGGCAGGAAGGGGCGGAACGGCGTTTCGTACGGATTGACCTCGCGCACCGAGGCCTGCTTGCGCCCGACGCTGCGCTGGGTGCTGCCATAGGCGATCACCGCCACGCTGCACAGGCCGAGCGCCAAGGCTGCGGCGGCATGCGCCACATGGATCTCGAAGGACGACCCGCCGACGATGGTGGAATCGACATAGGCATCGGGCTTGTGCAGATATTCGGCGAGCGACATGGCCGAGGTGCGCCCCTGCGTGGTGGCGCAGAACAGCCCGTCGACATCGGCGAGCGTCAGCCCGCAATCGGCCAGCGCACGGATCGTGCCCTGGGCCATCAGATCGATCGGGCTCATGCCGTCGGCGACATGGCCGAGATCGGATTCCGCCGCGCCGACAATGGCGGCGGCGCCGCGACGAACTGCGTGCATCAGCCCTCTCCCTGCGGCACGAAGACCGGATAGGGCGCATCCTCGCCGCCCGGAACATGGACGCGAAAGGCGACGCGTTGGCCGATGCGCACCGCTTCCGGGGCGATCTCCTCCACCCGGCTCATCAGCCGGAATCCTTCGTCGCAATCGATCAGCGCGACATTATAGGGCGCGCCCTGGGTGGGATGGACGACGGTCGTTGCGTGCACCGTGCCGAGGCCGGCGCTGATCCGCCATTCCAGCTCGGTGCTGCCGGAATAGGGACAGACCAGGCGCGGATAAAACACCGCCCGTCCCGCCGCGGGGCTGAACTGATAGGCGAGTTTTCCCTGCCGCAGCCAATCTTCGTAGATCGCCAGCGGCGAGCGCGCGGGGTCAGAACCCGACACGATCGCCGCCCTTGAGGTGGAGGATGGCGCGCGCTTCCGCCGGAGTGGCGATTTCCAGGCTGAGCTCCTCCAGGATGCGGCGGATCTTGGCGACCTGCTGGGCGTTGGAGGTGGCGAGCTTGCCGCGCCCGATATACAGGCTGTCCTCCAGCCCGACGCGGACATTGCCGCCCAGCACGCCGGCCATGGTGGTGAAGCCCATCTGATGGCGCCCGGCGGCCAGCACCGACCAGACATAGGCATCGCCGAACAGGCGGTCCGCCGTCTCCTTCATGAACAGCAGATTACGCGGCTCCGCCCCGATACCGCCCAGGATGCCGAAGATGGTCTGCACGAAAAGTGGCGGCTCGACGATCTTCTGTTCCAGGCAATAGGCGAGATTGTAGAGATGGCCGACATCGTAGCATTCGAATTCGAAGCGCGTGCCATGCGCCTTGCCCAGCCGTTCGACGATGCCCGCGACATCCTTGAAGGTGTTGCGGAAGATGTGATCGTCGGTGCGGTCGAGATAGGGTTTCTCCCACTCATGCTTCCAGGTTTTCACCCGGTCGCCGGCCCGGGCGATGTTGAAATTCATCGAGCCCATATTGAGGCTGCACATTTCCGGCCGGGCCAGCAGCGGCGCGGCAAGACGATCCTCCAGTGTCATGTTCAGCCCGCCGCCGGTGGTGATGTTCACCACCGCATCGGTGTTCTGCTTGATGGTCGGCAGGAAGCGCATGAAGACCGCCGGATCGGGGGTCGGTTCGCCGGTCTGCGGATCGCGGGCATGCAGATGGATGATCGCCGCCCCGGCTTCGGCCGCCTCGATCGAGGCGGTGGCGATCTCCTCCGGCGTGATCGGCAGATGGGGCGACATGCTGGGGGTGTGGATGGCGCCGGTGATGGCGCAACTGATGACGACCTTGCCGGCCATGGCGACGTTCCTTCCCTGGGACGAGGGGGGAGTGTGCATGGCCCAAGGGGGCGGGGGAAGGGGGAGCGGCTGACAGGCGGCAATGGGCGCGTTATAGGAGGGGGACGTCTCCGTAGCTCAGCAGGATAGAGCACAGGATTCCTAATCCTGGGGCCGTGGGTTCGAATCCCGCCGGGGACGCCATTTCAGCGCAGAATCGTGGATTTTCAGCCGGTCTTGCGCAGCAGCGGCAGGGCCAGTTCCACCCGGTCATGCATGACCCTGGGCGTGAGGCGGCCGCGTTCCACGCGTTCCAGGCGGATCAGGCCGTAGCCTTCCATCGTGCGCAGCGTGCGCGACAGGTTGGATTTCGCCTTGCCGGTGATCCGCGCGAGTTCGTCGAGCGAGCCGGGCGCCTGCTCCACGATCACCCGCAACAGCTCGCGATTGCCGGCCGAGAGCACTTTGGCGAAGGATTCGGTGGAGGGGAACCAGACCTTCGGCTCGTCGGGCGCGATGCGCTTTTCGCCGCGCGCCACCGCCATGGTGCGGGCCTTCATCTCCTCGTAGCTGGCAATGCCCACCTTCAACGTCGTCATCGGATCACTCCCCTCTCTCGCAACACTGCATCCACCATTGCCCAGAAATCGGCGAGCAGGGTTGCCGCGTCCTGGTAGTCGTAGGGCCGGATCGTTCGCAGCCGGTGGCGATGGTCCTGCGGCTCGCCGCGCTTCTGCCGTGCCACCGGATGCGCGTTGTCGAAGCCGACCAGCCGCTCCCCGTTCGGGCCGTGCAGCGTGAGCGAGTAGTCGATGCCGTGCGGCTTCTCCGGCGATGCCGGCACCCGCGTTGCGACGAAGCGGACCCAGTGGCCGCCCTGCGGGGCCACGACGAGAACCTGCCCATCGAGGTCGAGAAGCACGTCGCGGAGTGGGTCGCTGGGCTCCGTCACGTCAGAGACGTTATCATATTGAAGCAACACAAACAAACAAAATATCCAGCCGGGGCGAATAACGCTCTGTCCATTGAAACCAAAGAATTTCTGATAAAAAGGCTGGCAGATAATTTTTTCTGGGTCTATAGAAGGCTCATCTATCCCAATCATATGCGCGCGCCTGTCAGTACAATTTTTTCATCGCCATCAGAATTCCGACGTAATATATGATAATCATCTTATCTTGTTTCTATAGTACGCACTTTTACGCTGCTTCATTGCTCCGCAATGGTCACGGTGTCTTGCAATTGCCGTATAAATTCGATCGTGGTGTGCCGCCTCGGAGGCTCATGAATGAACGCACGAGAACAACGTGCAGCTCTGATTGCATCGATTCGATAAAGCTTTCCCGATGCTAAAATCGAGTGCTCCGACCTCTCCTGGATGAAAGTCCCCTCGACCGCCGAGCTGGGCGAACCGTTGAAGACGATCTTCTCGTCTTTATGTCGGCATCGTGGTCATGCCACATTCGCTACGGCAGGTCGTAGGCTGGCCTGTGACATCATCATTCCGTCCCAGGGGCTGATTATCGAATACAACGAACGTCAGGATTTTACGAAGCCGCGCGCTGTTGCATTGCGCCTCTATCCGCAAGCAACCCTAGTTGGCTTTGATGTAGCGGAATGGCTTTCGTACTGCGACCGGGTTGCCGCAAGTGATAGGGATCCACCGAACCGAGATGAACAACGGACATTCTACGACAGCGTGCGCGACATTCTCGCTGGTGCCAACGGATATCGACTTATGCGGATCAAGCACGCGGCGTTTGACTGACGATGCCGGAACGCTAACAAGGAGATATTAAAAAAATGTCCATCCGTCCCAATGTCGGAAATCCAGATAGACCACGGTTCGCCACCGTCTGCGTCCAAGGTTCGCCGGCACGCCAGTACCGCTCGTGCGTAAAACGGCTTGTCTTGCTGACGGCCATTGTCTGCAAAATCAATAAGCAATGGGAGAACCTTGACGCTGTCATTTTCCCCGGCGGCTTCCTTCGCCTAAATAGAACTATTGGAGAGCTACCCTATGACGAGCGCACGGACGCTTTGTGCGCCGCCGGGTTGGTAGAACCGATCAAGAACGCGATAAAGCTGATGACGAAATCTCGCGATCCCGTTCTCGTTTTCGGTGTGGATGGCCCCACCTATCGCAATGGCGACGGCGGTGACCAACTGTGTGTCGCAGCGAACAAAAACGGAATTGTTAGCATTAGCCGCAAAATATTCCCGACTAAAAATGAGTCGGACAGCCTGCTGTGCTTCGATGCGGATTATCATGATCCTCACCGCGTCGTCGTACTTGCTGGCGGACGAAACGCTACGCTGTCCGCCTGCTACGATATGTTTGGGCTTGTAGAGCGAGGCAATCCGTGTGGGACGCGAGCTCGGTATATCCGCTGGATCGGAAGATATAATGCCCAGATGGAGCGAGGAGACGAAGGGTTCAATGAACATCTGGCCGAAAACCTATGCTCTTTCAACAGCGTGTTGACCAAAAAGAACGTAACGGTGGGAATCGCTGCAATCCACTATTTTCGTGGACACAACACGGCATTCTGGCAACGACACGGAATTGCAGCCTGCTCCGCCGCGCTAGGCGGAGGGTTCGTGATCGGTGCCGCTCATTTCGCTGAGCTACCTCAAACCGCGAATTCCTCTACCCTTGCTGCTGCCGGCGTGCGTGCTCAGGTCGGGCAAGATATGCGCAATCGCCAAGCCCATAGCTGGCAGCCTGCGGGTCACTTTACTTTCGCCAGCACAGACGGTTCAGCGTTGGTTAGGCTTTTCTGCTGAGGAACTTCATGAGATTTCAGCGATCAAGGGGATTACAAGGCCAAAGGTCAGATATGGTAATCATCATCTGCACCAGCCCACTAACCTTTCCCCAACCTACCCGTCCTTGCCTATCCCCACGCACTCCTTCGCCCCGGGAAACCGCCGCGCGCGCACATCCGCCGCGTACTCCTCCGCCGCCTTGGCCACCGCCCCGCCCAGTTCCGCATAGCGGCGCACGAAGCGCGGGGTGAAGGTGCCGAACAGGCCGAGCAGATCCTCGGTCACCAGGATCTGCCCGTCGCAGGCGGGGGAGGCGCCGATGCCGATCACCGGGATCGCCAGCGCCTCGGCCACCTGCCGGCCGAGCGGCTCCGTCACGCCCTCCAGCACGGTGGCAAACGCGCCGGCCTGTTCCACCGCCAGCGCATCGGCCAGGATCCGCGCCGCCTCGTCCGCGCTGCGTCCCTGGGTGCGGAAGCCGCCATGGCCGTGCACCGATTGCGGCATCAGCCCGACATGGCCCAGCACCGGGATGCCGCGCGCCACCAGAAAGGCGATGGTCTCGGCCATCGCCGCCCCGCCTTCCAGCTTCACCCCGGTGCAGCCGGTTTCCGCCATCACCCGCGCGGCATTGCGGAAGGCCTGGGCGGGCGATTCCTGATAACTGCCGAACGGCAGATCGACGATCACGCAGGCCCGCGCCGCGCCGCGCATCACCGCCGCGCCATGCGCGATCATCATCTCCAGCGTTACCGCCAGGGTGCTGTCGAAGCCGTACACCACCATGCCGAGCGAATCACCCACCAGCAGCAGATCGCAATGCGAATCCAGCATGCGGGCCATCGGCGCGGTATAGGCGGTCAGCGCGACGATCGGCGCGGCGGCGGCGCGCGCGGCGATGTCGCGAATGCCGAGACGCTTCACCGGATCGGCGCGGCGGGCAGGGGGTTCGGTGCTCATGCCAGGGTCTCCTGCGGCAGAAAGCCGAGCAGGGCGGTGCCGTAGCGCTCGTTCACCATCGCCAGCGCCGTGCCGGCGCGATCGCGCACCAGGGCCGACAGGCACAATGCCGGGCTTGCCGGCGGCGTCGCGAACAGGCCGCATTCCAGCATTTGCCGGCGTGGCCCGAGCGGCGCCACGACGCGGCCGAACGGGACGTCGCTGTCGCGCAGCAACGCCTGCATTCGCGGATCGAGCCGGTCGGGAACGAACCAGTTTTCCGCCTCGGACAGCAGCGTCTCGCCCCTGAGCAGCGCCACCCGGCGATAGGCAAGGGGCGCGTTGGGGCCCAGCCCCAGCGCCGCGCGGAGGTGGGGCGGGTCGGATGGCGCGCCCGCAAGGCGGCGGATGCGGATCGGACCGCCCGTCCAGGCTTCCAGCAAAGCGGTTGCGCTATCGGCTGCCAGCAGCGCCGCGCGCAGCCGATCCCAGCCCGTCGATCTGCAGCCCGTCGATCCGTCCCGATGCATCCATCTACCCCCGCCGCGCCGATCCGCGAGCGATCGGCGCGGCGGCGGCAAAGTGGACGGATATCGCCGTCAGAACAAGGTGCTGCCCGCCATCAGCCCAGCTACCAGCAGGGCCAGGAAGACGACGATCGCGATAAAGAACAGCAATCGGGCGATGCCGGCCGAAGCGGCTGCGATGCCGCCGAAGCCGAACACGCCGGCAATGATCGAGACAACCAGGAAAAACAACGCAAGACGCAGCATGATGAAAATCCTCGTTACGATGAACGTGCGTGAAACAACACCTGGTCCGCGTCAGAAATGGGGCTGACGCAGCCGGAATGAATTCAAACCCGTGTGAGCGCGCGCGCCCCGCGACCTCGCCTTTTGCCGCGCCCGGTGCGAACATGGCCGTCAGCCGTCCGTTCATACCACACCGAGGAACGCCATGACCGTTATTCGTAACGCCGCCCGGGACCGGCTCGCCAAAGGCGAGGTATCGCTGGGCGTCGGCATCCGCCTGACCCGCAGCGTGGAGATCGCCCGCCAGATGGCCGCCGCCGGCTATGACTGGCTGTTCCTCGATCTGGAGCATGGGGCGATGTCGCTCGACGCAGCGGCGCAGATCGCGGTGGCCGCCCTCGATGCGTCGATCGCGCCCATCGTGCGCATTCCCAACGGCGCCTATGCGATGGGCACGCGCCTGCTCGACAGCGGCGCGCTCGGCATCGTCGTGCCGCATGTCGACACGGCGGAGGAGGCGCGCGAAGTCGTCGCCAGGCTGAAATATCCGCCGATCGGCCATCGCTCCATGGGCGGGATCGGGCCGCATTACGAATTGCGCAGCGCCAGCACCGGTGCGGCGGCCGAGGCGCTGAACGCCGCCAACCTGACCGTGGTGATGCTGGAAACCCCGCTGGCCATCGACAATGCCGAGGCGATCGCCGCCGTGCCCGGCATCGACGTGCTGCTGATCGGCAGCAACGATCTCTGCGCCGAGATGGGCATTCCCGGCGCCTTCGACAGCCCGAAGCTGGAGGATGCCTATCGCCGCACCATCGCCGCCTGCGCCAGGCACGGCAAATATCCCGGCCTCGGCGGCGTCTATAACGAGACGCTGATGGCGCGCTATATCGGCATGGGCGCGCGCTTCATCCTGTCCGGCAATGACGGTGCTTTTCTGTCGGCAGCGGCAGGCGCGCGCAGCGGCTTCCTGCGCGGGCTGAAGCTGTAGCCCTCAACGCCCCGCGCAGGCCGTCGCCAGCACCGCTTCCAGGCGGGCGAGATCGATCGGGTGATCGGTCTCGTTCGTCATCGCCACCACCAGCCCGGCATGGCGGAGGATGAAGATGCGTTGATCCGACGCCCCGGTCGCCCACGCCGCGCTGGCCGGCAGGGATGCGAAAAGCCGGTCGGCATTGCTGCGGAAACACGCGCCATAGGCGCTGCCGGCCTGGCCCGGCGAGAGCGCGTACTCGACGAAGCCGCGCGGCAGGAATTGCTCGCCTCGCCAGCGCCCGTCCTGAAGATACAGCACGCCCAGCTTGGCATAGTCGCGCAGCGTCGCCGCCCCCGAGCCGGAGGCGATCAGATTGCCGGCGATATCGGCGGAATGGCGGAAGCTGGTCATGCCCAGCGCGTCGGCCAGCATTTCGTACATCGTCGCGTGATAGCCAAGGCCGCGCCGCTCGATCGCGCTGCGGATGACCGCACCCAGCACGTTCAGCCCGGTATTGACGTAGCGATAGGTGCTGCCCGGACGAACCGCGACGATGCTGCGCTGCGCCGCCTCGAACGCATCCGCCGCATCCTGGTAGACGGCGCTGTTCTCGAAGCCAAGGCCGCCGCGCCCATCCTCGGTCAGCAGCGGCATGGCGAGACCCGAGCGCATATGCAGCAGATGGTCCAGCGTGATGTCCGCATGCGCGCCGCGCGGATCGCCCCAGAGCGGCGCCGGCGCGGCCATATGCACCGAGGAAAGCCAGCCCAGCCGCAGCATCCGCCCGATCATTGTCGCGGTCATCGCCTTTGTCATCGACCAGCTTGGCGTGGCGCGGTCCGCCGCGCCGCCGGCACCGTAGCGTTCCAGCAGCACCTGCTCGGGGGTGGCGATCAGCAGCCCGTATATGCCGCGGCAGGCGGCGAACAGCGCATCCACCGCCGCTGCGAGGTCCGGCGCGGCGGCGGGCGGGGACGCGATCCCATCGCCCAGCGGCCAGGCGCGGTCGGGATCGGCGGCGGCGCGCGGGATCGGGGCGGGATCGAAGCCGAGCGTGCCGGCGCTGCCGGTCACGATGCCGCCATAGCCGGGCGGGGCGAGCGCGCTGCCGGCAAGATCGATCCCCGCCGCCGGGTCGCGCCAGGCGACGCGCACCGCCCGCGCCGCCTCGTTCACCTCGACGCTGATCTGCCCGGCCTTGCGCGCCGCATCCAGCGCCTGCTGCTCGGCCGTGGCCGGCGGCACCGCATCCAGCCCGCCCGGCGCGCCCACCGCGCGCCAGCGCAGCCGGGCCATCGCATCGGCTTCGGGCAGGTTCGAGACGAAGATCATGTCGGCCAGGCGCTTGGCCGCGAAATTCAGCGTTCGCAGACGCAGGGCAGGCGCGCGCACGTCATAGAGCAGCGGCGCGCATAGTCCGGCGGCGGGCGCGCCGGTGAAGGGACGCGCGGCATCGAAAAGCGGCTCGGGCGGATTGGGATAGGGCATGGCTAGCGCTCCACGGTGCGGCGTTCGATCGCAAGCAGGGTATCGAGGTCGATGGTGGTGTGGACCCGCGCCTGTTCGCCGGCAAGGGCGGGATCGGGATGCCCGTCGCGCAAACGGGCGTAGCAATCGGCCAGGGCGTGATGCATCGCCATCAGCGGCGTCTGCGCATCGACGAACAGGCGATAGCCGAGGGCGGCGAGGGCGGCGATATCCGGCACGCCCGGGCGATTGCCGCCGGCCATATGCATCAGCCCGCCTTGCGCCCGATCGCCGAGGCGCCGGCCGATCTCCTCGGTCTCGCCCGCCGCCGCGCCAGGCAGCACGAACAGCATATCGGCGCCGGCTGCGCGGAACGCGGCGGCGCGATCCAGCGCATCGGCAAAGCCGTCCTTCTGACGCGCGGCATTGGTGCGCGCGATGATCAGGAAATCGCCATCGCGCCGGGCGGCGACCGCCTCGCGGATTTTCTCCACCATCAGCGCGGTAGGGATCAGATGCTCGATGCCGATGTGATGATGGGCGCGCTTGGGCAGGATCTGATCCTCGATCTCGATCGCGGCGAAGCCGGCGGCTTCGGCCAGCGCGATGGTGCGGCGCAGATGCATCGGATCGCCCCAGCCGGCCGCCCCGTCGAGGATCAGCGGCGCATCGATGACGGCGCGGATATCGAGCGCCGCGGCGCACATCTCCGTCAGGGTCAGGTTGGCCTCGGTGAAGCCCTTCTGATAGCCGAGCGCGCCGCCGCCGAAATAAAGCGCGGGAAATCCCGCCGCCACGGCGAGGCGGGCCATCATCGGATCGAGCGCGAGCGGCGCCCGTACCGGGCCTGCGGCCAGCATGGCGCGCAGTCTTGCCCCTGGTGTCGGCATGATCTCCCCCTTCATCCGTTGGCCGATATCCGTTGCCCGATATCCGTTAGCCGACTCTGGCGCCATCTGCGGCGATTGACCATGGCCGCACGCGGCCACCAGGATGGCGTCGGCCAATCGAAGGGGGGATCATGACCGCAGGATTTCGCGTGGCGCTGTGCAACGAGGTGGTGCGCGCGCTCGATTTCGCCGCGCAATGTCGGCTGGCTGCCGCGCTGGGCTATGACGGGCTGGAAGTCGCGCCCTTCACCTTGTCGGAAACGCCGGATGCGCTGAGCGAGACGGAGATCCGCAGCCTGCGCCGCATCGCCGAGGCCGAGGGGGTCGCCATCTCAGGCCTGCACTGGCTGCTGATCCGTCCGGCGGGATTATCGCTGACCGATCCCGATCCGGCGCTGCGTGCCCGCACGGCGGCGGTGATGGCGCGCCTGGTCGATCTGTGCGCGGGGCTGGGGGGCAACTATCTGGTGCATGGCAGCCCGGTCCAGCGCCGCCTGCCGGAGGAAAGGGCGGCGCGCGCCGATGCGGCGGGCTGGGCCGCCGAGGCGTTTCATGCCGCCGGCCGCGCGGCGGCAGCGGCCGGCGTGACCTATTGCATCGAGCCGCTGTCGCGCAACGAGACCGATTACGTCAACAGCATTGCCGAAGCCGCAGCGGTGATCGGCACGCCGGCCCCGCCCGGACTTGCCACGATGCTGGATGTCTCGGCCGCCACGCGGGAGGAGGGTGAAAGCCCGGCGGCGCTTGCCGCGCGCTGGCTGCCCAGCGGGCTGATCGGCCATGTCCATCTGAATGACACGTCGCGGCGCGGGCCAGGGCAGGGCGATGTGCCGATCGCCCCGGTGATCGCCGCGCTGCGCCAGGGCGGCTATGGCGGATGGCTCGGGGTGGAGCCGTTCGACTACGTGCCCGACGGGCCGGGTGCCGCGGCGCGCGCCATCGGCTATGTGCGCGGCATCGAGGCGGCGCTGGTATAGGGCGCGTTTTGCGATGCAGCAGAATCTCGCCAGGCGCGCAGGAAAGCATGAAATTTCGGTCATTTCTTCGAAGATTGCAGCGCTTTGATTTGTTTTGTGCGAAACCACTCGACGTGGCGTCGGAATCGCGCCTAAATGGACGGTAGAAAAACAAGGCGCGCACCGGATCGCCGCAAGCTGGAGCGGTTCGGGCAACAGGGCTTGGCTGGATCAGACCCGAACCTGGGCTGATTTTTCACGAAGAAGGCCGAACACGGCCAGATGGGAGAAGACGTATGCAAAGCAGGACCATGTCCGGCATCGGGCGCCGTACGCTTATCAAGTCGGGTGCCGCGCTTGGCGCATTTTCGCTGGCTGGGCCGGCGATCATCAAGGCCCGTGGCGAAACCCCGGTGAAGCTCGGCTGGATCGACCCGCTGACCGGCGTGTTGTCGGCGCCCGCTCAAAGCGAGACGGAAGGTGCCAAATACGCAGTCGCCGCGGTCAACAAGGCGGGCGGCATTCTCGGTCGGCCGGTCGAATTGCTGGTCGAGGACAGCGCCAATGATGTGGGGACCGGCGTTGCCAAGGCCCGCAAGCTGATCGACCGAGATCATGTCGATGCCATTTTTGGCGATGTGAATTCTGGTATCGCCTATGCGATTTCGCAGGTGACATCTGAAAAGAAGGTCTTCCATATCGTGCCGGGCGGGCATACCGACCCGATCACCGGCAAGGATTGCAAGTGGAACGTCTTCCGCATCTGCAACACCACCAGCATGGACGCGAATGCGATCACGCCGGAACTGGTCAAGCATTTCGGCAAGCGCTGGTATTTCGTCACCCCGGACTACGCCTATGGCCACACGCTGCAGGAAGCCTTCATCAAGGCGTTGAAGAAGGCCGGCGGCGAGTATGACGGGGCGATGCTGCCGATCAACACTTCCGACTATTCCTCGACCCTGATCAAGGCGCGGGCGTACAAGCCCAATGTGCTGCTGAACAACATGGGCGGTCTGGCCCAGGTCGACTGCATGAAGCAGTTCGCGCAGTTCGGCATGGGTAAGGAAATGGGCCTGGGCGGCGCGCTGTTCGAGTTGGAATCGATCGAGGCGGTTCCCCCGGTGGCGCAGACCGGCTGGTGGGACATGGAATGGTGGTGGGATCAGCCCAACCAGCCGGAAGTCGTGAAATGGGTGGCGGACTTCCGCAAGGCGATGGGCAAGACGCCCTCTGCCCGCCACTGGTTCGGCTGGGTCGCGATCTGGTCAACGAAGATCGCCGCCGAGAAGGCGAAGTCGCTTGAAGCCATCAAGATGGCCCATGCGCTGGAAGGCGAGGAACTGCCGCCGGAGGTCAAGCTGCAGCCCGGCAAGGTGTTCTATCGAGCGGGCGATCATGAGCTGATGCCCAATATCTTCGTGGGTCAGGTTCATCCGGCCAAAGGCGAGGGCAATTACTTCACCGTGTCCAGCCTGGTGAATGGCGAACAGGCGCAGCCGCTTTCCGAAACCGGCTGTCACATGACCTATCCGGCTTGACGCACGCGGCCCGCGCCGCACCTCGTCCGCCCGGATCGCTGGCTTTCGATCCAGGCGGCGCGGTACCCGGCGCGGGCCGATCCGTCTCGCAGGCCGATCCGCCTGCGGGCCTTCGCCGCAAACTCCCCGGAAAGCCGCAATGCTCACCCTCGTTTTGTTCAATCTCACGAACGGCCTGATTCTCGGCCTGTTCTATGTGTTGATGGCGCTAGGCGTTTCGCTGATTCTCAATCTCAGCAACGTTATCAACTTCGCGCACGGCAACTTCCTCGCGCTGGGCGGTTACGTTGCCTACGCGCTTTCGCCGTATATGGGCTATTGGCTGGCGCTGCTGGTGGCGCCGCTGGTGGTCGGGCTGGTCGGGCTGATCGTCGAACGCACGATGATCCGGCGGGTCTATGCCCGTCCACATGTCTACAGCCTGCTGCTGACCTTCGGTCTGTCCTTCATTCTCCAGGATTTCTGCCGCATGGTCTGGGGGGTGAACGGGCTGCCATTGTCGATCCCCAACGTACTCAACCAGCCGGTCAGCAACACGCTGTTCTTCCTGACCGGGTATCGCTTCTTCCTGGTCGGCGTGGTGGTCGTTGCGGTAGCCGCGTTGTTCGCCTTTCTGGGTTTCACGCGGGTCGGCACGCGGATCCGCGCCGGCACGCTCGACCTTGATACCGTCTCGGCGCTGGGCATCAATATCGGGCTGCTGCGCTCGTTCAATTTTGCCCTTGGCATCTTCCTGGCGGCGCTGGCCGGTGTGCTGGCCGGAGGGCAGATCGGGCTGAACCCCAATATGGGCGACGATCTGGTGCTGCCCAGCTTCATTGCCATCATCATTGGCGGCGCTGGCTCCCTGGTCGGCACGCTGGTCGGCGGCATCGTCATCGGCATCGCCTCGGCGGTGACGGCGATCTGGTGGTCGGCCGGCAGTGAGGTGGTGATCTACATTCTTATGGTGGTGGTCCTGGTGCTGCGTCCGCGCGGCCTGATGGGCGAAGAAGGAATGATGACATGAGCGCGACGACGATTTCCGCCGCGCCGTCACGGACGGCAAAGCCCAAGCTGCATCTGCTGATCATCTGGGCGGCATTGCTGACCGCGCCCGCCTGGATGGGCTATATCGGCGGCTATGATGCGCTGGCCAGCCGCATTCTGGTATTTGGTCTTGCTGCGATGGGCCTCAATCTGCTGCTGGGCTTTACCGGCGTGATGAGCTTCGGCCATGCCGCCTATTTCGGCCTGGGCGCCTATGGCGCGGGCTTTGTGCTGCGGTACTGGGTTCATTCCACGCCGCTTGCCATTCTTTGCGGCATTCTACTGGGCACGGTGGCGGGGGTCGTGTTCGGCGCGCTGATGATGCGCCGGACGGGCATGTATTTCGCGATGCTGACCATCGCGTTCGGTCAGATCTGCTACTACGTCGCCTATAGCTGGAACAGCGTGACCGGCGGCTATGACGGGCTGCGCGGCTTTCAGCGGGCGCCGCTGGATCTCGGCTTCACGGTGCTGAACATCCGCGACAATGGCGTGCTGTTCTACTATTTCGTGCTGGCGATTTTTGCCGTCTGCACCGCGCTGATGGGTCTGCTGCTACGCTCACCGCTTGGCCGGACGATGATCGCGATCCGGGAAAATCCGCGCCGCGCCCGCTTCCTGGGCATCAATGTGGAGCGGCATATCCTGATCTCCTTCGCTATCTCCACGTTCTTCACGTCGGTGGCTGGCGCGCTTTATGCGCTGCTGAATAACTTTGCCGATCCTACCTCTCTCTACTACGTCATCTCTGGCAATATCGTGATCATGGCGGTGATGGGCGGAATGCTCAATTTCTGGGGGCCGCTTCTGGGTGCCGCAATTTTCGTAACCCTGCAGGATTACATCTCGTCGATGACGGTCAACTGGATGAGCTGGATCGGCATCATCTTCGTGGCCATCGTCCTGTTCTTCCCCAGCGGCGTGCTTGGCTTTCTGCGCCGGCGGAGTGCTTCGAAATGAGCATGCTTGAAGTCCGAGGCGTCACCAAGAAATTCGGCAGCCTGGTCGCGGTGAACGATGTCACCCTGACGGTAGAGCCAGGGGAGTTGCGTGCCATCATCGGCCCGAACGGTGCCGGCAAGACGACGTTCTTCAATTTGATCACCGGCTTCTTCCCGCCCACTGCGGGGCGGATGTTCCTAGAAGGGCGCGATATCACCAATGTCACCGCCACCGATCGCGTGGCGATGGGCATGGCGCGCACGTTCCAGATCACCGAGATCTTTCCCGAGCTGACGATCCGGGAAAACATCCGCATCGCCGCCGAATCCGCGATGGGACTGCGCATGAAAGCGTGGATGAGCGGGTCGGATACAGCGCGCGTCAATGACCGCATCGACGAGATGCTGGTGGCCACCCGCCTGACCGCGCAGGCCGATCGTCTGGTCGGCGAACTTTCCCATGGCGATCAGCGCTCGGCCGAGATTGCCATGGCGCTGGCGCTACGCCCGCGTATCCTGCTGCTCGACGAACCGACGGCAGGCATGGGCGAGCAGGAGACCTTTCAGGTTGCCGGGCTGATCCGCCGCCTGCACCGGCACGCCAATTACACCATCGTGCTGATCGAGCATGACATGCGCGTCGTCTTCAACCTGGCCGACCGCATCATGGTGCTGACCGAAGGGACGCTGTTGGCCGAAGGCACGCCGCAGCAGATCGCCGACAACGCGGCCGTGCAGGCCGCCTATCTTGGGGCTGCCGCATGAACGCGCTGGAGGCAACCGGGCTGAACACCTATTACGGCAAAAGCCACATCCTGCACGATGTCGGCATCACTGTGGCGGAAGGCAAGATCACCACGTTGCTGGGCCGCAATGGCGCCGGCAAATCCACCACGCTGCGCAGCCTGGTCGGTCTGACGCCGCCGCGCACCGGCAAGGTGATGATTTTCGGCAAGGACATGACGCGAAGCGCTCCCTATCGCGTGGCGCGCCATGGTGTCGGCTTCGTGCCGGAGGGGCGCAAGATTTTCCCGCATCTGACGGTGGAGGATAACCTCCGTGTGCCGCTGGAGCGCCCGGGGCCGTGGAATATTGCGCGGGTCTACCAGACCTTCCCCCGCCTGGAAGAGCGCAAGATGAACAAAGGCCGCCAGCTTTCCGGCGGCGAGCAGGAAATGCTATCGATCGCGCGCGCTCTGCTGCTCAATCCCAAGCTGCTCATTCTGGATGAACCCTCGCAGGGGCTGGCGCCGCTGATCGTCAAGGAAGTATTCCGCATCGTCGAGCAGACCAAGGCGGACGGTATGTCGGTGCTGCTGGTCGAACAGAACGTCCATGCCAGCCTGCTGATTTCCGATTATGCCTTCGTCATCGATCACGGCGTGATGGCATGGTCGGGTACTGCCTCCGATCTGATGGCCGATCAGGAACGGATCCAGTCCCTGGCCGGTGCCTCGGCCGAGGAATGGTCGTTCGATGACGACACGACGGAGGCGGAGGAGCGGGCTTTCAACGCTCCGGCCAGCGCGGTAGCCTGACCCCCGTAAGGGGGACGCGATGCGCAAGATCAGGATCGGCTCAGGCGCGGGATATTCGGGCGACCGGATCGAGCCCGCGCTTGAACTCGCGCTGCAGGGCGAGATCGCCTATCTCGGCTTCGAATGCCTGGCCGAGCGCACTGTCGCGCTGGCCCAGCAGGCCCGCCGCGCCGATCCCGAAGCGGGCTACGACCCGTTGCTGCGCGCGCGGATGGAGGCGGTGCTGGCGCCCTGCCATGCGCGCGGCATTCGCATCATCACCAATATGGGGGCGGCCAATCCGACCGGCGCGGCGGCGGAGATCGCGCGCATCGCCCGCGCCCAGGGCCTGAACGGGCTGCGCATCGCGGCCATCACCGGCGATGATGTGCTGGAGGTGATCCGGCAGGGCGATTTCCCGTTGCTGGAGCGCCCGGGCAAGGCCGCCGATCTGGGCGAGAGCCTGATCTCGGCCAATGCCTATCTCGGCGCCGGGCCGATCGTTGCCGCCCTCGCGCAGGGGGCGGATATCGTCGTCACCGGCCGCGTCGCCGATCCGGCCTTGTTCATGGCGCCGCTGATCCATGAATTCGGCTGGGGCTTCGATGACCCGATGCTGCTGGGCTGCGGCACGGTGGTCGGCCATCTGCTGGAATGCGCCGGCCAGATCACCGGCGGATATTTCGCCGATCCCGGCTTCAAGGATGTCGCCGATCTCGCCCGGCTGGGCTTCCCGCTTGCCGAAGTGGCCGAGGATGGCAGCGCGGTGATCACCAAGGTCGCCGGTTCCGGCGGGGCGGTGTCGCTGGCCAGCTGCAAGGAGCAGCTGCTGTACGAACTCCATGATCCGGCGCGCTATTACCAGCCCGACGTGGTGGCCGATTTCTCCGCCGTCACCCTGCGCGCCGATGGCGCGGACCGGGTTGCGGTCTCCGGCGGGCGCGGCACGAAGCGCACCGGCACGCTGAAGGTCTCGCTCGGCTATCACGATAGTTTCGTGGGGGAGGGGCAGATTTCCTATGCCGGCGCCGGTGCCCTGGCGCGCGCGCGTCTGGGCGGAGAGATCGTCCGCGAACGCCTGCGCCTGACCGGGGTCGCGACCAGCGAATTGCGCATCGAGGTGATCGGCGCCGATGCGCTTTATCGCGGCCCTGGCGCCGCGCATCCGGCCGAACCGTCCGAGGCGCGGCTCCGGGTGATCGGGCGCACCGCTTCCATGGCCGAAGCGGTGCGCATCGGCAACGAGGTGGAGACGCTCTACACCAATGGCCCGGCCGGCGGCGGCGGGGCCTCGAAATCGGCGCGCGATGTGCTGGCCGTCGTTTCCACCCTGATCGGTGAAAGCGCGGTCACCCCGCGCGTTGCGATGATCGAGGCATGAGCATGCGCCTGCGTGATCTGGCCCATGCCCGCACCGGCGATAAGGGCGATATCTCCAACATCTCGGTCATCGCCTATGATCCGGGCGATTATGCGTTTCTGGCCGAGCATGTGACCGCGGCCGCCGTCGCCGCGCATTTCCGCGATCTGGTGAAGGGCGAAGTGCAGCGCTTCGAGCTACCCGGTCTGGG
>JAGWRU010000122.1 GCA_028869595.1 Rhodospirillales bacterium
GATCAGGACGCTCATGGATTTATCGATCGTCATGCCTGGTCTCCTGTCAGGATCGGGCCATCAGCCGCCTGGATGGGGGGAAGAAGCGGGTTGCGCATGGTTCCGATACGCCAGGGCATCGGTCAGGCTGCGCGCCTTTTCCGGCTGCATGGCCGCCAGGATCGGTGCCACTTTGCGACCGTTCATGTGGCGGACGACATGCAGCAGAACCTGCATGTCGAGCGCATCGAAGATACGTGCCGCATCGCGTGGCGCCATTGCCTGATAGACCTGCACCAGTGCCTGCCAGCGCTTTTCGTCCTGACCGCGCCTTTGCGCATCCAATGCCTCCAGCTTGCGTTGCAGGGCCTGCATGTCGGAAATTCGCTGGGCAAGCTGCTTTTCCTCGGCCGCGATCAGGGCCGCGCGCGCATCCAGCGCCTGTGCCCGGGCGTCGAGTTGCCGCCGGCGCTGCCGCAGATCGATCAGCAATGCCTGCTCGCCGGGACTGGGCGGCGCGACCGCACCGGCGGCGCCCGACGGCAGGGGGATCGGCAGGGCAACGGCTTCCGCTGCCTGTGCCGACGGTACGCCAACGCCCTTCCCGGCCGGCGCGGTGGGGGTCGGCGAGGGTGGCGCGGGCACGGCGGCGCGCACCAGTTCCACCGATTTGAGCGACAGCAATGCGGCCAGCGCGAGACTTGTCAGCGGCAGCAGGCGCGGCGGAACGAGGCGGGTCTTCATCGCGCAAGACGCAATGCCTGGAGCAGATCGCGTTCCGCCTGACTGCGCATGCGGGCAGGCGGATCAGCCGCCGCGATCGCCGGGGCGCCACGGGTAGCGATATCGCGCGACGCCTCCCCGGATGCCGCGCGCGCAGAGCGCACCGCGACATCGAGGCGATCGGCCAGCCGGTCGCCGCGATCGACCAGAAACGCCAGATCATCCTTAAGGTGCTGCGCCGCCTCGGTTTGGCGGGCGATACTGCGCCCTGCCCCGTCAGCGGCTTCCTGCAGCTGTACGATCCCTTCCTGCGCCTGGCGGGTGCTCTCGTTGAAGCCGGCGATCAGGGATTCCAGGGTCGAACGGTCGCGCTTCAGTACGCCCAGCGCGCGTTCTAGCCGCAAGGCATGAAACAGCGTCGCAGCCAGAAGGCCGATCAGCGCGATGTCCAGCAGTCTTTCCATTCCATCCATGCTGGCCTGTTCCGGTTAGCAATCGGTCAAAGTCCGAAGCCGATAGGCGATGCTGCCCGGGTTTCGGACCGAATATCGTGCCGCCTAGCGCTCCGCCGCAGGGCCGCGCGGCAGTTCGCGGTCGATCCGCACGGCAAGGCTGTTCTTGCGCCGGCCGACATGCCCGTCGAACAGGGCGATGGCGCCGCAGCGAAGCTGCACCGTCGCGCCAGGAATGGTGCCGAGAATGATCCGGCTTCCGGGCTTCAGCTCCATGATGTCGGACAGGCGCATGGTCTGCTCGTCGAGCACCACGTCGAGTTCGACATCGGTATTCCACAATTCTTCGGCGAGATGGGTTTCCCAGATGGAGTCCCGGCCGAATTTCTCGCCCATGAATTGCTGCAGCAGCAATTCCCGCACCGGCTCCAGCGTGGCATAGGGCAGCAGCAGCTCCATCCTGCCGCCGCGATCCTCCATGTCGATCCGTAGCCGGGCCAGCACCGCCGCATTGGAAAGTCGTGAAATGGTCGCGAAGCGCGGATTGACCTCCAATCGCTCGAAGCGAAAGGTCACCGGGCAAAGCGGATCGAAGCTGGCGGTCAGATCGGCCAGCACGACATGGATCAGCCGCTCCACCAGCGTACGCTCGATCGTGGTGTAGGGCCGCCCTTCGATCCGCATCGCCGCCGTGCCGCGCCGCCCGCCCAGCAGCACGTCGACGATCGAGTAGATCATCGCACTATCGACGACCATCAGCCCGTAATTGTCCCACTCATCCGCCTTGAAGACCGCGAGCATCGCCGGCAGCGGGATGGAATTCAGATAATCTCCGAAGCGAAGCGACAGAATATTGTCGATTCCCACCTCGACATTGTCGCTGGTGAAATTGCGCAGACTGGTCGACATGATCCGCACCAGCCGATCGAAGACGATCTCCAGCATCGGCAGTCGTTCGTACGACACCAGGCCGGAGCTGATGATTTTCTGCATGCCGGTGCGGGATTCACCGCCCGCCGGTCCATCGTCGAAGCCGAGCAGACTGTCGATCTCGGCCTGATTGAGCACCCGCGTCGGCGGGGTCGCGGCGACCATCTCGGGGGTGGCTTCTGCCTCCGCCTCGGTCGCCGCGCCCCAGGCGGCGGCGAGGTCTTCGTCGGACTGGCCCTGCGGCTCGTCGCTCATGCCCGATCCAGCTCCGTCACTGGATCAGCAGCTGGGTAAACAGGACATCGACAATGCGGGCCGGCGCGGCGGCAACATCGGCGCGGGCCAGCAACTCCTCCCTAAGGCGGTACGTGCCTTCGGAGCCGCGCAATTCGCTCGGGCGCATATCGCGCAGATAGGTCTGGAACAGGTCTTCCAGCCGCGGCATCGTATCCTTGACCCGCGCCGCATCCTTGGCGTTGCGCACCTCCAGCCGGGCCAGCAGCTTGACGTAGCTGGGGCGGCGTGGATCGCCATCGAGATTGGCCACCATCTCCGGCAGGTCGACGAAGATCGGTTTGGCCGGTCCGCTCGCGACTTTCGTCCTGGGTTTCGCCCCCATGCCGAGCAGATGCGGCAGGATGCCACTGAACCATAATCCCCCGCCCGCCGCGGCCAGCACCACCGGGACGGCGAGCATCAGGATCCGCCGACGCCCGCCGCGCCCGGGCGAGGCCGCGCCTTCCCCGCCTTCTGCGGAATCCGCCGGCGGCATCACTGCCTTCGCCTTCTTGGCCATGGCAACTCCTTCTGTCGGCGCCAGACTGGCAGCGATCCCTTAACGAAGCCTTGCCGCACCGGTTCGGCCCGGCAGCAACTGCCCCTGCCCGGCACATTGTGCCGATCGCGAGCGCCATATCCGGGACTTTCCCCGCGTTTCCCCGCCCTTTCGGGCTGGCACGGCGCTTGCGCCCTGGATGGCGGGCCACATCGAACCGGCATCAGCACAGGGTTGCACCATGGACCTGACCACCGCGATCGCATTGTCGCGCCTGATGGCGCAGGAGCGAGACCTCGCCGTCACCGCGAACAACCTGGCCAATGCCAATACCCCCGGATACAAGACCACCAGGGTGCTGTTCAGCGACTGGCTGGAACGTCAGTCCGGCACGACAGCGCCGCCTGGCGGGCATGTCGTCGCCTTCGCCCAGGACCGCGCCACCTGGCGCGACCCGCATCCGGGCGCGATCAGCCAGACCGGCAATCCGCTGGATGTCGCGCTGAGCGGGCACGGCTATTTCACCGTCCAGACGCCATCCGGCCCGCTGCTGACGCGCGATGGCCGCTTCAGCCTGGCCCCTGGCGGCACGCTGACGGATAGCAGCGGCGATCAGGTACTCGACACCGGCGGACAGCCGATCCAGCTATCGCCATCCGACACCACCATCACCATTGCCGCCGACGGCACGATCAGCAGCGAGAACGGCAAGCTTGGCCAGATCGGTGTGGTTCGCCCGACCCGGCCGATGGCGATGAAGGCGGTAGGGGGCACGCTGTATTCCACCGCCGCCCCCACCGCGCCGGTTCGCGCGCCGCATCTGGTGCAAGGGGCCATCGAGGGCTCGAACGTCCAGCCCATCACCGAACTGACGCATATGATGAACAGCGAGCGGCAATTCCAGTTCGTCACCCAGCTGGTCCAGGCCGAGGCGGATCGCCATCAGGGCGCGATCGACAAATTGCTGCCCCCTCAGGCCGCCTGAGATCGATCCGGAAAGGAACCCTTCGCATGCGCGCTTTGGACATTGCCGGCACCGGGATGCAGGCCCAGCAGACGAATGTGGAAGTCATTTCCAACAACATCGCCAACATGACGACGACCGGCTTCAAGCGCAGGCGGGCGGAGTTTCAGGATCTGATCTATCAGAATCTACGGCGCGTCGGCTCCAGCAGCTCCGATTCGGGTACCATCGTGCCTTCCGGCGCCCAGGTCGGGCTAGGTGTCAAAACGGCTGCGATCTATCGCATCAACGAGCAGGGCAACCTGCAACAGACCTCGAATTCTCTGGATATGGCGATCCAGGGCGGCGGCTATTTCCAGGTCACGCTGCCCTCGGGGGAAACCGCCTATACGCGCGACGGTACGTTCGGATTGGCGCCGGATGGCACCATTGTCACCGCGGATGGCTATGTGGTGCAGCCCGGGCTGCAAGTGCCGACCAATGCGACCGGGGTCACGATCAATACGTCCGGGCAGGTGCAGGTCACGATCAGCGGCCAGACGACGCCGACCACGATCGGCCAGATCCAGCTCGCCACTTTTCCCAATGAAGCCGGCCTCGATGCCCAGGGAGATAATCTCTATCTGCAGACCGCCGCTTCCGGGGCGCCGGTTACCGGCAACCCGGCCTCGCCGGGTTTCGGCACGGTGATGCAGGGCTTCATCGAAACCTCCAACGTCAACGTGGTGACCGAGATCACCAATCTGATCACCGCCCAGCGCGCCTACGAGATGAACAGCCGGGTGATCACCGCCAGTGACGAAATGCTCTCGACCCTCACCAATCTCCGCTAGGTGGCGCATGCGCATCCTGCTTCCTGCCCTTCTATGCGCTTTCGCGATGCCGGCTCAGGCGGCATTGCTGAAGCCGATGACGATCCTGCACGCCGAAACCGTGCGCCTTTCCGATCTGTTCGGCGACCTGCCCGCGGGTCTCGATCGCGTCCTCGGGCCGGGACCGCAGCCCGGCGGACGCATCGTCGTCGAGGCGCCGCAGCTTGCCGCCATCGCCCGGCAATTCGGGGTCGATTGGCAGCCGAGCTCGGCCGGCGATCGCGCGGTGCTGGAACGCCCCGGCCATCCGATGGCGCTCGCGCGCATCCAGGCCGCGGTGCGCGCGGCGATGCGCACGGCAGGGGCGTCTGACGATACCGAGATATCGATGCCGGGCTTCGTTCCGCCGATCGTGCCTTTCGATACCAAGACCCAACTCGCCGTCGCGCAGCTGGAATACGACGCATCGAGCGATCGCTTCACCGCCATCCTGTCGATCACCGGCGCGGCGATGGAGCCGATCAATCTGCGCATCAGCGGAGAGGCGATCCAGACCGAACGCCTGCCGGTCGCCGCGACGATGCTGGCCGCCGGCGCGGTGCTGCGAAGCGGCGATATCCGCATCGCCCGGGTGCGCACCGCCTTCCTGCATGATGCGGTGGCGATGGCGCCCGCCCAGGCGCTGGGGCTGCAACTGCGCCGCCCGATCGCCGCCGGCCAGCCATTGCCGATCGCCGCGCTGACGCGCCCATCCCTGGTTCAGAAGGGCGCGGATGTGCTCATGCAGCTCGACACACCTGGCATTACCCTGACCGCCGAGGGCCAGGCGCTGCAATCGGGGTCGATCGGCGATCATATCCGCGTCCTCAATCCCGCCTCGCGCGCCATCGTCGATGCCGAAGTGCTGGGCCCGGGGCGGGTCCGCATCACGCCCGGCATCCTGCCGATCGTCCCCGCCGGGCGGCAGGCGGGCATCGGCCCCTATTCCCATCCGGGCACCATGCCATGAAGGTCCTTCATCCTCGGGCTGCGATCCTGCTACTGCTCTCCGCCACCACGCTTGGCGGGTGCGGCGCGCTGCAGCGCTTGTCGGAAGTCGGACGTCCGCCGGGCATGACGCCGACATCGGATCCCACGGAGTCGCCAAGCTGGCGTCCGGTCACCATGCCGATGCCGGCTAAGGAGACGCTGACGACCGAGGCCGACGCGCTGTGGCGGCCGGGATCGCGCGCCTTCTTCAAGGATCAGCGAGCATCGCGCGTCGGCGATATCGTCACGATCCTGGTGAATATGGCCGATACCGCCAATCTGAAGGATGTGACGACGGCCAACCGCACCGGCTCGGAATCGATGGGCATGCCCAATCTGTTCGGGCTGGAAAGCGCCTTGCCGCATATGCTGGTCAATACCATCAACCCGAGTTCCCTTGTCTCCACCAACAGCGCCAATGCCGCCGGCGGCAATGGCCAGATCCAGCGCAATGAATCCGTGACTTTGCGGGTCGCGGGCGTCGTCACGCAGGTGCTGCCGAACGGCAATCTGGTGGTGGTCGCGCATCAGGAAATGCGGGTGAACAGCGAGCTGCGCGATCTTCGGGTCAGCGGCGTGATCCGTCCGGAAGATATCGCGTCGGACAACACGATCGAGCATGACCGCATGGCGGAGGCGCGGATTTCCTATGGCGGTCGCGGCCAGCTGACCGATGTGCAGACGCCGCGCTACGGTCAGCAATTGATGGATATCCTGCTGCCGTTCTAGCATCGTCGCAATTGCCGGGGCACGCATATGACCGACGCATTGCTACCTGCCACGCTGCAGGATCGGGCCGCCGCGCTGCTCGATGCCTGCCGGGCAAAGCGGATCACCCTGGCGACCGCGGAAAGCTGCACGGGTGGACTGATCGCCGCCGCGCTCACCGCCATTGCCGGCTCGTCGGATGTGGTGGAGTGCGGCTTCGTGACCTATTCCAACGCCGCCAAGATGCGCATGCTGGGGGTGGCACCGACGCTGCTGGCAAGCCATGGCGCGGTATCGGAGCCGGTCGCGCGGGCGATGGCCGAAGGCGCGCTGGCACAGAGCGGTGCGGGGCGGAGCATCGCCGTGACCGGCATTGCCGGGCCCGGCGGCGGCAGCGCCGAAAAGCCGGTCGGGCTGGTCTGGTTCGCCCGCGCCGGCGCCGGCATGCCAACCATCGCCGAACATCGCATCCTGCCCGGCGACCGCACCGACGTGCGCGAGGCAACCGTGCTGCACGCCCTGGCGATGCTGGCCGCCGGGCTGGATTGAGGCGGGCGAACCCGGCCTGGTTTACCGGACGTTCTTTTCCCGCCAGAGCTTGAAGGCGTCGAGATTGGCCGGATCGGTTGCCGGATACAATCCGCGCGTCGGCGCCCCCGCGCGCACCCGCTCGGTCACGAAATCCTCGTAGGCGGTCATCTCCGTCGCCTCATCGGCCAGCTCGTCGGCGAGATGGGCCGGCAGCACGATGACGCCATCGGCATCGCCGACGATGACATCGCCGGGAAATACCGGGGCATCGCCGCAGGCGATCGGCACATTGATATCGATCGCCTGATGCAGGGTCAGATTGGTCGGCGCGCTCGGCCTTGTGTGATAGGCGGCGATATCCAGCGCCGCGATCTCCGCCGAATCGCGAAACCCGCCATCGGTCACCACCCCGACCGCACCGCGCTGCATCAGCCGCGTCACCAGAATACCGCCGGCGGATGCCGCGCGCGCATCCTTGCGGCTGTCGATCACCATCACCGCGCCGGGCGGACATTCCTCCACCGCCTTGCGCTGGGGGTGGGCGGGATCGCGGAACACCGACAGATCATTCAGATCCTCGCGCGCCGGGATGTAGCGCAGCGTATAGGCCTCTCCGACCATCGAACGCGGGCCGGCAGTGCCGACCGGCTGCACGCCCTGGATCATCTGGTTGCGCAGCCCGCGCTTGAACAGCGCCGTGGCCAGGGTCGCCGTGCTGACCCCGGCCAGCTTTTCACGGGTTTCGGGCTTGATGCTCATGCTCGTTCTCTCTGGTATGGCGGGAGTCAGGATTGCGCGGCCAGCACGGCCTGGACCTCGGCCGCGCGGGGGATCGGCGCCACCGCGCCATGGGCGTGGCATTTCAGCGCCGCCGCGATCACCGCGTAGCGGGCCGCCTCGGCTGGCGCATCGCCGGCCAGGATGCGCGCAAGAAACGCGCCGCAGAACGTGTCGCCGGCACCGGTGGCATCGACCGCCGCGACACGGTAGGAGGGGATGCGTATCCGCCCTGCCGCATCGGCGAGGATCGCGCCCTCGGCGCCCATTTTCAGCACCACCACCGCCGGGCCCAGACGCAGGTAGAAATCGACGATGGCGTCGGGATCGGTCAGCCCGGTCAGGGTGGCGGCGTCCTCCAGGCCGGGAAAAACATAATCGGCCGAGGCCATCGCCGCATGCATCATCGCTGCCGCCCGCGCCGGGGGCCATAATTTGGGCCGGTAATTCGTGTCGAACCCGATCTTCACCCCGGCCTCGCGGGCCAGGGCGAAGGCGGCAAGCACGCCATCGGCCGCCACCTCGGAAATCCCCAGGCTGATGCCGGAGGCAAACAGCATCCGCGCCGCGCGGATCGCAGCACCACGCTCGGCCACTGCCTCCGCCCCGAAGCGGGAGGCGGCAGAGCCCTTGCGATAATGCAGAAAATGGTGCCCGGCCGCATCATGGGTGACGAAATAGACCCCGGTCGGCGCGGCAGGATCGCGCCAGACCGTGTCAGTCGCGACCTGCTCGCGCTGCCATAGCGCCATCAGGCTGTCGCCCGGCGCATCCAGGCCGACCGCGCCCAGGAAGCCCGACTTCGCCCCCTGGCGTGCCGCGGCGATCGCGACATTGGAGGTATCCCCGCCATGCCCGGCCAGGAACAAAGTGCGGCCCTCGGCATCGACGGGTAGCGCGTTGAATTCGGCCAGCGGCTCGCCCATGCACAGCAGATCGGCCATCAGACGGCGCCCATCACCTGGCGCGCCGCCGCTTCGATTGCCGCGCGATCGCCGGCGGCGATACGCTTTTCATCGACCAGCGCCCCGCCCATGCCGACGAAACGCGCCCCGGCAGCCAGATAGGCGGTGAAGTTCGCCGGATCGACGCCGCCGGTCGGGCAGAAGCTGACACCCGGAAACACGCTCGCCAACGCCTTGATATGACCAGGCCCGCCGACCGAACCGGCGGGAAATACCTTCACCACATCGGCGCCTGCGGCCAACGCGGCGCGCACCTCGGTCGGGGTCACCGCCCCCAGCATCAGCGCCGCTCCCGCGCGCCGGCACGGCGCGGCCAGATCGGCATCGACCCAGGGCGCCACGATGAAGCGCGCCCCGGCATCCAGACAGGCTTCGGCGGTGGCCGCATCGGGCACCGTGCCGGCGCCCACCAGCAAAGCCGGATCGGCGGATAGGCGGCGGATCAGGGCCGGGGCGTCGGGGATCGTCATGGTGATCTCGAACAGCCGCAGCCCGGCATCGCGCAGCCAGCCGATCGCGGTTTCCGCCAGTGCCGCATCGCGCGTGCGGATCACCGGCACGACACGCGCCTGCGCAAGCAGAGCCAGCAATTCGGCGGGGGAGGGTTTGGCGGACATGACAGCATCCTTGAACGCGAAGCAGAAGCGGCCAGGAGGCCGCGGCGACCGAAGACGGCAGTGATAGCGCTCCCTCTGCCGCCATGACAGGGGGGCGGAACGCTGGCCGACCTGCGCCAAAGACATTACCTGCGCGGGGTGGCGCTTGACAGGCGGGCATCCGGCGCGCGCGATAGGCGCGGGAAACATCCAGAACGGGAGTTCGCCATGCCCGAAGCCCCGACGCCACGCCGTCCGCGCCTGCTGGGCGGCGGTCCCTCTCCTGCCTCGGTCTATGTCGATGTTGCGACGATGCCCTGGGAACGCTCCAAATTTCCAGGGATCGAGCACAAGATCCTCTATGCCGAACAGAAGGGCGGCATGTCCGCAATCCTGTTCCGACTGGCCCCCGGCGCCGTGGTGCCGCTGCACGAGCATACCGGGATCGAGATGACCTATGTGCTGGAGGGCAGCCTGGCGGATGAGGAGGGCATCTGCGCCGCCGGCAATTTCGTCTGGCGCCCTGCCGGCAACACGCATGAAGCGCATGCGCCCGAAGGGGCGGTTATTCTCGGCCTGTTCATGCGGCCCAACCATTTCGCAACGGGTCAGGCCTTCTTCACCGGCGAAACCGTCACTCCCGACGCAACACGTCGCTGATCCGCCGGACCGCGCCACGAGCATCGACCAGGATCGCATCGAAGCGGATGCTCCGCCCTTCCGCCCAGTCGGGATGGGCGGCAAGCGCGGCCTCGGCCGCGTCCAGCAGGCGGCTCCGCTGCGCCGGCCGGATGGCGGCGGCGGCATCGGCAAGCCGTGCCCGTGCCTTGACCTCGACGATGGCGAGGAGGTGCGGGGTCGCGGCCACCAGGTCGATTTCTCCGGCCCCGGTACGCAGGCGGCGGGCAAGAATGGTCCAGCCATTGCGTTCCAGCGCGGCGACGGCCGCCTGCTCGGCATCGCGGCCGCGCTGATCTGCCTGCGATCCGCGCCGACTGCGCGGCGAGGCAGGCGAGGCTTCGCGTTTCAGCGGCAGGGTCCGGGCCGGGTGTAGAGACATAGCGGCATAGCGCCGCTGCGCGTCACGTTGGTGCGGCAGAAGCGCGGAACAAATCCGGGCAGGCCATGGCCGGCAGCCGCGATCAGGGTGTTGAACGCGGCACTGTGCCGGGCCAGCGCCGCGCCGGGATATTGCGTCAGAGCATGGCCGCGCAGCACGACCACCGAGCGCAGCACGGCGCTGGATCCGGGCAGACGCTGGGCCGGGTCGAAGCGGGAATAATAGATCGGCAGGTTCCGGTTGAAATAGGAATAGCCGCCCGTGCGCTGCCAGCCGAGGCTGCGCACGCCCAGACCGCATGTGGCGGGATCGTCATGCGCCGCCTGAAACAATGCCAGGACCGCGGTATCATGGTGCCAATAGGTCGCGCTGATCTGCAGCATCCGATCCCAGTTGACACCCTGCAGCACCAGCAGTGAGAGCATGGCAATGGTCATCGCCGCCCGGCCTGCGCCGCGCAGGCGTGCCAGCCAGCCGCACAGGCGCGCCATGCCCAGGCTGATCAGGATCGGCATGCTCATCAGCGTGAAGAAGATGAAGCGGTATTCTTTATGCGCGATCAGAGAATGCTCGATCAGAATGGCCGCCGCCGTCAGCGCCAGGGCCGGCGCCCGAACGGCCCCGAGTGCGGCGAGCGACACGCCGACCAGCGTCCAACTGCCCAGCAGCAGCACCGCATAGGTCGTATCCGGCGCCACCCCCATCGCACTGGCCACATGATCTCGTGTGTTGAGCACGACGTTCAGCCAGATCGACTGAAACGGCGTGCCCCAGGTGACCCAGTCGAGCAGACCGGCAACCGGGATCGCCACGGCCAGCCCGCCCACCAGCACGGCCAGCCAGGCTTGCCGGCCCCGCCCGCACTGCCAGGCCGCCGCCAGGACCAGAGGCGGCCCGTACTGAAACCGCAGGCAGCAGGCGAGTCCGTAGCAGGCGCCGGACGCGATGCGCCGAGCCCGGCTCTGCGTCCCCTCCCCCAGCCCAATCGCCGCGAGCGCCGCGTAGGAAGCAAGCATTTCGGTGAGCACCGCCGGCGCGTACAGCACGAGGTCATAGGCCGTGGCCACGAACAGCGCGCCGGCCACGGCAAAGCCCAGCCCGGCGCCGCGGCGCAGCCAGACGAAGGCGGCTGCCACAGGCAGCAGCGACAGCGCCGCCACCAGCGCCCGGGTCAGCGCGATATAGGCGATGCTGCCGGGGACGAGCCAATCGGTCAGCCGCATCAGCACTGCGATCAGTCCGGGCAGCAGCCAGGAGCGGATGCCGTCGATATATTCCCAGGGCACGACGCCGGAGCCGAAGACCAACCGGTGCGCCTGCTCGAAATACTGGAATGTCTCGTCCGGGGCGGCGACATAGCGATGCGTCGCGATCACATAGAGGCGCAGCACATAGGCCGCGCCCAGCACTAGGATCAGGGCCACACGGTCGGCCGAAACGCGCAGAGCAAGGCGCGGACGCGGCGCGGCGTCGCGGATCGCTTCGGCCATTCCATGCATCTGCCGCCCGGTTGCGCCGCTCATGCGGTAACGGTGTAAGCGAACAGGTTTACAAAATCGTTTGCATGCGGTCGTGGCCCGGTGCCGTCACCCCCGTCCGGGCGGGGCGATCGGTGCGCAATTGCTGCGCCCGGCGGCGACGCAGTCCTGAATCGTCGCGGCCTGCCGCAAATGGCCGATGATCACCACGACCAGACCGATCAGCACGACAAGGGCCAGCAGGCCGATCAGCGCGCGCAGCGGCTGGCCGGCGCCGCCGGGATCATCCTCGTCGCCGGGGCCCGGCGCGCTCACGCGCGATCGCGCCCCTCCGCCACCGCATGGCAGGCGATATCGACGGCACCATGCGCCGTCTGCAGCGTCAGTGGCTGCGGCACCTCCGCCCGGCAGCGCGCATTGGCCAGCGGGCAGCGCGGATGGAAGGTACAGCCGGGCGGCGGGGCGATCGGGCTGGGCACCTCGCCGCCGACCGGCACACGCGCACGGCCCGGCTCCGAAAGGCTCGGGATCGCTTCCAGCAGCAGCCGGGTATAAGGATGGCGGGGGGCGGCGAAAATCGCTTCGGCCGGCCCCATCTCGACGATGCGGCCGAGATACATCACCCCCAGCTGGTCCGACATGTGGCGGACCACCGCCAGGTTGTGGCTGATGAACAGGTAGGTCAGCCCCAGCCTGGCCTGCAGATCCTTCATCAGATTGAGGATCTGCGCCTGCACCGAGACATCGAGCGCGCTGGTCGGCTCGTCGCAGACCAGAAATTCCGGCTCACTCGACAAAGCCCGCGCGATCGAGATGCGCTGACGCTGACCGCCCGAGAATTCATGGGGGAATTTTGTGCCGTCGGCAGGTGTCAGCCCGACCTGGGAGAGCAGTCCGCCGACCCGCGCCGCGATCTGCGCGCGATCCTTCATCAGGCCGAATACACGGATCGGCTCGGCAATGATATCGCTGACCCGCCAGCGCGGATTGAGCGAGGCGTACGGATCCTGAAAGATCATGTTCATGCGTCGGCGCAGCGCCGGCTGCGCCTGGCCCGCGACGATGCCGGTCCCGTCGAAATGGATGCTGCCCCGGCTCGGCCGATAGAGCCCGACGGCGAGGCGGGCAATGGTGGATTTGCCGCAGCCGCTTTCGCCCACCAGGGACAGGGTCTGTCCGCGCGGGATGGCGAAACTCACCTCGTCGACAGCGCGCAGGAAGCGCCGGCGCTCGCCGCGCAACGCACGTTGCAGCCAGGGGCGCGAGACATCGAATTCATGTCCCAGGCCGCGAATTTCCAGAAGAGCGGCCTCAGCCATGCAACGCCTCTTTCACGGGCACCCAGCACGCGGCCTCGGTGCGGCCGGCCGCCATCAGCCCCGGCTGTTCCGCCATGCATTGCGCCACGGCACGCGCGCAGCGCGGATGGAAGGCACAACCGGGCGGCATCGCGTTCAGCCGCGGCATCGATCCGTCGATCTGCGCCAGCCGCGTGACCCGCCGGTCCAGCGCCGGAATGCTGGCCATCAGCCCGGCCGTATAAGGATGCGCCGGTTCCTGGATCACGCTCGCCACCGGCCCCAGCTCCGCCACCCGCCCGGCATACATCACCGCGACGCGATCCGCGGTCTCGGCGATCACGCCCATATCGTGCGTGACCAGCATCACCGAGGTGCCATGCTCGCGCGTCAGACGCTTGAGCAGGGCAATGATCTGCGCCTGCACCGAGACATCGAGCGCGGTCGTCGGCTCGTCGGCGATCACCAGCTGCGGCTCGGCGCATAAAGCCAGCGCGATCACCACGCGCTGGCGCATGCCGCCGGAAAATTCATGCGGATAGGAGAACAGCCGGTCCGCCGCCCCCGGGATGCCCACCTGCTCCAGCCAGGAGACGGCGCGCGCGCGCGCATCGGCGTCGGAAAGCGGCAGATGGGTCTGGATCGTCTCCACCAATTGCCGCCCGATCGTATAGAGCGGATTGAGCGTGGTCAGCGGATCCTGAAAAATCGCCCCGATCCGCCGGCCGCGCAGACGGCGCATTTCCGACGGTGGCAGGTTGTCGATCCGCCGCCCCTCCAGGCGGATTTCGCCCTTGGCGATCCGTCCGGGCGGTTCCAGCAACCCGATGATCGCCGCCCCGGTCAGGGATTTGCCGGCACCGCTTTCACCGACCACGCCCAGCACCTCGCCGGCGGCGATCGACAGGCTGACGTGATCGAGGGCGCGCAGCACGCCGCGGCGGGTAGGAAATTCCACACAAAGCCGATCGACTTCCAGCAAAGCCGCCATGTCAGCGCAGCCTCGGGTTGAGGGCATCGCGCAGCCAATCGCCCAGCAGGTTGATCGCCAGCACCATCAGCACCAGCGTCGCGCCGGGGAACACCGTCATCCACCAATCGCCGCTGAACAGGAAATTATTGCCCGTGTTGATCAGCGTGCCGAGCGAGGGTTCGGTCGGCGGCAGACCGACGCCGAGAAAGGACAGCGTCGCTTCGGAGATAATCGCAAAGCCCAGATTGAGCGTGGCGATGATCAGCACCGGTCCCAGCACGTTCGGCAGGATATGACTGAGCATGACGCGCCAGCGCGCCACCCCGATCACCCGCGCCGCCATCACATATTCCTTGTTGCGTTCCACCAGGGTGGAACCACGCACCGTGCGGGCGAATTGCGGCCAGTTACTGATGCCAATGGCGAAAATCAGAATGCCGATCTGCAGGCTGCGATGCAGATCGGTGGGCAGCACCGCACCGACCACGCCATCGACCAGAAGCGAGACCAGGATGGCGGGAAAGGTCAGTTGCACATCGGCGATGCGCATCAGCGCGGCATCCACCACGCCGCCGGCATAGCCTGCCAGCAGACCGATCAGCACGCCCACCACCATGGCGAACAGAACCGCCGCCACACCGACCTCCAGGCTGATGCGCATGCCGAACAGAATGGCCGAGAATACATCCCTCCCCTGATCATCGGTGCCGAGCGGAAAGGTCCAGACCGAACCGGCCAGCGGCACAGGCGGGTGGAAACTATCCATCAGATTGAGGCTGGCCAGATCGAACGGATCATGCGGCGCGACCCAGGGGGCGAAAATCGCGCCGAACAGCATCAGGGCAACGATCGCCCCGGCCAGAACCGCGACCGGCGAATGGCGGAAGTGATAGCAGAGATCGCTGTCATAGGCGGCGCGCAGACGGGCACCCAGGCCCGGGCGCGCAGGCGTTGCCGTGACACTCATCGGCCACCTCCGCTGCGGCGTACGCGCAGCCGCGGGTCGACGGCGAAATAGAGCAGATCGACGATCAGGTTGATGGTGACGAACACCACGCCGACCATCATCAGATAGGCCGACATCACCGGAATATCGGCGACCGCCACCGATTGCACAAACAGCAGGCCGAGCCCCGGCCATTGAAACACCGTCTCGGTCACCAGGGTGAAGGCGACCAGCCCGCCCAGTTGCAGGCCGATGATGGTGATCACCGGCACCAGCGTATTTTTCAGCGCATGGCCGAAATTGATCGCCCGGGTCTTCAGGCCGCGGGCGCGGGCGAATTTGATATAATCCGTGCGCAGCACCTCCAGCATTTCCGCGCGCACCAGGCGCACGATCAGCGTCATCTGAAACAATGCCAGCGTGGTCGCCGGCAGGATCAGTGATTTCAGCCCGCTGACGGTCAGCAGCCCGGTCGTCCACCAGGCGCCGATATGCACGACACTGCCCCGCCCGAAGCTTGGCAGCCAGCCCAACACCACCGAAAACAGCAGGATCAGCAGGATCCCCGTCAGAAACACCGGCAGGGATACGCCGATCAGGCTGATCACCATGAAGACGCGGGAAAACGCCGCGCGCGGCCAGATGCCGGTGATGACGCCCATCGGAATGCCGATCAGCACCGAAATGAACGTGCCGGTCAGCGCCAGTTCCAGCGTCGCCGGCGCCCGCTGGGCGATCAGGGTCGAGACGGGCTCGGCGATCCGATAGCTGTTGCCGAAATTACCGTGCAGCGCCGCCCAGAGGAAACGCAGATACTGGATGTAGAAAGGCCGGTCGAGGCCGAGCGTATGAACCAGGGCGATGCGCTGGGCATCGGTGTAATCCTGGCCGAGCATGATGGTGACAGGATCGCCGACATAGGCGAACAGCGCGAAGGACAGCAGCCCGATCAGCGCCAGGACGGGGATCGCCTGCAGCAGGCGAGACCCGATATAGGAGGCCACGCCTCAGCCCCCGCGCAGGCAGGATGGGCGGATGAACGCCGCGCCGTTTCTATTTCGCACCATATCATGCCCCATTCCCGCGCCGCTGATCCCTGATCAATTACCTAGCCGATCATCCGAATGCACGCCAAGCTGCTTCAGCTTCCGGTGCAGCGCACTCCGCTCCATGCCTACGAATTGTGCGGTGCGAGAGATATTGCCTCCGAAACGAAGCAATTGTGCCTGAAGATATTGCGTCTCAAACAGGTCGCGCGCCTCGCGCAGCGGCAGGCCCATAATATCGGCCGTGGGGTCGATCGACAGCAGCGCCGGGGCGTTGGCACCGATTTCGGGCGGCAGCATTTCGGCGCGGATGGCATCGCC
>JAGWRU010000008.1 GCA_028869595.1 Rhodospirillales bacterium
CGATAACGGCATGATCCTGGCGGGATATCTGGGGGCGCTGCTGATGGCCGGCGCTTTTCTGGCGATCGGCGCGGCGATCTCGGCCCTGACGCGCAACCAGGTGATCGCCTTCGTGGTCTCAGTTGCGGTCAGCTTTCTGTTTGCTGCTTCATCCTATCCGGTCGTGACCGATTTTCTGGACCACAACCTGCCCGTCCTTGCCGATATCGCCCGCCATGTCGCGGTGACGGATCGGTTCGAGGATTTCACCCGCGGCCTGATCCGCCTGCCAGAACTGATCTATTTCGCATCGATCATCGGTTTCTTTCTCTTTCTCAATACCGTGATCGTCGATCAGCGAAAGGCCGATTAGATGGCAGGAAAATCCTGGCCGTCCATCGTGGCGGCGATCGGTGCGGGGTGCATCGCGATCGGCGTGACGATGTTTGCCGATTCACGCCTTGCCGGCTGGCAACTCGATCTGACGGCCGAGCATCTCTACACGCTGTCACCGGGCACGGTGGCGATCCTGCGCGGCTTGAAGGAGCCGGTGACGCTGCGCCTGTTCTATTCGCGCGACCTTGGCGCCCGCATCCCGGCGTACGGCGCCTATGCCGATCAGGTGCGTCAAATGCTACGCGAATATGCCCGGATCGCGCGCGGCAAGCTGCATCTGCGCTTCTATGACCCGGCGCCGTTCAGCGACACTGAAGACCGCGCGATGGGATACGGGCTGACCGGCGTGCCGGTCGATCAGGCAGGGCGGCTGGTCTATTTCGGTCTGGCCGGCAGCAATCTGCTCGATAATCAACGGCGCATCGCGTTTTTCCGCGCCGATCGCCAGCGCTTCCTGGAATATGATCTGACACGCCTGATCTATGAGCTTTCCAACCCCAAGCGCCCGGTTGTCGGCATCCTGTCCTCGCTGCCGCTCAATGGCGATCCGCGGGTGATGATGCAGACCAATGGTACCAGCGCTGCCGGGCAGCCTTATGCCGTGATGCAGATGCTGCGCCAGGCCAATACGCTGCGCATGGTTCCATCGAACACCACCGCCATCGATCCCGCCATCCGCGTGCTGCTGATCGCCGATCCACCGAAGCTTTCGCAGGCGACACTCTACGCCGTCGACCAGTACGTCATGCATGGCGGCAGGCTGATGGTGATGGTCGATCCTTATTCCGAGGCGGCGGCGGCAACACCGGTGCCGCAGGGCGGCGCAGGCGACGGGCAGCCGCCGCCGGCCACATCCTCCAATCTTGCTCCGCTCCTTGCCGCCTGGGGTATTCACTATCACCACCGCACGGTGGTCGGAGATCTCGATGGGGCGTGGGAGGTGCGTGCGCCCGGCGGCATGGATCAGGCGGGGAATGGCGGCGCCGTTCCCTATCCGCCCTGGTTCGATATCCGTGGCGCCGGCATCGATCGCAACGATCCCGCAACCGCCACGCTGCACCGCGTCACCCTGGCCGCAGCCGGCTATCTGTCGCCTGAAAAGCCGGTTGCCGGCACGCCCGAACCACCAAAATTCACGCCGCTGCTCACCTCGAGCGCGGCATCGGGCATGGTCCCCCTGGCATCGGTGCGCAATCCCGATCCTGCGGCGATCCTTGCTGCTTTTCACCCCGATGGCAGGGCACGCGTGATCGCCGCCCGCATCCGGGGGGTGCTGCATTCGGCTTTCGCCGGCCCGCCGGCCAGTGACGCCGCGAGCAAAATCGCGGCACCGTCGCCTGCCTATCGCGCGCTCAGCCGCGGTCCTGCCGATCTGGTCGTGATCGCCGACAGCGATATTCTCGCCGACCGCTTCTGGGTGCATCACGACAATTTCTTCGGCCAGCAGACCACCCAGCCCTTCAGCGATAATGGCGCATTCGTTGCCAATCTGGTCGGCACATTGGCGGGCAGCGACGCGCTGATGGGGCTGCGCACGCGCGGCGATACGACCCGCCCGTTCGAGGTGGTGGAACGGATGCGCGCGCGGGCCGAAGCGCGGTTCCGTGCGACCGAGCAGCGCTTGCAGCAGCATCTGCAGAACACCGAACAGCAACTGCAGCAATTGCGGCTGGGCGGCACGGCAAGCAACCCCGCGCATCCCGGCGCGACCGCAGGTCGGGACATGCTGACGCCCGCCCAGCGTAGCGCCATCGCAGCGGCGCGGCGCGACATCGTGCAGACGCGCGAAAAGCTGCGCGCAGTGCAGTTCGCGCTGAACCGCTCGATCGCCCGGCTGGAAACCGGATTGCAGCTTTTCGACACCGTCCTGATACCCGCCCTGCTGGCAATGGCGGCACTGATCCTGGGGCTGGCACGCCGTGCCATGCGTCGCCGCCGGTCCGTGGCCATGGAGCATGACGCATGAGGCCGCGCAACGCTCTGATTTTGCTACTAATAGGTATCGTCGTCCTGGTTGGCGGCTGGTGGCTGGGCCCGGCCAGCCAGCCGGGCGAAAGCCGGCATTTCAGCGCTGGCCGCCTGATGTTTCCGGGACTGGCAAAGCGGCTTTCGCAGGTCGCGCGGATCGAAGTGACGGGCGGCGGCAAGACGCTGGTGCTGATGCACCGCCCCGCGCCGCTGCATGGCTGGGGGGTGAAGGAGCGCGGGCTATATCCGATCCAGGCCGACCGGCTGCACGCCATGCTGACTGCCTTGGCCGAATTGCGACTGATGTCGCCGCGCACCGCCGATCCCGCGCAATACGATCAGCTTGGCGTCGGCGATCCGAACCAGGCGCAAAGCGGGGCCATGCTTCTGCGCGTCCTCGATGCAACCGGTCATCCGCTGGCGACACTGATCGTCGGGCATCGGCGTGTCCGCGGCGGCACCGATCTGCCCGATCAGGTCTTCGTGCGCCGGCCCGGAGCCGCGCAAAGCTGGCTGGCCGAGGGCGATCTGGATGTAGACGCTGATCCCCAACTCTGGCTGGATCGCTCGATCATGAATATCGGCCATGGCGATATCGCCGCGATCCAGGTGACACGGGGGGGCAGCACGTTGGGCTTCGTGCGCAAATCCGGTCATCTCGTGCTGGCGACCATCGATGGCGCCGCACCCGGCGCAGCCGTGCCGAAACTCAGCCCCTATCGGCTGGATGACCTCGATCGGGGGCTGGAGATCCTGACCTTCGACGATGTCTCACCCGATTCCGCCCCTGGCGCGACCGCGTCGCCCGGCGCGCCGATCGGCACTGCCCGGTTCACGACCAATGAAGGCGTCTCCATCAGTGTCGCGTTGTTTGCCTTGCCTGATGGCGCCGATCCGGCCGACCCATCCGTGCTGGCCCGTTTCAGCGCGAGCGGAAGCGGAAAAGCCGCGGCCACTGCCGCCCGGCTGAATGCACGCCTCGCCGGCTGGACCTATCGCCTGGGCGCCTGGAAAACCCGCGTGCTGGTGCCGCAGCTCAAGGATCTGGAGCCGAGCAAGCCCTCGCCCGCCGCGCCATCGGCAGGCGCCACCCCGCAATCGGCCGCGCATCCATGAGCACGCCAGCCACCGGGCGGGAATATCCAGCCCGCCCGATCGTCGGGATCGGCATCGTGGTGTTGCGCGGCAGCGACGTGCTTCTGGTCCGGCGCGGCAAGCCGCCCGGCTTGGGCACTTGGACCTTGCCGGGCGGGGCGCAGGAAGTCGGCGAAACCTGCGAACAAGCCGCCCGCCGCGAGCTGGCCGAGGAAACCGGGCTTGCTGTCGGCAATTTAATGCTTGCCGCCGTCGTCGACAGCATCCGACCCGATTTATCGGGACGCGTTCAATACCATTATACCATCATCGATTATGCCGCGCGCTGGCAGGGCGGTGAGGCCATAGCCGGTTCCGATGTGAGCGAAATCGCCTGGGCCGCCCCGGATGATCTGGCGCGTTTCGACCTGTGGAAGGAGGCGCATCGGGTGATCGCCGTAGCGCGCTCTTTGCTCGATCGCGGGTAAGGAAAGGAGATCGTGATGAAGCCTGGTTTCCACCGTGACATCCAACGCAACACCTGGCGGCTGGACCGCCATGCGAGGACGGTGCCGCTGCCCCTGCTGGCGGCGCTGACCTTGACCCTCGCCCTGCCCCTCGCCCCCGGGGCTGCCTTGGCGCAAGCCGCGCCGGCCGGCGGCTACGCCCCGGCCTTTCCGCCAGGATATATGGCGCCGTCGCCGCCTGGCGCCGCCGCGACACCGGCCCCGGTGGTGGCAACGCCGATGGCCGCGCCGAGCACCTCGGCTGATAGCGGTGCCGCCACCGCGCCCAACCCGGCCGAGCTGAAATATATCGCCAAACCGCTGACGACCCCGGCGCTTCCGGCGGATTCCCCTCCTGAAGCCTATCTGCGCGCCGCCCAGGCCGCCCTTGCAACCGGGCATGACGGAGAGGCGCAGCAAGCCATGGAGATGGCCCAGACCCGGCTGCTCAACCGCTCGGTTCCGCTTGGTCAAACCGGTATTCCCAGCGCCAACCCGGCGGTGGATGGCATCAGCGCCGCGCTGACACGCCTTACTGCGGGCGATCGTTCGGGGGCGATGCAGAAACTCGATGCGGTGCTTGCCCAGCTGGGCAAGCACTAAGCGGAATCGCCCGCCCACCGGGATGAGGATGGTTGCCGGAGCAGCGCGGTTGGGATACCAATCCGGTA
>JAGWRU010000123.1 GCA_028869595.1 Rhodospirillales bacterium
CCGGGCGGAGGCGCTGGCGGTGATCGAGGCCTTCGCCGCGACCGATATGGGGGCGGCCTGCCGCGTGCTGCGCGGGCGGGAGATGGAGCAGTTTGCCCCGGCGCTGCGCCCCGGCCTTGCCGGCGCTCTGCTCAGCCCGCACGAAATCCGCGTTGAAAGCCGCGAGGCGATTCCGCAACTGACCGCCTGGCTGGCCGGGCAGGGGGTGGCGTTTCTGCCGCGCATGGCCGTCTCGGCGGTGGAGGAAGGCGCGGTCGTGACCCCGGCCGGGCGGTTCGCCGCCAAGCGGATCATCGTCTGCCCCGGCCCCGATCTGGCGACGCTGTTCCCCGAAGTGATGGCGCGCCACGCAGTGACGCTGTGCAAGCTGCACATGCTGAAGATTGCCGCCCCTGGTTTCGCGCTGCCCGCCCCGGTGATGAGCGATCTCGGTCTGGTGCGCTATCTCGGCTATGCCGCGCTGCCGCAAGCGGCGGGCTTGCGCGCAAGGCTGGAGGCGGAGCAGGCCCAGGCGCTGGCCGACGGTATTCATCTGATCGCCGTGCAAGGCGCGGATGGATCGCTGGTGGTGGGCGACAGCCACCATTACGGCCCGGCCCATGATCCGTTCCAGCCGCGCGGTGTCGATGACGGGATTCTCGATGAATTGCGCGCCGTGCTGGCCATCGACCGCCCGGAAGTGATCGAGCGCTGGATCGGCATCTACCCTTCCGGCCCCGCCGCCTGCTTCACCGAGGCACCGTTCCCCGGCGTGCGTCTGGTGCTGGTCACCTCCGGCACCGGCGCCAGCACCGCTTTTGCCATCGCCGAGGAAACCATCGCCGAGATGACCGGCGCGGCGGCGCCGGCGCATACCGCAGAAGGATGGTACGGATGAGCGAAACACCAAGGCTGGGCGCGGCGATCCTCGATTGGGCGGGCACGGTGGTCGATCACGGCTCGCGCGCGCCGATGGGGGCCTTCGTGCGTGCTTTCGGTGAATTCGGCGTCGCCATCACCATCGCCGATGCGCGCGGACCGATGGGCATGGCGAAACTCGATCACATCCGCGCCGTGGCGGCGGTGCCGGGCGTTGCCGCCGCCTGGCGGGCACGGCATGGCCGCGATTTCAATGAGGCCGACGCCCAGGCGATTTTCGCCGTGTTCGAGCCGATGAACATCGCCGCCGTGCGCGAGCATGCCGACATGATCCCCGGTGCTGTCGCGGCGATCGATGCGCTGCGCGCGCGCGGGCTGCGGATCGCGGCGACCACCGGCTATACCCGCCCGATCCTGGAGGAGGTGGTGCCGCTCGCCGCCGCTGCCGGCTATGCGCCGGAATTCACACTCTGCGCCGGCGATCTGCCGGCCGGGCGGCCCAGCCCGCTGATGATGTGGCACGCAATGGCGCGGCTGGGCGTGTGGCCGGCGTATCGCGTGGTCAAGGTCGATGACACCGCCCCCGGCATCGGCGAAGGGGTGGCCGCCGGTACCTGGACCATCGGTATCGCGCTGGCCGGCAACACGCTGGGCCTGTCGGCCGAGGAACTGGCCGCACTGGCGCCCGCGGCGCGCAATGCCGCCCGGCTGGATGCGGCGGCGATGTTCGCCGCAGCCGGCGCCGATCTGGTGATCGACAGCATTGCCGAGCTGCCGCAGGCCGTGGCGCGGATCGATGCCCTGCTCGCCGCCGGGGCACGCCCCATGTCCCGCATCTCACCATGACCGACCCTCTCGGCCCGCTGCGCATCCTGCAGACCCGATCGGTCGCCGATCTGGTGCGCGAAGAGATCATCCAGCTGATCAAGCGCGGCGAGCTGAAGGCCGGCGACAAGCTGAACGAGCTGGAATACGCCGCCCGCTTCGGCGTCAGCCGCGCCCCGATCCGCGAGGCCTTCCGTGCCCTGGAAGGGGCCGGGCTGGTGCGGCTGGAGAAAAATCGCGGCGTCTTCGTGCGCGCCATCGGCGAGCCGGAAGCACGGGAGCTGTATGATCTGCGCGATACTCGACGAGATGGCCGGCCGCCTGCTGGCCCCGCGCATGAACCCCGATATCGCGCAGGAATTGCACACCTGGCTCGCCCGCCTGCACGAGGCGGCGGCGGCCGGCGAGATGGCGCGCTACTTCCCGCTCAACATCGCCTTTCACGACCGGCTGGTGGAACTCGCCGGCAGCGCCACGCTGACCGAATTCTATCGCCAGGTGATCGACCGGATGCATTTGCTGCGGCGGCGCAATTTCGACGAGGAGCAGGGCCGCATCGCCTCGGAGGCGGAGCATCGCGCCATTGTTGCCGCCCTTGCCACCCGCGATCCGGAAGCGGCGGCGGCGGCGATGCGCGGCCATGTCGCCAATGGCTATGCCAGGCTGGGCGCCGCGCCGCCGATCTCGCCCGCGACCACGGCGAGGAAGCGGGCAAGTGTCGGGGCGGCATCGTCGGCGCGCCAGGCAAGTCCGGTTTCCAGCACCGGCGCGCCGCGCGCCAGATCGACATAGCGCACCCCGGTGCGGGCGAGGTGGCGGAGCGATTCCGGCACCAGCGCGATGCCCATGCCGGCCGAGACCAGGGCGATGATGGTCTGCATCTGGATCGCCTCCTGGGCGATGCGGATGATCCCGCCCAAGCCTTCCACATAGCCGGTCACCAGATCGTGGAAGGCCGGCGAGGAGCGGCGGGGAAACAGCACCAGCGAGGCGGCGAGCAGGTCGGGCGGCGAAAGCCGGCCCCGCTCCAGCCGGATGCGCCGTTCGGCGATCCAGGATTCGGGGATGGCCGCGATCAGCGCTTCACGGATCAGCGGGCGGTAGCGCAGGCGCGGCGGCAATGCCTCCGTCGTGCCGGGAATGACGATGCCGGCGCTGCCCTGGCCGCGACACAGCGCCTCGATCTGCACATCGGTGGTGGCCTCGGTCAGGATCAGGTCGACGTCCGGATGCAGCGCGGCGTAGCGCTGCACCAGGGCGGGCAGAATGGAATAATCGGCGGTGCTGACGAAGGAGAGTTCCAACCGCCCGGCATCGCCGTCGCGCAGGCGGCGCGCTTTCTCGGCCAGCGCATCCAACGCCGCCAGCGCCTCGCGCACCGGCCCCAGCCAGGCCGCGCCGAACGGCGTCAGCGCGACGGAGCGTTTGGTGCGCACGAACAGGGCAGCGCCCAGGCGGCGTTCCAGCGCCTGGATCGATTGCGACAGCGGCGGCTGGGTCATGCCCAGGCGTTCGGCGGCGCGGCCGAAATGCAGCGTCTCGGCAAGGGTCGCAAAATGGCGCAGCGGGCGCGGGTCCATGATATCTCCATCGACCTTATAAGTGCTCAATAATATATTTTACCATCGCCTGGAAAGCGCCTAGATCAAGCAAAACCGCCCGTTTCACCGGAGGATCGTCCATGCCCGCTTTGCGCTCCCGCACCACCACCCATGGCCGCAACATGGCCGGCGCCCGCGGCCTGTGGCGCGCCACCGGCATGAAGGATGGCGATTTCGGCAAGCCGATCATCGCCATCGCCAATTCCTTCACCCAGTTCGTGCCCGGCCATGTGCATCTGAAGGATCTCGGCCAGTTGGTTGCGCGCGAGATCGAAGGGGCGGGCGGCG
>JAGWRU010000124.1 GCA_028869595.1 Rhodospirillales bacterium
CCGCCAGTGGCCAGTTCGCCCTCGATCGGGCCGGGCGGATCGGCCCGATCCCACCGATCATGATAGCGTGGGATCGTTTCGTCCTTTTCCAGCAGCGTCACTTGCTGACTCGCCTGCCAGCCCGCCGGCAGCAGCGGCGTGTAATAATCGCGATAGGCATGCCCGCGGATCGAATAATCATATTCCATCACCGCATCGCGCTGCGCCGTGACGCCGCTGACCTGCACCCAACTGCCATGGCCGTGCCGCACCAGCGTGCCATCGGCGGCCACGACCAGCCGCGCCAATGGCTGGCCGGCATCGCGGTTGGCGGTGATCGCCACGTAGCGCTCCACGCCCCAGGTCATCAGCAGCAAGGCGCAGGCGATACCCAGGGTGATGTTGCGCTGTCGCCGCAAGGCGGCCAGCCGGGCAGCGTCGTCCATTTCCGCCCAGCGCGCCGCTGCCAGGGCGGCGGTTTCGCCGCGCGAACGGGTCGCTGCGCGCATGTTGCGATCGAGGAACGCGGCAAGGGGGCTTTGCGGTGCCAGGCGATGCCACAGCCGGAACAGCCGGCCCGGCAGCACGAAGATGATCACCACGCCAAGGCCGGCACCGACCAGCATATTGGCCCCGCCGAACAGCGCGATCTGCCAGCCGGTCAGAAATGCGAACGGGCCGCGGTCATCGAGCGTGCCGTAGATCACCAGGCCATAGCCGCCGAACCACCAGAGCAGCAGCCCGATGCCGAACAGCCACCCCGCCCAGCCGGATTTCTCCCCCGTCTTGGGCAACGGTACCGGGGGCGGCGCTTTGCGGGACATGATCGGCCTCTGGATCGGCAGGAAACCCGATAGGCGGGCAGAAAGAACGCAGGATCAACAGGATAAAGCATGCGCCCAGGCCGCGACCATCACCGCGGCTTCACGAAAGCTTGTACCGCAGCCGCTTCCTCGCCGCGTCGTTAACGGGGCGGTAAGCGGCTGCGGACACTCTCTGGCCACGGCAGAAGGCCGGGCAGCCAGGGAATGGGCGGCATCATGCAGTTGCGGCAGGCGGATGGGCTTGCGTGGACGATCCGGCGGGGGGCGGCGTGAAGCCGCTGCTCGATGGTCTGAAGGCACTCGGCCCGGCCCGGCTCGGCGCGATGGCGGTGGTGGCACTCGGCCTGCTCGGCTTGCTGGCCATGCTGGCGATGCGCGCCACCGACACGCCGATGGCGCTGCTCTATGGCGGGCTCGACACGCAGGACGCCTCGGCCATTACCGCCGCCCTCGATGCCCAGCATATCGCCTATCGGCTGGATGGCGGCGGCGGGCGCATTCTGGTGCCGGCCGATCAGGTGGCCCGGCTGCGCCTGATGCTGGCCGCCAAGGGCATCCCCTCCGGCGGCACGGTGGGGTATGAAATCTTCGACCGCAGCAGCGGTCTTGCCGCCACCAGCTTCCAGGACCGCATCAACGAAACCCGCGCGATGGAGGGCGAGCTGGCGCGCACCATCAGCGCCATGAGCGGGGTACGCGCGGTGCGCGTGCATCTGGTGCTGCCCCATCGCGCGCCTTTCGCGCGCCATGCCAGCGCCGCGCAGGCCTCGATCATGCTGACCATGGCCGGCATCGGCCGCCTGGACCGGGAGGAGGTGGCGGCGATCCAGAATCTGGTCGCCGCCGCCGTGCCGCAGCTGCGCCCGCAGAACATCACCATCGTCGATAACCGCGGCGACCTGCTGGCCCGCGCCGGCAGCCAGGCCGGCGGCGCCGATACCCCGCTCAGCGCCAATGCGCTGCGCCTGGCCACCGAACGGCGCCTGGATCGCGCGGTCGAGCGGATGCTGGAACAAAGCCTGGGCCCCGGCCATGTACGCGCCGAAGCCGCCGTGCAGATGAGTTTCGATAAAGTCCAGGAAACAGCGGAAAGCTTCAATCCCGACGGGCAGGTGCCGCGCAGCCAGCAAAGCGTCGATGAGACCTCCACCCGCACCGATCCGGGTCGCACCGTCTCGGTGCAGAATAATCTGCCGAATGCCAATGCCAGCACGCCCGGCGCGGGATCGACGCGCAAGCGGCGCGAGGAGACGACGAATTACGAGATCAGCAAGACGGTGCGCACCGTCATCAACGACCAGCCGCAGATCAAGCGCATCAGCATCGCGGTGATGGTCGATGGCGTCACCACCATCGGCAAGGACGGCAAGCCTGTCTGGACACCGCAAAGCCCGGCGGAAATCGCCCGCATCGGCGATCTGGTGAAAAGCGCGATCGGATACGACGCCAAGCGCGGCGACGTGGTGCAGGTGGTCAGCATGCGGTTCGCCCCCACCGATCCGGGGGTGACGGCGGTGGCGCCCGGGCTGATGGGGCTGCATGTCAATGCCCCGGACGTGATGCATCTGGCCGAGACGGCGCTGTTCGGCGTGATCGGGCTGCTGGCGCTGCTGCTGGTGCTGCGCCCGATGGTCACCCGCATCACTGCCTTGCCGCGCGAATTGCTCGGCCCGGCGGGCGGCGAGTCGGTGGCCTTCGCCGGCACGGAGGCGACGATGGCCGGCACCACCCTGGCCGGCACCCCGGCGCTGGGCGCCCTGCCCGCGCCGCATGGCGAGATGCGCGCCCTGCCCGGCGGCGGCGCCGCGCCCGGCACGGCGCTGCTGGAGGATGACAGCATGGTCCAGCTCGCCCAGATCGAAGGCGCGATGCGCGCCTCCTCGCTACGGCGGATCGCCGATCTGGTCGACAAGCATCCGGAGGAAACCGTGGCGATCATGCGCGGCTGGATGGCGCAGGAGGCAGCCTGATGGCGCGCACCGAGGAATATCGCAATCTGAACGGCGCCCAGCGCGCGGCCATTCTGATGCTCGCGCTCGGCGAGGCGCATTGTTCACGTCTGTTCTCGATGATGCACGAGGACGAGATCAAGGATATCTCGGCGGCGATGGCCCAGCTCGGCTCGGTGCGCGCCGATGTGGTCGAACGCCTGTGCATCGATTTCACCGAGGGCATGGGCACCGCCGGCAATCTGGTCGGCAGTTTCGAAAGCACCGAGCGCCTGCTCCAGAAAGCCCTGCCACGCGACCGGGCGGCGCAGATCATGGAGGAGATCCGTGGCCCCGCCGGGCGCACCATGTGGGACAAGCTCGGCAATGTGAACGAAGCGGTGCTGTCGAATTACCTGAAGAACGAATACCCCCAGACGGTCGCCGTGGTGCTGTCGAAAGTCCGCCCCGACCACGCCGCGCGGGTGCTGACGCTGCTGCCCGACAGCTTCGCCATGGAGGTGGTGATGCGCATGCTGCGGATGGAAAGCGTGCAGAAGGACGTGCTGGACGGCGTCGAAAAAACGCTGCGGGCGGAATTCATGTCCAATCTCGCCCGCGCGACGCGCCGCGACGCGCATGAAATGATGGCGGATATCTTCAACAACCTGGACCGCCAGGCGGAAGGCCGCTTCATTGCCGCGCTGGAGGAGCGCAACCGCGACGCCGCCGAGCGTATCAAGGCGCTGATGTTCACCTTCAACGACCTCGCCCGGCTGAACGGGACGGCGGTGCAGACGCTGCTGCGCGCGGTGGAGAAGGACAAGCTGCCGCTCGCCATCAAGGGCGCGTCGGACAAGATCCGCGATCTGTTCTTCAAGAATCTGTCCGAACGCGCCGCCAAGATGCTGCGCGAGGAGATCGAGGCGCTAGGCCCGGTCAAGGTGCGCGACGTCGACGAGGCGCAGGCAGCCATCGTGCTGCTGGCCAAGGATCTGGCGGCGCAGGGCCAGATCGAAATCAGCGAGAGTGCGGATGAAGAGCTGGTTTACTGATCTCGACCCGCCGCCGGCCGGCCCGGCCACACAACCCGCGCAGGCCGCAGCACAGCGGCCGTCCGGCCTGCTGTTCGCCGAGGATTTCACCGCGCCCCGTCCGCCGCCGCGCGCGCCCGCGCCGTCGCAGGCGCCGCCGCCGGTTACCGCCGCCGAGCTGGAGGCAGCGC
>JAGWRU010000125.1 GCA_028869595.1 Rhodospirillales bacterium
CATTCCGCCCGCCGCGCAAACCTATGCCGCGCGTCCGCTGCGCGCCGAGCCGCGCCCCATGGCGCCGCCCGCCCGCGCCAACCCGCCGGCGACCGAGCCGCGCCGCGCCGAGCCGCGACTCGACTGGCCGCGCTGAACCATCCCGCCCCTATCAGGAGAAGACCGGCATGCGTGTCAGCGTGGTGCAGATGAACCCCGGGGCCGACAAGGCCGAGAACATCGCCCAGGCGCGGCGCCTGATCGAGGGGGCGATGGCGGCCGACCGGCCCGACATCGTCAGCCTGCCGGAAGTCTGGACCTGCCTTGGCGGGCCGCGCGCCAATAAATTCGAGCAGGCGGAAATCCTGCCGCCCGCCGGATCGAATGAACCGGGCGGACCAGCCTATGAATTCCTGCGGGAAATGGCGCGGGCGGGACGGATGCATGTGCATGGCGGCTCGATGGGCGAGAAAGAGGCTGGCGGGGAAAAGCTGTTCAACACCACCGTCGTGTTCGACCCCGATGGCAGCGAGATCGCGCGCTATCGCAAGATGCATCTGTTCGACATCGTCACGCCGGACGGCGCCGGCTATCGCGAAAGCAACACCTATGGCGCCGGCCAGGAGATCGTGACCTACCGAGCCGGCGGCATGCAGGTGGGCTGTGCCATCTGCTACGATGTACGCTTCCCGGAATTGTTCCTGAAACTGCGTCAGGCCGGGGCGGAGCTGATTTTCCTGCCCTCGGCCTTCACCCTGCAGACCGGCAAGGATCACTGGGAGATCCTGATCCGCGCCCGCGCGATCGAGACGCAATGCTGGTTCGCGGCACCGGCCACCTGGGGCCGGCAGGTCGAGGGCGGCGGCGAGGCGCGCTACACTTATGGCCATTCGTTGATCGCCGATCCCTGGGGCCAGGTGCTCGCCATGGTCTCCGACGGCACGGGCTGGGCAACGGCACGCATCGATCCCACCGTCACCGCCCGGGTGCGCCGCGACATGCCCGTGCTGGAGCATCGGGTGCTGGAACATCGGAAACTCGCTTGACACCCGCCGATCTCGCCGGGCGGATCGCGTTCACCGCCGGCCCGACGGAGATGGCGCGCGCCAGCGCCGCCCGGCTGGTTGCCCGCTACGGCGATTGCAGCACCGATGATGCCCGCGCAGTCGTGGCGCTGGGCGGCGACGGGCTGATGCTGGCCACCATGCACGACATGCTGGGCCGGGAAATTCCCGTCTACGGCATGAATTGCGGCTCGGTCGGTTTCCTGATGAACCCGTATCACGAAGACGAGCTGCCGGCCCGCCTCGCGCGTGCCCAGGAAGTGGTGCTGCATCCTTTGCGCATGCACGCCATCACCGGCACCGGCGCGGTGGAGGAGGCGCTGGCGCTGAACGAGGTCAGCCTGCTGCGCCAGCTCGGCCAGACCGCGAAAATCCGCATCACCATCGACGGGCAGGTGCGCCTTTCGGAACTGATCTGCGACGGCATCCTGATTTCCACCCCCGCCGGATCGACCGCCTATAACCTGTCCGCGCATGGTCCGATCGTGCCGCTTTCGGCCAATCTTCTGCCGTTGACGCCGATTTCCGCCTTCCGTCCCCGACGCTGGCGCGGCGCATTGCTGCCCGCCTCGGCGGATGTGCTGTTCGAGGTGCTGGAGGCGGAAAAACGCCCGGTCGCCGCCGTTGCCGATAGCGAGGAGGTGCGCGACGTGCGCTCCGTCGCGGTGACCGAGGATCGCTCGGTCGGCGTGCGCGTGCTGTTCGATCCCGGCCAGGGGCTGTCCGAACGCATCATCGCCGAGCAATTCACCGTCTGACCGCCGCCGCGACGCCGAGACGGACGAAGGCGTATCGATCGGGCGGAAATTTGCCAAGCCCCCGCACCCGTCCCATGGTGATCGGACGGAGGGATCAACCGATGTCCGAAGATGACCGCGACCCGGGCGATGCGCGCTGGCCGCGTGCGCTGTACGACCTGTTGCGCGCCCAGAACGTCACCCAGTTCGCCTATGTGCCCGATGCCGGCCATCGCGTGCTGATCGATCGTTCCCTGGCCGATGCCGATGCGCATTCCGTCGCCCTGACGACGGAGGAGGAAGGCGTCGCCCTGCTGGCCGGGGCCGATCTCGGCGGCGCGCGCGGCGTGCTGCTGATGCAATCCTCCGGCGTCGGCAACTGCATCAACATGCTGTCCCTGACGGCGGGCGGGAAATTTCCGTTTCTGACGATCGTTTCGATGCGCGGCGATTTCGGCGAAGGCAATCCCTGGCAATACCCGATGGGGCAGGCGACGCAGACAGTGCTCGAAGCGATGGGGGTGATCGTGCTGCGTGCCGATGCGCCTGCGGATGTGATCCCCGTTGCCGAGGCGGCGCTCGCCATGGCCTTCAAGGCCGGCAACGCGGTCGCCATGCTGCTCGGCCAGCGCCTGCTCGGCGCCAAAGCGTTCTGAGGGAGGCATCCATGGCCCGTCCGCACGCCGCCCAATCCGAACCCTTGCCGCTTGCCACGCTGGACCGTGCCCAGGCGGTGCCGGCGCTGATCGGAAAGGCGGAGGATTTCCTGATCGTCGCCGGCCTTGCCGGTGCGGCCCAGGAACTGACCGCGATGACCGCCGATGCACCGGGCGTCTTCGGCCTGGGGGGCGCGATGGGCGCGGCGCCGATGATGGGCCTCGGCCTTGCCCTGGCGCAACCGCAGCGGCGCGTGCTGGTAGTGACGGGCGATGGCGAATTGCTGATGAATCTCGGCGCGCTGGCATCCATCGCGGTGATGGCGCCTGGAAATCTCGCACTGATCTGCGTCGATAACGCCCATTACGGCGAGACCGGCAATCAGGACAGCCATACCGGCCTCGGCGTGCGGCTGGACCGCATTGCCGCCGGGGCGGGATTTCCCACCGTCGCGACGATCAACACCGAGGCCGAATTGCACGCCGCCAAAGCCCTGCTGCGCGAGGATGGTGCGCCGCGCTTCATCCTGCTGCGCGTCAAGGACGGCCCACCGCCGCGCATCAAGCGCGAAATGCAGCCGGCCATCCTGCGCACCCGCTTCCGGGCCCACGCGCTGCGCTGAAACAGCCGCATTCCCAACCAGGGAGAGAGACCTCATGCCCGATAGCCCCACCGACCGCCATCAACCCGAGGCCGATCCGCACGCCGCCCGCCTGCCCTTGTCCGGGCTGGTGGTGCTGGATCTGACGCTGGCCCGCGCCGGGCCCACCTGCGTGCGCCATCTGGCCGATTGGGGGGCGGATGTCATTCGCATCGAGCCGCCTGCCGGCGCGGGCGAGGATGTCGCGGGCCGGCGCAACGGCTTCGATTTTCAGAACCTGCATCGCAACAAGCGGGCAATTCAGCTCAATCTGAAATCGCCCGAGGGGCTGGCGGTCTTCATGCGCCTGGCGGCGAAAGCCGATATCATCGTCGAGAATATGCGTGCCGAGGTGAAGCACCGGCTGAAAGTGTCGTACGACGATGTGCGCGCGATCAATCCGCGCATCGTCTATGCCTCGATCTCCGGCTTCGGTCAGACCGGGCCGTACGGCAAGCGCGCCGGCGTCGATCAGATCGCCCAAGGCATGGGCGGGCTGATGTCGATCACCGGCGAAGCCGGGCGAGGGCCGATGCGGGTCGGCATTCCGATCGATGATCTGACTGCGGGCAATCTGCTGGCACTCGGCACGATGATGGCGATCTTCGACCGCGAGCGCACCGGGGTCGGGCGCTGGGTGCAGACCAGCCTGCTGGAAGCACAGATCTTCATGCTCGACTTCCAGGCCGCGCGCTGGCTGATGGAAGGCGAGGTCGCCGGCCAGGCCGGCAATGACCATCCGACCTCGATCCCGACCGGAGTGTTTCCAGCGAGCGACGGCGATATCAACATCGCCGCCAGCTCCTCGCGCGTCTGGGAACGCTTCTGCGATGCGATCGGAAAATCTGATTGGAAATCGCGCGAGGATTGGAAAACTCAGCAGGGCCGCAGCAAGGATCGCAAGGCGATCAACGCGGCCATCGCCGAGATCACTCGCACGAAGCCGGCCGCGCATTGGATCGAATTGCTGGAGGAGGCGGGCGTACCCTGCGGGCCGATCAACCGCATCGATCAGGTTTTCGCCGATCCGCAGGTCAAGCATCTGAAGATGGCGATCCCGATGGCAAGCCCGACCATCGGCACCAAGGATGTCGTCGCCTCCGCCCTGACGATCACCGGCTTCGAGAAGAAAATCCGCCGCCCGACCGCCGATGCCGGACAGCACACGGCGGAGATCCTCGGTCAATACGGCTATTCGGCGGACGAAATCGCCGCGCTGCGTGCAAAAGGAGTGGTGTGATGGACGGATTTCCCCAGGGGATCGCAACCCGTGCCTATGCCGGCGGCAGGATGCTGGCGGCAACCCAGGACGGGGTCGGCATCATCACCTTCAACCAGCCGGAAAAGCGCAACGCCATGGCGCTGGAGATGTGGGACGGGCTCGGCCAGATCCTGCAGGAATTCGACGCCGATCCGGCGATCCGCGCGGTGGTGCTGACCGGCGCCGGCGATAAGGCCTTCGTCTCGGGCGCCGATATCAGCCAGTTCGAGAAATCGCGCGGCGATGCCGAGGCGCAGAAGGAATATAACCGCCTCGCCAGTGTCGGACGCACGATCTACGAGCAGTTCAAAAAGCCGGTCATCGCGCGCATCCAGGGCTTCTGCCTGGGTGGCGGGCTGGCGATCGCCATGCGCGCTGATCTGCGCATCGCCGCCTTCGACAGCCAGTTCGGCATCCCCGCCGCGCGGCTATCCATCGCCTATGCGCCCGACAGCGTGCGCATGCTGATCGATCTGGTCGGCCCCGCCCATGCCCGGATGATCCTCTACACCGCCGACCGGATCGATGCGAAGGAAGCCGAGCGCATCGGCCTGATCAACCGCGCCGTGGCAGCGGACGCACTGGACGAAACGGTGATGGGCATCGCCCGGCGGATTGCCGGCAACGCGCCGCTTTCGGTCGCCGCCTCCAAGCTGGCCATCAACGAGATGGTCAAGGATGAGAGCCGGCGCGACATGCCGGCGATCGCGGCGGCGCTGGAGACGTGTTTCAATTCCGCCGACTACAAGGAAGGCCGCACGGCCTTCATGGAGAAGCGCCGGCCGATCTTCCAGGGGCGCTAACCCCGCTTGGCGGCGATGGCGCGGGCGCGGGCCACTAGCTGGCGTGCCCGCTCCACCACCGGGATGTCGATCATCGCGCCTTCGAAGGCGACCGCGCCGATGCCTTGCGCGAGGCTTTCCTCGTACGCCGCCAGCATGCGCTCGGCGCGCGCGACCTCGGCCGGATCGGGGCCGAATTCCTCGTTCAGAACGGGGATTTGCAGCGGGTGGATGGCACTGGCGCCAAGAAACCCCAGCCGGCGGGACCGCCGCACGATGGCGCGAAACGCCTCCTGATCCTTGTAATCGGCGACCGTGCCGACGAAGCCCAGCGGCAGAATGCCGGCGGCGCGGGCGGCGAAGACGGTCTGCTGCTTGGGATAGAACAGCCCCTCCGGCTCCGGCAGCATGCCGACGGACAGCGCGAAATCCTCCGCGCCCAGGCTGATGCCGACGATACGCGGATGGGCGCGCGCGATCTGTTCCAGGCGGAAGAAGCCGCGCGCGGTTTCCACCAGCACGACGAAGCGCAGCGCCCCGGCGGCCAGGCCGCGCTCCTGCTCCAGCTCGGCGACGATCTCGGCCACCGCCTCGACCTGCTCGGCGCTGTCCACCTTGGTCAGCATCAGGGCGGCAACACCGGGGATCACCGCCGCCTCCAGATCGGCGAGCATCATCCGCCAGGGCCGGTTGATGCGCACCAGCACATCGGCGCCGCGCCGTGCCACCTGGGGGATCGCCTCGGCCAGCAGGGTCCGCGCGCGCGGCTTTTCGCTGGGTGCCACCGCATCCTCCAGATCGAGGATGATCGCGTCCGCGCCGCGATCGGCAGCGGTGGCCACGAATTTCGCGACCGTCACAGGGACGAACATCATCGAACGCCAGACAGGCAGATCGGCGCGCATGGATTCAGCCTTCCAGAATAATACGGGATTCCGCGAGTGCGGCGATACGCGCGCCATCCAATCCGATGCTGCTCAGAATCTCGCGCGTATGTTCGCCGAGCCGAGGGGCTGCATGGCGCAGCGCGCCGGGCGTTTCCGACAAACGCGGGATGATATTGTGCATCGCCATGCGCCCGAGTTCGGCATCGGGCGCATCGACCAGAATGCCGCGCGCGGCGACATGCGGGTCTTCCATCAACTGATCGACCTCGTAGACCGGGCTTGCCGTGACCTCGGCCTTTTCGAAGATCGCCATGTTTTCCGCCAGGCTGCGCGCGGCGATGAAATCGGCCACCGCGCCGTCGCAGGCATCGAGATGGGCCAGCCGATCGGTATTGGTGCGAAAGCGCGGATCGTCGATCATCTCCGGCTTGCCGATGGCGCGGAACACCCGCTCCGCCATCGCCTGGATGGAGGCGGAGATGGCGATATAGCGCCCATCCGCCGTGGGATAGACGTTGCGCGGCGAGGTGGTGGTGGAACGGCTGCCGCTGCGCACCGGCTTTTCCCCGCTCAGCCGGAACGTCGCCGCATCCGGGCCGAGCACGGAGACGATGGGATCGAGCAGCGGCAGGTCGATCACCTGCCCCGCCCCGCCCTGCTCCACCACCCGTCTTGCCACCATCACCGCGAAGGCGCCGTAGAGTCCGGCAATCATGTCGGCCAGCGCCAGCGGCGGCAGCACCGGGGGGCGATCGGCAAAGCCGTTCTTGGCGGCAAAGCCGCTCATGCCCTCCACCAGCGAGCCGAAGCCGGGGCGTTCGCGGTACGGCCCGTCCTGGCCGAAGCCGGAGACGCGCACCACGATCAGACGCGGGTTGCGGGCATGCAGCACGGCGGGGGCGAAGCCCATCGCCTCCAGCGTGCCGGGGCGGTAATTCTCGATCAGCACATCGGCGGTGGCGAGCAGATCGGCCAGCACCGCCTTGCCTTCCGGCGTGCGCAACGACAGGGCCAGGCTTTTCTTGTTCCGCGCATAGGTTTTCCAGTGCAGGCTGTGGCCCTGCACGCGCCAGGCGCGCAGCGGATCGCCCTTATCCGGGTCTTCGACCTTGATCACCTCGGCGCCGTAATCGGCAAGCTGGAGGCTCAGCATATTGCCCGCCACCAGCCGCGACAGATCGACCACCCGCAATCCGGCCAGGGGCACCGGCGCGGCGGCATCGAATTCGATGGTCGGGATCATCGGCGATCTTTCCTCACGCGCACCCGGGCAGCGGGATTGCCGTTGCGACAACGTTTCTCTTTCCCGGACCGGACCGTTCGGCTAACTGTTTCGCAGATACCGGTGGCCCGCAAGGGCTGAAACGGGAACGCGCCGAGCCGCGCAGGTCTGCAATGACCGGATCGCGCGGCTTATCCGCGGCTGCCCTCGCAACTGTCGGCGGGAAGTCCGGTCCACTACGCCATTATCCGTGCTTCGCGCCGGGTGAGAAGGCGGGCCGGGCATCGATCCGCGAGCCAGGAGACCGGCCGGTATCGAGACTGCATGCGCGCGACGGGCGAGGTGTACCGTGGCGGCGGGGGTGAACCCGTTGCGGCTGTCGTTCCTCGATATCGGAGACGCAATCCGCATGCGCCGGATGGTACTTGCTGCCTTTGTTCTTGCGACCCCCTTGCTGCCGGCCGGTGCCCGCGCCGACGGCAATTCCACCACCACCCCCACCGCCAGCCCGGCGCCGGGTCAGCCCGCCCAGCAGACCGTGGTGACCGCGACCCGCGTGGCCACGCCCGAGGACGATATCCCGGCCGGTGTCACCGTGATTACCCGCGCCACGATCGAGGCACGCGGTTATCAGACGCTGACCGATGCGCTGGCCGCCGTGCCCGGGCTGCGTGTCGCGCAATCGGGGGGACCGGGCGGTAATGCCAGCGTTTTCGTGCGCGGCACCAATTCCGATCAGGTGCTGGTGCTGCGCGACGGCATGCCGCTGAACGATGCCTCCGACAGTTCCGGGGCCTTCAATTTCGGCATCGACACGCTCGCCGATGTGGAGCGGATCGAGGTGATTCGCGGGCCGATGGCCGCGCTGTACGGATCAGGCGCGATCGGCGGCGTCATCAACCTGATCTCCCGGCGCGGACACGAGGCGGGTCTGCACGTCACCGGCGAGCTTGCCGGCGGCTATCCGAAGCAGATCGAAGGCAACATCAACGCTTCGGGGGTCGAGAATAATCTCGACTATTCGGCCACTTTCGAAGGTCATTCCAGCCAGGGTTTCGATACCACGCCGCGCCGCGAGAGCATCTACACCGCCACCCGTCAGGGCTATCGCGACAATGTCGGCACGCTCAATCTCGGGTACACCATCGTGCCGGGGACGCGCGTTTCGGTATTGCTGCGGGCGCGCCAGGCGGTGTTCGGCTATAATGCGCTGGGCAATCCCACCTTCGACGACGCCAACTCCACCGGGCGCGACGCGCAGCTTCTGGGGCGCGGCGGCATTCAGTCGAAAATGTTCGACGGGCAGTTCGAAACCGGGCTGTTCATCGGTCGACTGCAGGATGACCGCCAATATACCGAGCTGCTGAACCCGCTGGACCCCAACCAGGCCAGCGGCGATTCGCGCTATCACGGCTATCGCACCGATGTGCAGTGGAACAATACCGTTCATCTCGACCGGATGATCGGGTCCACCATCCTGTCGGGCACCGATCTGACCTTCGGCTATGAATATACCGAGGACACGGTCAAGGTGCGCGTCGACAGCGCCTCGTTCGGCTTTCCCTATAATTCCTCGGCCGCCGCGCATATGGAAGCGAATGCCGGCTATGCCGGGCTGCAGACCACGCTGTTCAACCGCCTGACCCTGACCGGACAGATCCGCCAGGATGCGGTGCTGGGCGATACGCCGCGCACCTGGCGATTGGGCGCGGTCTACGACCTCCTGCCCGGCACGAAGCTGAAAGCGGCCTATGGCACCGCCTTCCGCGCGCCGTCCCTGTTCGATCGCTATGGCGTGGACAGCTACGGCTATGTCGGCAATCCCGCGCTGAAGCCGGAAACCGCCCAAGGCTGGGAGGCAGGTTTCGTGCAGACCCTGGCACTTGGCGGTCAGCCGGAAGGGCTGCGCTTCTCCGCGACCTATTTCAACGAGCAGGTGCAGCAGCTGATCGTCACCGAGTTCACCCCGGTCTATACGGCGGTGAATATTGGCTCGGCCCATATCCAGGGGGTGGAAACCGCACTGACGCTGCGTCCGGCGGATTGGATCAGCGTTGATCTCACCTATACTTTCACCCAGGCGCAAAATGCCGATAGCGGCTCGGCCCTGCTGCGCCGGCCGCAGAACACCGCCTCGCTCGATGCCACGATCACCCCCATACCGCGGCTGCGGATCGTGCCGGAGCTGCTGTTCACCGGGGCGTTTCAGGATTACCTGGTCGATGATGGCGGCAATGCTACCAGCAATATCGGCACATCCGGCGCCGGGCTGATCGCCAATCTTACCGTCACCTATGCGCTGATGCCGCAGGCCAGCCTGTTCATCACCGGGCGCAACCTGACCAATTCGCAGTTCGAGCCAGTGAACGGCTATGCGACACCGGGCACCTCGATGCTGGCGGGGGTACGCTTCAAGCTCTGATCCGCCCTATCCCTGGCCGGCGATCCAGCGCGCGATCGCCGGCCAGGTCTCGGCCAGGGTTCGCGCCCCCATGAACAAACCGATATGCCCGCCCGGCACCAGCTTCTGCATGATCGCCTCGGGCCGCGTGCCGAGCAGATGGCGGGCGTTGAACACCTGCTCGGCGGTGGTGATATCATCGCTTTCACCGGCCAGAAGATAGGTGGGACAGGCGATCGCACGCAGCGAGATACGCCGCCCGAGCGCCACGAAGCGCCCGCGTGCCAGGCGATTTTCCTGGAAAATCTGCGTGATCGCCTGCATGTACCAGCGCCCCGGCAGATCGATCGGGTTTTCGTACCAGCGTTCGAACACATCCTGCTTGCGCAGATAGGCGGGGTCTTCGATGTGCTCGTAGAGGTCGATATACTCCTGCACGAAATGCTGGACGGGATGCATGTTCTTCCAGCCGCCCAGCATGACCGCACCGCGCATCAGCCCGCCGCCAAGATCGACTAGCTCCTGATAAAAGCTGGCCGGGCAGAGATGCACCATCCGCTTGATCGGCCCGTCCCCCGCAGCCGTGTCGATCGGCGCGCCGGCCAGCACCAGGCTGGCCACGCGATGGGGAAAGCGCGCGGCATAGATCGCCGCCATCCAGCCGCCCTGGCAGAGGCCGACCAGATTGACCCGCCCGCCCGCTTCCTCGACCGCGACATGGAGTTCGGCCAGATACTGGTCGATCTCCAGATCCTTCATGTCCAGGCTCGCTGATTTCCAGTCGGTCAGAAAGACCGGACCGATGCGGGCAGAAAGCAAGGTTTCGATGAGGCTTTGGCCTTTGTGATAATCGGCGATCATCGCCGAATGCCCGGCAAACGGCGCATTGACCAGGGTCGGCACACCGGTCGGGCCGCCATAATCGCGCAGCCGCATGGTGCGCAGATCCAGGCGGATGACGTTATGCGTGGCCGGATGCGGCGGTGCCTGACCGGCGCGCTTCACCTCCTCGCCGAGGAATTTCAGGTTGCGGGCCAGCAAGGCCTCGCCCGCCTCGGCTAGTTCCTGGGCGGCCAGAAGTGGCCCGAAAAGCGGCACTTCGATGCCGCCCCGCCTGTTTTCCGAATGATGATGCACGCAGCCAGTCGCGGCCATGGCGCTCTCCTGTTTCCAAAGGAAAGCACGCCACGGCGGCGCGGCGCGTTGATCCAGATCAGGGTGCTGCGATCAAACGGGCACGATATCGGGGATATCGCGCGGGAATTTGGCAATCACCGCCGGATCGAGATTGAGCGTCGCCGCCACCATCGCCGGCGGCGTATGGGTCAGCCAGTCGGAGAGCGAGATTTCCTCGTATTTCGCGGTGCGGAAAATCTCCAGGAACACCAGATCGGTCTCACCGATATTCTCGACATAATGGCCGAGGCTTTTCTTCACATAGCCGACATCGCCGGGATGGAAATCGGCGGTCACCGCCGCCGGGCCGGTGTTGAACACCGTCATCCGCGCATGGCCTTTCAGGTAATATTGCCACTCATCGGCGTTGGGGTGCCAATGCATCTCCCGCATGCCGCCGGGCTTCACGGTGACCAGGGCGGCGGCGATGTTGCTTGCCGCCTTGAAATTGGTGCTGTCGGCGATCTGCACCATGCCGCCCTTGGTCCGCTTGTTCGGCTTCATCGAAGACAGGCGAAAGACGAAGGAGTTGGGCGGCGCGCCTTGCGGGCTGGCCACGGCTTTCTGATCCTCGGCCAGCGGGCCCGGCACCTTGCCTTGAAACATCCAGCGATTGGTTAGCGGGATGTTCTTGAACGCCTCCACCGGCACGCCGAAATTCCGCGCCAGCACGTCGGGCGGCGTGTGCGCCAGCCAATCGGTCACCAGCAATGTGTTGAACTCGCTGGAGTGGCCATTGTCGAAGGCCAGCACGAATTCGGACCCGTCGGGCCCCAGCCCTTGCAGGGAATGCGGCAGGCCGGGAGGAAAATACCAGAGATCGCCGGCCGATACGTCGGCCACCTGGGCACGCCCGAGCTGATCGAGAATCGTGATCCGGCAATGCCCGTACGTCACCACCGCCCATTCGGCCTGCTGATGCCAGTGCATTTCCCGGATCGCGCCGGTACCGAGGCGCATATTGACGCCGGAGATCGTCTCGGAAATGGCGAAATCGGACTGGGTGAGTTCGCGCGCCCAGCCGCCATCCTGGATCCGCTTGGGCGCGAGGTTGAACGAGGCCCAGAATTGCGGCATGCCGCCGACATCGGTGGCGGGCGGATCGAGGAAGATTTTCTCGTTCGCCGCAAGCGCATCGTCGCGCGGGCCGGGATCGACCAAAGCGCGCTTATCGGTGACGTTCACCGCCCCTTCCGCCGGCTGGTCGGGATCGCCGAACACCGCCCCTGCCGCCCGCGCGACAGCCGAGGCCGTGACCATGCCGCCCGCCGCGCTGGCTGCGAGCACGCTCCGCCGGGACAGTTTGGCCATGATGCTTCCCCATCGCTCGGGCCGCGCCCCATGGCGCGCGCCGATCTCAAGGAAACGTGATATCGACCCGCAAGGAGTCGCGAAAAGCCTCATCCACGCGCCGATGCAGCCGACGCGGCGACCCGCGCTAATATGTCGCGAAAATCCGGCGGATTTCCTCCGCCTCGCTGCTGCGCGTCAGGGCCAGCGCCAGCAGCAGCCGCGCTTTTTGCGGATTGAGGTTGTCGGCGATCAGAAACCCCGCCTCGCGCGCCCGCTTGCCGGCGAAAGTACGGCCCGATCCGGCGCGCGTCGACTGCACCACGACGATGCCCTGGGCCACCGCCTCGCGCAGCAGCGGTTCTTCCGCGGCCCCCGGGAAGCCCGGCGCGAAGCCGGCCGAGACGATGCCGCGCGCCCCGGCGGCGATGAAGGCCCGCACCGCCGCCCCGTCGCTGCCGGTATAGGCATAGGCGATATCGACGCGCGGCAATGCGGCGAGGCCGGCAATGTCGAATTCGGTATCGGGCGCGGTCCGGCGCAGCGGCTTGCGATAGAACACCACCGCATCGCCATCGGCATGGCCCAGCACCCCGAAATCGGGCGTGCGAAACGTCTGCAGGCGGAAGGTGGAGGTCTTCGTCACCTCCCGCGCTGCATGGATCTCATCGTTCAGCAGCAGCAGCACGCCCATGCCGCGCGCGGCCGGGCAGGCCGCCGTGCGCACCGCGTTCAGCAGGTTCATGTTGGCGTCGGTCGACAGGCCGCTGGCCGGACGCTGGGAGCCGACCATCACCACCGGCAGTGCCGTGCGCAGCGTCAGGCTGAGGAAATAGGCCGTCTCCTCCATCGAGGCAGTGCCATGCGCGATGACGATGCCGGCAAGGTCCGGATGCTCCGCCTCCAGCCTGCTGCACAGCGCCACCAGTTCCTGCCATTCGGGAAAGAACACCCGATAGCTCGGCACGTTGCGGAAGCGCACCGGCATGACATCGGCGACCAGCGCCAGTTCCGGCACCCGCGCGGCGATCTCCGCCGCGTGCAGCATGGTCTGATTGGCGCCGTAATCGAGAATATCGAGCGGGCCAGTGCCGAGCGAGGCGATGGTGCCGCCGGTGCTGATGAAGGCGATTTTCGGCAGAGAGACGCTCATGCGACGTGTTCCTCGACGGCGTGACCCGAGGGGGCGAAACCCAACGGCGTGAAACAGCGTGCCATGCGGCCCGGGCCCGGTCGAACCGGCGGCGGCACCGTCGCATCGCAGGCCGCCACGGCATGGCGGCAGCGCGGTGCAAAGCTGCACCCCGGCGGCAGGGCGCGCAGATCGGGCGGCGCGCCCGGGATGGCGGCGATCTCCGCGCCCGGCGCGACATGCTCGACCGAGGAGGCGAGCAGCCCCGCCGTGTAGGGATGGGCGGGCCGGCCCAGCACCTCCGCCACGCTACCTTCCTCGACGATGCGCCCGGCATACATCACCGCGACGCGATCGGCGATTTCGGCGGCCACCCCCAGATCATGGGTGACGAAGACGATCCCCATGCCGAGTTCGGCCTGGAGCCGGCGCAGCAGCAGCAGCACCTGGATCTGCACCGTGGCATCCAGCGCCGTGGTGGGTTCGTCGGCCAGCAGCAATTGCGGGCCGCAGGACAAAGCCAGCGCGATCATCGCCCGCTGGCGCAGCCCGCCCGATAATTCATGCGGATAGGCATCGAGCCGGCGCGCGGCCGAGGGCACGCCGACCCGTTCCAGCATATCCAGCGCCCGCGCCCGCGCCGCCGCCTGGGTGCCGCCGAGATGGCGACGCACCGTCTCGGCGATCTGCGCCCCGATCGTGTAGACGGGATCGAGCGCCGTCATCGGCTCTTGAAAAATCATCGCCATTTCGCGCCCGCGCATGGCGCGCAACTGCCGGTCCGTCATGGCCAGCACGTCGCGCCCGGCAAAGCTGATCTGGCCGCCAATGCGCGCGCGCCGTTCCGGCAGCAGACGCATCATCGCGCGCAAGGTCACGCTCTTGCCGCTGCCCGATTCGCCGATGATGCACAGCACCTGCCCGGGATCGAGACGCAGGCTGACGCCGCTCAAGGCCTGTACCGGCGTGCCGTCGCCGTGAAAGGCGACGTCGAGATCGGCGATTTCCAGCAGCGGCGCGCTCATGCGGCAGCCTCCAGCCCGGGCGCCTGGCTATGGCCGGAGCCGGGCACCTGGATCAGGCAGGCGGCGAGATGATCGGCCCCGCCGGCCAGCGCCGGATTGGCGGCGGTGCAGACCGCCTCGGCATGCGGGCAGCGCGGCGCGAAGCGGCAGCCCGGCGGCAGATCGACCGGATTGGGCGGATCGCCGGAAATCGCCAGCGTCTCGGTGCGCCGCGCCGGGTCCATCGAGGGACGGGAGGCGAGCAAGGCGCGCGTATAGGGATGGCGGGGCGCTGCGAAAACCTGCGCGACCGGCCCGACTTCCATCACCTGGCCGAGATACATCACCAGCACGCGATGGCTGATATGGCGCACCACCGCCAGATCATGGCTGATGAACATATAGGTCAGATCGAGGTCGCGGCGCAGCTGCACCAGCAGGTTCAGCACCTGCGCCTGGACGGATTTATCCAGCGCCGATACCGCCTCGTCCAGCACCACCATGCGCGGGCCGATGGCGAGCGCGCGGGCGATGTTGACGCGCTGCTTCTGCCCGCCGGACAGCTCGTGCGGATAACGCGGGCCGATCAGCGCGGGATCGAGATGCACCTGGCGCAGCGCCGCGCGCGCCACCTCCAGCGCCGCACTGCGCGAACGCCCATGTACGCGCGGGCCGAACGCCACGCTATCCTGCACCGGCAGACGGGGATTGAGCGAGGAGGCGCTGTCCTGGAACACCATCTGCACCTGCCGGCGCATCGCCGCCACGGAAATCCCGTGCGGCCCGCCCACCGGATCGCCGTCCAGGATCAGTTCACCGGCGTCGCGCGGCATCAACTGCATCAGCAGCCGTGCCAATGTCGATTTGCCGCAGCCGGATTCGCCCACGATGCCCAGCGTCTCGCCTTTGGCGATGCTGAACGACACCCCGTCCACCGCATGCACGCGCGCCCCGCCGCCCAGGGGGAAGTATTTTCGCAGATCGCGCGCGATCAGCAGCGGCTGCGCCGGGCCGCCGCGATCGGCGACGGGTTCGGGAAGGCTGTTCATGCGCCGCGCATATCCATGGCTGCGCGCAGGCCGGAGCTGAGCAGGCCGAACGCGATGGAAGTGAGAAAAATCGCAGCCCCCGGCAGGGCGCAGACCCAGGGCACGACATAGATCGACGGCACCAGCGTGCTGAGCATCAACCCCCAATCCGCGGTCGGCGGCTGCACCCCAAGGCCCAGGAAGGATAGGCCGGCGGAAAGCAGCACGCTGACGCTGATCAGGCTGGAGGCATAGACCGTGACCGGGCCCAGCACATTGCCGATGACGTGATGGCGGACGATGCTGAACCCGCCCGCCCCAGTGGCGCGTGCCGCTTCGATGAAATCGAGGTTGCGCACCTGCGCCGTGGCACTTTCCGCCACCCGGCACATCGGCGGAATGAACACCAGGGTGAGCGCGATCATGCCGTCGATCAGCCCGCCGCCCATCGCGCCGGCGATCGCTACCGCCAGCAGCACCGAGGGGAAGGCGTAGAACACGTCCATCACCCGCATGATCAGGGTATTCGCCAGCTTGCCACCAAACCCCGCCGTCAGCCCCAGCGCGCCGCCGATCAGCATGGCGATCAGCACCGGCACGACGCCCATGGCCAGCGATATCCGCCCGCCCCAGATCAGGCGGCTGAGCATGTCGCGCCCCAGCTCGTCCGCGCCCAGCAGATGGCCGCGAAAGAAGAAGGGCTTGAGGCGCATCAGAATGCTGCCCTTGTTCGGATCAAAGGGCGCGATCCAGGGCGCGAAGATCGCCGCCAGCACGATCACCGCGAGCATTGCCGCGCCCAGCATCGCGCCGGGCTGGCGGATCAGCTTGCCCCCTACCTCCCCCCAATAGGTGTTGCGCCGGCGGCGGGCGCCCGGGGCGGCGGGCAGGGCGGCGGGGGCGATGCTCATGCCCTCAGCCACGACGCAGCCTCGGGTCCAGCCGGACCTGGAGGAGATCGACCAGCAGATTGGTCGCGACAAAAATCATGGCCAGCACCAGCACGGTTCCCTGCAGCAGCGGCACGTCGCGGTTCTGGATGGCCCGGCCCAGCAGAAATCCGCTGCCCGGCCAGGAAAACACCGTCTCCACCAGGATCGAGCCGCCCATCAGATAGCCGAACTGCAATCCGACGATGGCGATCACCTGCGGCAGGGCGTTGCGTAGCACGTGCCGTGTGACGGTCGATTCCGACATGCCCTTGGCGCGCAGGGTCAGCACGAAATCATGCGAGGCGAGATCGAGCACGCAGGCCCGCGTGCTGCGCGCGATGATCCCCATCGGGATCAACGCCAGGCTGATCGAGGGCAGGATCATGAAGCGCAGCGATTCCCAGGACAGCAGCGCGGCATGGCCGGACCCCATGCCGGTGGCGGGCAGCAGCGACCATTGCACCGCGCATAGGATCACCAGCACCACGCCGACCCAGTAATTGGGCAGGCTGACCCCGACCACGGCGATGCCGGTCACCGCCCGGTCGATCCAGCCGCCGGGGAAGCGTGCCGCGGCAACCCCCATCGCATAGCCCACAATCAGCGCCGCCGGCATGGCGAGCGCGACCAGGCGCATCGTGTTGCCCAGCGCCAACATGACCTCCAGCGCCACCGGCCGGGTGGTGGAGATGGAGGTGCCGAGATTGCCGTGCAGCACCCGCCACAGCCAGATCAGGTACTGCACGACCAGCGGCTTATCCAGACCATAGGCGTGCTTCACCGCATCGATCGTCGCCTGGGTCGCATCCGGCGGCACGATGGTCTGCAAAGGATCGCCCGGCGCGATATAGACCAGGGCGAAACAGACCACGCTGACGCCGAAGGCGATCGGCAGCGCGAGCAGAAGGCGGCGAAGCACGGTCCCCATGATCGCCTCTCCTCAGGGGCTGACCGAAACCGGCGTTAGATCCTGGGCCCAGTTCTGTGCCTGGATGAAGCCATGCACCTTGGGCGACATCGCCCGCGGGTTCACGTCATGGGCCACCCAGATCATCACCGCCTGCTCGTTCATCATCTCGTTCAGCTTCGTCAGCAGCACGAGGCGCTTCGCGTTGTCGAACTCGTTGTAGATCTCGTCGATCAGCTTATCCATCTTGGGGTTGGAGTAATGCCCCCAGTTGCTGCCATGCGGCGCCCATTGGCTGGTGGCGACGTGGCGGATCAGGGCATTGAACGGATCCTGCACCTGACGGCTGACATTGATCGCGCTGATCGTGGGGTATTTATCGACCCCGACGCGGGCCACCGCGAGCAGCGCGTTCCAGTCCATCGTATCCAGCGTCACCTTGAAGCCGGCCGCATCCATATCCTCCTTGACCAGCTCGTTCATCGACAGGCTCTGCATCTGCCCCGATCCGGAGGTGGAGATGGCGAGCGTCACCGCGCAGGGATAGCAATGCGCTTCCTTGAGCAGGGCGGTGGCCTTCTTGGGATCGTATTTATATTCCACCGGATGCCCGAAATAAGGCGTGGTGGGCGGCACCGTCGAATAGCTTTTGATCATATAGCCATCGAGCAGCGTCTTCATATCGGTGCGGCTGATGGCATAATTCGCCGCTCGGCGGATGCGGATATCGGTGAACGGGCCTTTGGCGAAATTGAGCTGATAGCTCCAGTTATGCGGATAGGTGTTGGTGACGATTTTCATCCCCGCCGCCTTCAGCTTCTTCATCGCATCCGGGTCGGGCGCTTCGATCCAGTTGACCTGCCCGCTGAGCAGCGCGGCCGTCCGCGTCGCCGGATCGGGCATCGGGAAGAGTTCGAGCTTGGCTTTGGGGATGCGCTTCTTGTTCCAATAATCCGGGTTGGGAACCAGATCCATTTCGCGATGCGGCACTTCGCGGGCGAACAGGTACGGCCCGGTGCCGGAAGGATGAGCGGCGAAGGCGGTCCAGTCATATTTCAGCTTTTTCGCCTGACACGGGCTGATCATCAGCACGTAGCTCAGCTCGTACGGCAGCAGCGAATCCGGCTGTTTGGTGGTGATCACCACCTTGTCCTCGCCTTCGGCTTTGGCGGACGCATAATTCGTCAGATACGGGCCGGCCTGCGCGGCCTCGGCGGCATAGTAGGCAGGGTCTTTCGGATCGGTAAGATGCTGGAGGTTCCACACCACGTCGGAGGCGACGAAGGGACAGCCATCGGTCCACTTCACGCCTTTGCGCAGGGTGAAAATCCATTGCGTTTTGTTCTTCGGATCGACCGCCCAGGAGGTCGCCAGTCCCGGCACCAGATCGGAGGGTTTGGTGGCCGAGGACAGATCCCATTCGACCAGCGAATCATAGAGATTATAGCCGACGAAGCGATAGCCTTCGAAACCCTGATCGGGATTGCCGGTGGTGATCGGCAGATCGGCCGCCGTCATACCGACTTTCAGCACACCTTGGGCGAAGGCAGGCGCGGCGAAGGCCGCCGCGACACTGCCAGCCAGCACGGCAGACAGCGCCGCCTGGCGCCAGGCCGGTCCGAATTTGTGACCCATCATCTCGTCGGTTCTCCGTTTGTCGCGCACCATGCGGCGGGCGGTCGCCTGGCCAAGGCCGGACCGTGCAGCGCCCAACACGCTTATGGTGCGATGCAGCAAGAAGAATGCCAGATCGAGGAGTGGCGGATTTGCGCGATGCAGCGTCAGATCAAGGCCGCACGTGATTATTTAATAGTCATTTTATGTGAATATCTTCCAATACGCCTAGTTATTGTGCATAGTAAGATCGCCCTTACGGCATTCGGTGATTTTTGCATGATTGCAAGGCAAGGCTTGGCAGAGTTCTCGCTTCTGCCTAGCCTGATCGCGTCGCCTTGATGGAAGCACGCGATGCCAGACCCCGCCCTGCTTTCACTGACCGAGGCCGCCGCTCTGATCGCGGCGCGCCGCTTATCGCCCGTCGAACTCACCCGCGCCGTGCTGGCACGGATCGCAGCCCTTGACCCGATGCTCGACGCCTATCTGCTGTTGACCGAAGATCAGGCAATGGATGCCGCGCGCCAGGCGGAGGCGGAAATCGCCGGCGGAACCTATCGCGGTCCGATGCATGGCATCCCCGTTGCGCTGAAGGACATCTACTGCACGCGCGGCATCCGCACGACCAGCCATTCGCGCAGCTGTGCCGATTTCATTCCCGATTTCGATGCCACCGCCGTCGCGCGCCTGCATCAAGCCGGCGCGGTGCTGCTGGGCAAGCTCGCCACCCATGAATTCGCCCATGGCGGGCCGAGCTTCGATCTGCCCTGGCCGCCAGCGCGCAATCCGTGGGACCGAGCACGTTTCACCGGCGGGTCCAGCTCCGGCTCGGGCGCGGCGGTGGCGGCCGGCTTGGCAATGGCGGCGCTGGGTTCGGATACCGGCGGCTCGATCCGCAATCCGGCGTCGCTATGTGGCATTGTCGGGCTGAAACCCAGCTACGGTCTGGTCAGCCGCGCCGGCATCTACCCTAATTCGTTCAGCTACGATCACGCCGGGCCGCTGACCTGGACGGTGGAGGATTGCGCCATCGTACTGCAGGCGATCGCCGGGCATGATCCGGACGATCCAGCCAGCGCAATGCGCGCCGTGCCGGATTTCCGTCGCCATCTGCATGACGGGGTGAAGGGTCTGCGTATCGGCATACTGTCGCATCTGCACCAGCGCGACGTGCCCGCCCCGGCATCGGTGCAGGCGGCGCTGGCCGAGGCGATCGACGTCTTCCGCCGCCTGGGTGCGGTGATCGGCGAGGCACGGATCGCCCCGGCGCAGGATTATTACGACGTCAAGCTGATCGCGGCAGAAAGCGAGCTGCTGGCCGTGCACGCCCCGGCGTTACGGCGGAATATCGAGGATTTCGGCGAGGATTTTCTCGGCCGTTCGCTCGGCGCCCTGCTCATGAGCGGTGCCGATGCCATCGCCGCCAGCCGCCGCCGGCGCGCCATGCTGGCCCAGGCGGCGGCGGTGTTCGCCCGCTTCGACGTGCTGATCACCGCGGCCCCCGGGCCGGCGCCGCTCCTGGAGTCCTGGCGCACGCTGGATTTCTGGGCGAAGCCGTCCCTGACCACGCCATTCAACGTGCTGGCCGGTCCGGCCCTTGCCCAATGCATCGGCTTCACCGCAGATGGTTTGCCGCTCGGCATGCAGATCATCGGCCGGCCCTTCGATGATGCCACCGTGCTGCGCGCGGCGCAGGCCTATGAACGCGCGACATCCTGGCGCAGCCGCCGCCCGGTGCTGGACCCATCCGCGCCCTTCTCGCGCAGCCTGCCCGCCATCCCCGACCCGGCCCCTTCCGCGCTCTCGGCGAGCGAGACGGCGACGATCGAAGCGCTATGCCGACGGGCCGGCATGCGTCCCAACGCGCGCCACCTGCAACAGCTTTGCGCCACCGCGCCCTATGTCTGGGACATGACGGCGCGTTTGCAGGAAGCGCGCGGCTTTCGCGACGAGCCGAGCAGCATCTTCCTTGCCGCGCCGTGAGGTGCATCGACGTGCTGCCCGGCTTTGCGGCAACTGCCCGCGCCGCTGCCCGACTTAACGGCGCCCATGGCCATGCCGCGCCGACAGTCGGCCATATTCCGCCCTGGCATGGGGGTTGCAAACTTTGCGGCCAGGATCGACAAGCGAGGCACGCTCTCTCCCCCGAAGGATGTCCCGACGGGGATTCGGGGCGATGGCTTCGTTGCGGTATGCGTGCCTCGTCCCATGCGCCCCGAAAAGCGGGCGCGGCGCGGCGGCGCAGACACAGCGACCCGGGGAAGAAGCATCCGATCCGGATTTTCCGGGCGGGCCGAGCCATGCCCGCCCATCGCGCGCACAGGAGGGGTTTTCTCACATGAGTGGCATCAAACGCCGGCAGATTCTCGCTTCCGCTCCGCTCGGACTGGCCGGCGCTGCGCTGGCCGGCACCGCGCTCGCGCCGCGCAACGCCGCGGCGGCCGAGAAGGAAGTTCTGATCGGCTGCGTCTATCCGCTGAGCGGCCCCGCCGCCCAGGTCGGCCACGACGCGCAGGCCGCCTTGCAGGTGATGGCCGACATCGTCAACGGCAACCATGCCATTCCGATGCTGATGGGCAAGGGTGGCGGCATTGCCGGCCTCGGCGGCGCCAAGATCAAGCTGATCTTCGCCGACAGCCAGAATAATCCGCAGATCGCGCAAAGCGAAACCCAGCGCCTGATCACCCAGCAGAAAGTCGTGGCCATCGTCGGCAGCTATACCAGCGCCACGGCGGTGACCATCAGCCAGGTCTGCAACCGCTATCAGGTGCCCTATATCTCGGCGGAAAACTCTGCCCCGAGCCTGAGCGAGCAGGGCCTGACCTGGTTCTTCCGTCCCTCGCCCACCGACAATGATTTCTCCCAGGCGATGTTCGACTTCCTGGAAGCGCATGCCAAGGAAACCGGCAAGCCGATCAAGAGCGTGGCGATCATCCACGAGAATTCGGTGTTCGGCTCCGACAGCGCGCGCATCCAGACGGGTCTGGCCAAGAAAGCGGGGATCAAGGTGGCGGCCGATATCTCCTATCAGGCCAGCACCCCCTCGCTTCAGGTGGAAGTGGAGCGGCTGCGCGCCGCCAATGCCGATGTGGTGCTGCCTTCCTCCTACACGTCGGATGCGATCCTGATGGTCCGCACCATGCACGATCTCGGCTACAAGCCGAAGGCCATCCTGGCCCAGGATGCCGGCTTCATCGACCCGACCTTCCTGAAAGCCGTCGGTCCGCTGGCCGAGGGCGTCATGAGCCGCTCCAGCTTCTCGATCGATGCGGTGAAGTCGCGCCCGGCGATTCCGGCGGTGAACGCGATGTACAAGGCAGCCAACGGCAACAAGGATCTGAACGACCTGACCTCGCGTGAGGTGACGGCGCTGCAGGTGCTCGCCGATGCGCTGAACCGCGCCAAATCGACCAACAACATGGCGCTGCGCACCGCGCTGCGGGAAACCGACATTCCCGGCGATCAGACGATCATGCCGTGGAAGGGCATCAAGTTCGACAAGACCGGCCAGAACATCGAGGGCAACCCGGTGATCATGCAGTACCAGAAAGGCGAATGGCACACGATCTTTCCCGTCGATGTCGCCACCGCCACGGTGGAAGGCAGCTTCTGATGCGCCAGGGACGGCCCGGCGGGATCGCCGTATGACGGCGAGCCTGGTCTTGCAGGTCGCCATCGGCGGATTGCTGATGGGCCTCGTCTATGCCCTGGTCGCCGCCGGGCTGTCCCTGATCTTCGGTCTGATGGATGTGGTGAATTTCGCGCATGGCCAGTTGCTGATGCTGGCCATGTACGCGGTCTTCGAATTCCACACCCTGCTGGGCCTCGACCCGCTGGTGCAGTTGCCTCTCGTCGCGGCACTGCTGTTCGTGCTGGGGGTTGCGATCTATCGCGGCCTGATCGCCCGCGCCCTGGCGGTGCGTTTCAACACCGGCATGGTGCAGATCTTCGTCACGTTCGGCCTGTCGATCTTTCTGGTGGGCTTCGCGCAGCTGGTCTTCGGCACCGATTTCCGTTCGGTCAATAGCGGTCTTCTGTTCGGGCGCACCGTGGCGATCGGGCAGATCGTGCTGCCCTTGCCGCAGATCGCCGCCGGCCTGGTCTGCCTGCTCGCCTTCGCTGCCCTGATGCTGATCGCGCGCACCGAATTCGGCCGCGCCCTGGAGGCCACGCGTGAGGATCGCGACGCGGTGGCGCTGATCGGCATCGACCGCAACCGCATCTTCAGCCTGGGCTGGGGGATCGGGGCGGCAACGGTCGGCATCGCCGGGGTTATGCTGGCGAGCTTCTACTATATCTCCCCCACGGTCGGGGACAGTTTCGCCCTGATCGCCTATGTCACCGTCGCACTCGGCGGCTTCGGCTCGCTGATCGGCGCGCTGATCGCCGGCCTGCTGATCGGCCTGACCGAGGCGATGACGGCGCTGGTGATCGATCCCTCCCTGAAGCAGATCGGCGTGTTCATGATCTACGTCCTGGTGCTGATGGTCCGCCCGCGCGGCCTGTTCGGGCGGCTATAGCATGGTGCCGGTCAATACCGTCCTGCGCCGGCGGCGCCAGGAATTGATCCTGGGCGGCGCGCTGCTGGTGGTGCTCGCGGTTCTGCCGCTGGCGATCAGCAGCGATTATCTGCGCGGGCTGATCGTGCTCACCCTGCTCTATGCCGGATTGTCGCAGGGCTGGAATATCCTGGGCGGCTATTGCGGGCAGATCTCGCTGGGCCATGGCCTCTATTTCGGTATCGGCGCCTATGTCTCGACCGTGCTGTATGTCGATTACGCGATCCCTCCGACGCTCGGCCTGTTCGCCGGCGCGGCGCTCGCCGGGCTCGCAGCCCTGCTGGTCGGCTGGCCGTGTTTTCGCCTCAGCGGGCATTACTACGCCATCGCCACGCTGGTGATGGGGCTGATCGCCCTGCTGCTGGTCAATAACTGGGATTTCGTCAATGCCGCGCGCGGCATCACCATCCCGTTCCGCCATCAAAGCTGGGTGGCACTGGAATTCCGCTTTCCCAATTTCCCCTTCCAATACGTCATGCTCGCCTATGCCGCCCTCGCCTGGATCATCGCCTGGATCGTCGAAGGCTCGCGCTGGGGCTTCGTCTGGCGCGCGGTGAAGGACGATGCCGTCGCCGCGCGCAGCCTGGGGGTGCGCATCTTCCCCTCCAAGATGGCGGCGGCGGCGATCAGCGGGGCGGTGGTCGGCGTGGGCGGGGCGTTGTATGCGCAATATGTCGGCTTCATCGATCCCGATAGCGGGCTGGGCCTGTCGCTGTCGGTGCTGATCGCCCTGCCTGCCGTGGTCGGCGGCGTCGGCACGCTGTGGGGGCCGCTGCTGGGCGCCGCGGTGCTGATCCCGGTGCAGCAGCTATCCGGCGCCTGGCTGGGCGGGGCCGGCAACGGCGTCGATCTGATGTTCTATGGCGCGCTGATCGTGGCGCTGGCCCTGCTGCGCCCGCAAGGCCTGGTCAGCCTGTTCGCCCGGCGTCCCGCCAAAGCGGCGGAGGAAGCCCATGCCGGCTGAGCCGATCCTGCGGGTGCGCGGCGTGTCGAAATCCTTCGGCGCGGTGGCGGCCAATGTCGATATCAGCTTCGATGTGGCAGAGGGCGAGATCCTCGGCCTGATCGGTCCGAACGGCGCGGGAAAAAGTAGCCTGTTCGCCTCCATCGCCGGGGCGGAAACTCCCGATGCGGGGGAAATCCTGCTCGCCGGCAAGCGCATTTCCGGCCTTGGCCCGGTGGCCTGCACGCTGGCCGGGATCGGGCGGACTTTTCAGGTGGTGCGCAGCTTCGATTCCATGACGGTGCTGGAAAACGTCATGGTCGGCGCCTTCGCGCGGCATGCGCGCACCCGCGCGGCGATGAAAGCGGCCGAGGAAATGGTGGAATTCTGCGGCCTGGGGGCGCGCGCCGATATCCCCGCCCATGCGCTGACCCCGCCGGAGAAGCGTCGGTTGGAAGTGGCGCGCGCGCTTGCCACGACACCGCGCATCCTGCTGCTGGACGAGATGCTGACCGGACTGACCCCCACCGAGGCGCGGGCCGGCATGCAGCTGGTGCGCGATGTGCGCGATCGCGGCGTGACCATTCTGATGGTGGAGCATGTGATGGAAATCCTGCTGCCGCTGATCGACCGCGCCGTGGTGCTGCATCTGGGGCGCAACCTCGCCATGGGCAGCCCGGCGGAGATGGTGCGCCACCCCGAAGTCATCCGTGCCTATCTGGGGGATCGCTATGCAGGCTGAACCCGCCATGCCGGCGCCGATCCTGCACGTGCGCGGACTGACCGCCGCCTATCGCGGATTGCGCGCGCTGCACGGCATCGATCTCGATGTCGGCGAAGGCGAGGTGGTGGCCGTGGTCGGTGCCAACGGGGCCGGGAAAAGCACGCTGCTGCGCGCCATCGCCGGGCAGATGAGCATCGGCGGGAGCGTGCAGTTCGCCGGCAAATCCCTCGCCAGGGTGCCGGCGCATCAGATCAACCGCCTGGGGATCGGTCTGGTACCGGAAGGCCGACGGCTGTTTCCGCGCCTGTCGGTGGAGGATAATCTGCGTCTCGGCGCCTATGCCCGACGCGGCCCGGACCGCTTCAAGCCGCTGGATTTCGTGTTCACCCTGTTTCCCCGCCTGCAGGAACGCCTGAGCCAGCGGGCCGAAACCCTGTCGGGCGGCGAGCAGCAGATGCTCGCCATCGGCCGCGCATTGATGACGGCGCCGAAGCTGCTGATGCTGGACGAGCCGAGCCAGGGCATCATGCCGCGTCTGGTCGATGACATCCTGGCGGCGGTGCGGCGCATCCGCGATGCCGGCGTTACCATCCTGATCGTCGAGCAGCGTCTCGCCGAAACGCTGGAGATCGCCGATCGTGCCTATGTGCTGCAAACCGGGCGGGTGGTGATGCAGGGCAGCGCTGCGGAGATCGCCGGCAACGCGGAAATCCGCCGCGCCTATCTGGGCATGTAGCGCCGCGCGCAGCATCGCGGCACGGCCAGCACGGCGCGCGGCCATGCTGGCCAGTCGGCAAACCAGCCGGGCGGCGTCACGCGACCTCGCAGATGTCCAGAATGGTGAGCAGGTAGATCCGCACCATGTCGAGGAAATCGCCGATATCGACGCGTTCATCGGGCATCGTGTTGTAGCGACCGCCCGGGCCGCAGACCACGCCCTCCATGCCGCCGACGGTCTGCAGATGCCCGGCATCGGTGCCGTAATAGCCCGGTGGCGTGATCGCCCCGGTCGGCTGTTCCACACCGCGGACCTGTCGATAGGCCTGGTTCACTGCCTGGACGATGCGGCTGTCGCGCGCAATCTCGAAGGCCGGCATCGGCGGCCGGCCGGTGGCGGTCTCCGAGGTGATCGTCGCTTTCAGGCCGGGGAAGCGTGCCTCCAGCGCGTCGAGCTCGACCCGCATATCGGCAAGCGCCCCGGCTTCACTCTGGCCGTTGGCATAGCGCCCGGAACCGCAGAGCCGGACGTAATCGGCAACCTGGGCCGGCCGCCACTCGGCAAGGTCGCGGCCCAGCGCACCATGCATCACGCCGACATGGACACGGTTGATGCCGGCATGCTCTGGCGAACGGGCGCCGGAGAACTTCATGGCGTTCAGCCGCGGAATCAGGTCGCAGGCGGCGGCGATGGCGTCGACCGCCTCCTCGCGCTTGGAAAGATGGCGGGTATTGCCGGTGAGTTCGATGACGAAGGTGAAGGCTGCGGCATGCAGCGTCATCGCCTGCAGGTCCGTCGGCTCCGAATTGATGAAATAATCGGCCCGCAGGCCCTGCTGCATCAGCGCCAGCGTGCCCACCCCGCCCTGCAACTCGCCGATCACGTAGGTCAGAATCACATCGCCCTTGAGTCTGACCCCCGCCTCCACCAGGGTGCGCAGGGCGCAGAAATAGGCGGCATCGCCGGACTTCATGTTGGAGACGCCGATCCCGTAGATGAAGCGGTCATCGACCAGCCCGGCCCAGGGATCGACGGTCCAGCCTTCGGTCACCGGGTTGGTATCCAGATGGCCGTTGAACAGCAGGCTTTTGCCGCCGCCGGCGCCACGCAGGCGGCCGACCGCGTTCAGCCGCCCGCCGCGCACCGGGGTCAGCTCGGTATCCAGGCCGAGAGCCGTCATCTGCGCGGCCATGAAACGGGCCAGTTCGCGCTCGCCCTCGGTCTCGCTGTAGCTCTTGTGCTGCACCATGCGCGAGAGGAAGGCGAGGCAGGCCTCGGTATCGATCCGGGCCAGCAGGTCCGCGTGTGTCATGCTTGGTTCCTCATGCAAAAGGTGCCGGCGTCGCGCCCAGCAGCGCGCGCGTATAGGGATGCGCCTGCGCGCCGCCGACGGCATCGACCGCCAGCAGATCGACCAGGGCGCCGCGGTGCATGACCGCGAGACGGTGCGCGACCTGGCGCACCAGGTTCAGATCGTGGGTGATGAACAGATAGGCAGTGCCGTGCTCACGGCGCAACGCCAATAGCAGATCGACCACCGCGCGCTGCACCGAGACGTCGAGTGCGGCAGTGATCTCGTCGCAGATGATCAGGGCCGGCCGCGCGGCGGAGGCGCGGGCGATCGCGACGCGTTGCTTCTCGCCGCCCGACAGCTCGTGCGGGAAGCGTGTGGCGTAGGATGCTGGCAGCCGCACCTGCTCGAGCAGCCGCGGCACCTCGGCCGGTGAGCCGCCGAACAGGCGCAGCGGCCGGGCCAGAATCTCGCCGATGCGCTGACGCGGATTGAGCGAGCTGTCCGGATGCTGGAAAACGATCTGCACCTGGCTGCGATAGGCGCGGTCCATCTGTGCCGGTGCGGTGATGCGCCGTCCGCCCTGCACGATGGTGCCCTCGAACGGCGTCAGCCCGGTCAGCGCCCTTGCCAGGGTCGACTTGCCCGAACCGGACTCGCCCACCACGCCCAGGATCTCGCCGGCATGCACCGACAGGCTGATGCCGCGATTGCCGGCGACCTGGCGGCGGCCGAACCACTGCCTGCGCCCATAGGTGACGCCGATCTCCTCGACGCTCACCAGCACCTGCGTGCCCGGAAGGTCGGCCACCAGGCGCCGTTCCGGCCGCGGCACCGCCTCGATCAGCGCCTTCGTGTATTCCGCCCCAGGAGATACGAACAGCGAGCGGGCCGCCGCCTGCTCGACGATCTGGCCGCGGCGGATCACGGCGATCCGGTCGGCCACCTGCGAGACCAGCGCGAGATCATGCGAGATATAAAGCCCGCCAACGCCGGTTTCCGCCCGCAGGCGCTGAAACAGCGCGAGGATGCGCGCGCCGGTGATCACGTCGAGCGCCGTCGTCGGCTCGTCGAAAATGATCAGCTCCGGGCGCGCGGCGAAGGCGGTGGCGATCACCACGCGCTGCTTCTCTCCGCCCGAGACCTCATGCGGATAGCGGCGCATCAGGGCTTCCGGGTCGCGCAGCTCGACATGGCGCAACGCCTCGAGCGAGGCCTGCCATGCCTGCGCGCGGGTCATTCCCCGATGATGGGCCAGGGTTTCGCTGATCTGCCGCCCGAGGGTCAGCGTCGGATTCAGCGCCGTTGACGGATCCTGAAACACCATGCCGATCCGCCGCCCGCGCAGCGCCGCGACCTCGCGCGGTCGCATGCGCAGCAGATCCGCGCCATCGAGCAGGATCGCGCCACCGGCTTCATGGGCATTGCCCGGCAGATGGCGCATGATGGCCCAGGCAAGCGAACTCTTGCCCGAGCCGGATTCGCCGACCAGCCCCAGCACCTCGCCCCGCGCGATGCGCAGGTTCACCGCATCGAGCACCCGCAGCGTGCCGGCGCGCGTGCGGTAATCGAGCGAATAGCCGGCGATATCCAGCAGCGCGCTCATCGTTCATCCCGCGGATTCAGGACATCGCGCAGCCCGTCGCCCAGCAGATTGAAGCCGATGGCGGTAAGCGCGATGGCGGCGCCGGGCGCGACGATCATCCAGGGCGCCTGGTGCAGGAATGGTCGCGCATCGGCCACCATCAACCCCCAATCGGATGCTGGCGGCTGGGCGCCCAGGCCGAGGAAGCTCAGGGTCGCGAACAGCATCACCGCGAAGGCAACACGGATCGTGGTTTCGACCACGATCGGCGCGACGACGTTGGGCAGCATCTCACGGAACACGATCCAGGTGCCGCGCTCACCGCGGGCAATCGCGGCGCCGACATAGTCCTGGCGCCGCGCCACCAGCGCCACGCTGCGGGTGATGCGCGCCATGCCCGGCGCGAAGGCGGCGGCGATGGCGATGGCCGCGTTCATCTCGCCCTTGCCCAGCGTGTTCACCACCAGCAATGCCAGCAGCAGACCGGGGATCGCCATCACCGCATCGATCGTGCGCATGATGATTTCGTCCCATCGCCCGCCGAGATAGGCCGAGGCAGTGCCGATCACGGCGCCAAGCAGCGTGCCCGCCAGCGTCGCCGCGAGCGCGGTCGGCACGGTGCTGCGCGCGCCGGTCAGCAGCCGACTGAGCACGTCGCGGCCGAGCTGGTCGGCGCCGAACCAGTGGCGCGCGCCGGGCGGATGGAAGCGCCCCAGGAAATCGATATGTTCCGGCCCGTACGGCGCAATGGCCGGACCGAAGGCGCAGGCCGCTGCCAGCAGCAGCAGGATGAGGAGGCCGGCGGCGCCCTGCGGCGTGCGCGCCAGCTGGCGCAGCAGCTCAATCATAGCGAATCCGCCGGTCGAGGAGCGCATAGGCGATGTCGGCCAGGAAATTGGCGACGGCATAGGTGCCGGCCATGATCAGCGCGCCGGCCTGGATCGCCGGCAGATCGCGCATCTCGATCGCGACGATCAGTTCCCGGCCGATCCCTGGAATGGCGAAAATCTCCTCGACCACGATGATACCGCCGAGCAGGTAGCCGACATCCAGCGCGACGACGGTGATGACCGGCAGCAAGGCATTGCGCAGGGCGTGACGGAACAACACCGTCCGCGCCGGGAGTCCTTTCAGCCTGGCGGCACGGACATAATCGCTGTGCAGTACGTCGATCATCTCGGAACGGACCATGCGCGACACATGCGCCACCATCACCAGCGATACCGTCAGCACCGGCAGGACCAGATGGCGCAGGCTGTCGAGCGGGTTCCGAAGCAACGGCACGTAGCCGGTCGCCGGCAGCCAGTGCAGATGGTCGGCCAGCAACAGCAGCAGCACGGTGCCCGTGACGAATTCCGGCAGCGACACCCCGAGATAGGAGATCAGGCCCGCCGCCAGATCGAGCGGCCCGCCCCGGCGCAATGCGGCGACCAGGCCGAGCGGGACCGCCACAGCCAGCATCAGCGCCAGCGCCAGTCCCGCCACCAGCAGAGAACGCGCAAGCGCGCTGAACATCATCGGCCCGACCGGCTGGCCGGTCCGCATCGATATGCCGAAATCGCCGCGCAGCAGCGCCGACAGCCAATGCCAGTATTGCAGCCAGACGGGATCGTTGAGCCCCAGTTTCAGCCGCAGGGCGGCCAGCGCCGCCGGCGTCGCATTCTCGCCCAGCAGCGTGACCGCCGCATCGGCCGGCAGCGCCTGGGTGATGGCGAAGACCAGCAACGACACCACCAGCAACGTGTAGCCGATGAACAGGCAGCGGCGGGCGAACCAGCGGGCCGACACCGGCGATCAGCTGCGCTTCGGCGCGCCGGCGCCGAGCCAGACCTCGTCGAGGCGGAACAGCGAACCGCGCGGATGCAGCGTATAGCCCTCGACCCAGTCGCGCCGGCCGGCCAGAAGGTCGAAGAAGACCGGGATCACCGAGGGTACCTCGCGATGCATCAGCTCCTGCGCCTGGCCGTAAAGCGCGCGGCGCTTCGCCTCATCGGTGGTCACCCGCGCTTCGTAGACCAGCTTGTCGAACGCCTTGTTGTTCCAGCGCGTCTCGTCCCAGGCGGCATCCGAGGTGTAGAGCAGCGAGAAGATGGCGTCCGCCGTCGCCTGCATGTTGTAGAAGCCGACATAGAACGGCCCTTTCTTCCAGACCTGCGCAAGATACGTCGCGTGCGGCATGGTCTGGACGTTGATCCGGAAGCCCGCCGGCTTGGCCATTTCCCGCATCGCCACCGCCAGCTGGGTGCGGGTGGATGGCGTGTCAGAGGCGATCAGCGTGAGATCCAGGCCGTCGGCATGGCCCGCCTCCGCGAGCAGCTTTCGGGCGGCAGCGATATCGGGCTGCTTCAGCGGGATGTCCTTGTAGAAGCGATAGGCGGGGCTCAGCGGGGTATCGTTGCCCGGGGTGCCGTAGCCCTGGGCGACGAAGCCGACCATGGCGGTGCGGTCGACGGTCAGCGCCAGGGCCTGGCGCACCCGCATGTCTTTGAACGGCGCCTGATCGCAGCCCATGTTGACGTTCAGGAACTGCCCGGACGGAATGCGCAGCGCCACAACGCCGCGCGCGCCCTTGAAGCGCGGGAATTCCGACGGTGTGGTATTCGCCATCAGGTCGGTGTCGCCGGAAAGCAGCGCCGAAGCCTCGGCCGTCGGGTCGGGATAGACCACGACCTCGACGCGATCGAGATACGGCCGCGACGGATCGAAATAGGCGGGGTTGCGCGCGACCACGACCTGACGATCGGGCTCATAGGAAACCAGCTTGAACGGGCCGGTGCCGATCGCGGTGCTCGCCAGCTTGTCGAGACCGCCATTCGCGATCGCTGCCGGCACGATGCGCGCATTGTTGTAGGCCAGCGCCACCGGAAGATCGGCATAGGGCGCCTTGAGCGTGAACAGCACGGTCGTGTCATCGATGGCGCGGACGGTATCGATCGGGCCGACATTGGCGCGTGCCGGCGAGGCGGTCTTGGGATCCAGAATGGCATTGAAGCTGGCCACCACATCCTTGGCCGTGCACGGCGAACCGTCATGGAAGGTGACGCCCTTGCGCAGGGTGAAACGCCATTCGGTCAGCGCGTCATTCGCGCTCCATGCGGTGGCAAGGTCGGGCTCGGCCGCCATCTGCGGCGTCAGCCGGGTGAGCCCGCTATAGAGCAGCTCCGCCACCAGATATTCCGGATTAACGCGCGAGGCGAGCGGGTTCAGCACGCTGACTGCCTGATCCACCGAAATCCGCAAGACCCCGCCGCGGCGCGGCGCGGCCGCCCATGCGGACGACGCGCCGAGCGTGGGCAGAATCGCGGCCAGGCCGGCCGTGCCGGTCAGCAGATGGCGGCGTGAGAGCAAGGTCATGAGGCGCTCCGTATGGCTTGTTGCGGGGGCGGGGCGGCGGATAATTCCGGGATCTCATCAGGCAGAAAGCCGGCGGCGAGATAGGCAAGCACGCTGCGGGCAAGCGCAATCAGGTCCTCGCCGGTCGTGTGCTCTTCCGCCGCATGAATATTGCGCTCGGGCCGGGCAAGGCCGCCCAGCAGCACCTCGCGAATGCCGGTTCGCTGGACATAGCCGAAATCCGAACAGGTCGAGGCGCCCCATTTGCGGAATTCCTGCGCTGCGAAGCCGAAGCCGAGCGACAAGGCCCGCTGCCAGCGCGGCCAGTGCGGCCCGGTCGGATCGCCGGTCGGGATCAGATGACCGATCAGGGCGGTTTCGATGCCGATGCCCTGCGGCGTGGCCGCGGCGATCACCTGCTCGATCTCGGCCAGCGCCGCCTCGAACGATTCCTCCGGCGCATAGCGGCGGTTGATCAGCACCTCGAAGCTTGCCGGCACCTGCCCGCCGCTGCTGCCGCCATGGGCCGCGACAAGGGAGAGTGAGGCGGCCAGCGGTTGGCCATGCCGATGCGGCGGCGGCGGCAACGCCGAGATGCGTTGCGCGACGGCCGGCTTCAGGGCCTGTAACGCGGTGAGGATCGGCAGCGCGCCCTCGATCGCGTTGACCGCTGCACCGGCATCGCCGGCATGCGCCGTCCGGCCGCGCACGCGGAGCAGAAGGTTGAACACCCCGAAACAGCCGGCCCAGATGCGCGGCGCGGCGCCGCCGTTGAAATTCACGATATGGCCTTCGAGCAGCCCCTGCTCCGCCAGATAGCGCACGCCCGGGTACAGGCCGCCCTCCTCATCCGTGCAGAACAGCAGCACAGGATCGTAGGCCAGCGGCACCGCGCAGGATCGGGCGGCGCGCAAGGCCATCAGCACCGCCGCGACGGTGCCCTTCATATCGGCGGCGCCTAGCCCGTAGAGGCGGTCACCCTCCCGGGTCAGCCGGAATGGCGGGCGCACCCAGTCGGCGGCGGCCGGCACCGTGTCCATGTGGAAATAGAGCCCGCAGACCGGCTTGCCGGTCCGCCGGCCGGCGATCAGATTGAGCCGCTCGCCCCGCGCCGGCCCGCCGGCGACGTGCCACAGCGGTTCCGGCACCGCGTGGCGATTGCAGGAAAAGCCGAGAGGCGCAACCAGCTCCTCCGCGAGCTGGACGAATGCGGGATAGCCCGCGCCAGGAGGAAAGGATGTGTCCACCGCGATCATGCGCGCCAGATCGGCGATCGCATCGTCCAGATGAGCGGGGATCCCGGCCAGCGCGCGATCGAGCGCGTGGTCGGCCGGCGCTTGCGCGGTGGGCGCTCTCGTCATGGATCCCGGTTCGCCCTTTGATTTCTATATAGTATAGTGAATTAATGAAAGAGCCCATGCAGCCTGTCAACGCCCAAATGCCGCGCCTTGGCGCCGCCCTGCCAGTGCCGCTCTACGAACACGTCAAGCGGCAGATCTCCGAGGCGATTCTGCTGGGGGTGTGGCCGCCGGACACCCAGCTACCCGGCGAGGTGGCGCTGGCGCGGCAATTCGGCGTGGCCGTCGGCACGCTGCGCCGCGCCATGGCCGATCTGACCGCCGAAGGCATGCTGATGCGCCGGCGCAAAAGCGGCACCGTGGTGACGGGGCGGGCACCGCAGCATAGCCTGCGCTTCTTCTTCCAGTTTTTCCGGTTGCATGGCGCGGATGGCAGTCTGCTGCTTTCGGAGACGGAGGTGCTGTCCCTGGCCCATCGCGGCGCCACCGTCGAGGAGGCAGCGGCGCTTTCGCTCGATGCCGGTGCCGAGCTGATCGATCTGCACCGGCTGCGCCGGGTGGCGGGCCGGCCGGTGATGCACGAGACGATGCTGCTGCCGCGCCACCGTGTCCCGGAGTTTCCGACCGAGCCGGCGGCCGTCCCCGCCCTGATTTTTCTGCATCTGCTGGAGCAATACGGCATCCGGGTGTCAGCGGTGCGCGAGAATGTCACCGCGGCACTGGCCAACCAGGACGACGCGCGGCTGCTGGAGCTTGCGCTTCCGGACGCCATGCTGCTGATCGACGACATCGTCTTCGACCAATCCGGTGCGCCGATCATCATCAGCCGCCATCGCGCCACCACGCGCGGCTATTGCTACGTGAACGAGGTCCGCTAGGCGCCGCACCGCCGGCACCGGAATGGCGGCGTGCAGCGCCGGCCGGTGCGCGCGGGTATCGCCCCCCATGCGCATCAGACCGGTTTCATGCAATATCTGTATGGTTTGACAGACAGATTTCTGTCTGCCACGCTGTCGCCCTGGCATGCATCAACAAGGCACGGACCGCCGCGTGAACGTCGCGATCGAACCCCATAAGGCACGCAGGCTCTACCTGCTGCTACGCGACGAGATCAGCAGCGGCGTGCGTGCGCCGGGTGTCCGCCTAGCCAGCGAACCGGCGCTTGCGGCCGAACACGGCGTGTCCCGCGTCACCGTGCGCCGCGCGCTCGATCTGCTGGCAGCGGAAGGGCTGGTGCTGCGCCGCCCCGGTTCCGGAACCTTCGTGCGCCATGGCGCCAGCGCGCGTCCGGTCGTCGCTGATCTGCCGAACATGCTTTCGGCCCTGATCGCCATGGGGCGGGCGTCGAAAGTCCGGCTTCTATCCTTCGATTATCTGCGCCCGCCGCCCGACATCGCGGCGGCGCTGGCGCTGGATACGGATGAACGGGTGCAGCGCTCGGTGCGGGTGCGCATGATCGACGATGCGCCGTTCTCCTACCTGATCACCCATGTGCCGGAGCGGATCGGCACCACCTATTCCGAGGCCGATCTCGCCACCACGCCGTTCCTGGAACTGGTGGAACGCTCGGGCATTGCCGCACCCGAGCGCGCGGTGCAGACCATCAGCGCGGCCCTCGCCGGCCCCGAGATGGCAGAGGCGCTGGGGCTCGGCATCGGCGCGGCGCTGACCACGATGACCCGCACCGTCTTTGACCGCGACGGGCGCGGGGTGGAGCATCTGCAGGCTTTCTACCGGCCCGACCGTTACGCGTTTCAATTCGACCTGCTGCGCACCGGCAATGCCGGAGCACGAAAATGGACGCCGGCCGATGCGCCCCGCGCCGATCCCGGCCCTTGATCGAGGAAACGACCATGACAGCCAACAGCCTGAAACAGCGTCTGGCGGCCGGTGAGACGGTTCTTGCCCCCGGCGTCTTCGACGCGCTGACCGCGATGATCGCGGCCAATGCGGGTTTCACGACGCTGTACCTCTCGGGCGGGGCGATCGCCTATACCAAGCTCGGCCGCCCCGATATCGGCCTGGTCAGCATGACCGAAGTGGCCGATACCATCACCCTGGTGCGCGACCGGGTTGGCACGGCGCTGATCGTCGATGCCGATAACGGCTATGGCAATGCGCTGAACACGCAGCGCACGGTGCGCCTGTTCGAACGCGCTGGCGCCTCGGCCATTCAGCTGGAGGATCAGAGTTTTCCCAAGCGCTGCGGGCATCTGCAGGATAAGTCGCTGATCCCGGTGGCGGAGATGGTCGGCAAGCTGCGTGCCGCGCTCGATGCGCGGAGCAGCGCGGAAACTCTGATCATCGCCCGCACCGACGCCATCGCGGTGGAAGGCTTCGAGGCAGCGCTGGAACGCGCGCATCTCTATGCCGATGCGGGCGCCGATATCCTGTTCGTGGAGGCACCGCGCACCGAGGCGCAGATGCGGATGCTGACCGCGACACTCGGGCCGCGCTGCCCGCTGCTGGCCAACATGGTCGAAGGCGGCGATACGCCGCTTTCCTCGGCCGCCGATCTGGCGGAAATGGGCTTTCGCATCGCCATCTTTCCCGGCGGCATCGTGCGCGCCCTGGCCCGCACCGCGCGCGACTACTACGCCTCGCTGCATGCCGCCGGCAGCAATTCCCCCTTCGCCGAACGCATGTTCGATTTCAAGGGGCTGAATGGCGTGCTGGGTACCGAGGCCATGCTGAACCTCGGCACGCGCTACGAGGCGGCGGGGAAGCGCGAGGCATGAGCACGCCGATCGACGCGGCCGCCGCGCGGCTCGACCCCGTCACCCTGGCCGTGCTGCAGGGCAGGCTGGAACAGATCGCCGACGAGATGGATGCAACCCTCTATCGCTCGGCCTTCAATCCGATCATCGCCGAGGCGCGTGATGCCTGCCACGGGCTGTATCACGCCAGCACCGGCGATACGCTGGTGCAGGGCAGCAAGGGGTTGCCGATCTTCGTCGGTGCGATGTCCTTCGCGGTGAAGGCGGTGATCGCCAAGGTCGCGCGCGAAGGCGGGCTTTCGCCCGGCGATACCTTCCTGTTCAACGACCCCTATGCCGGGGGCACCCACCTCAATGACTTCCGCCTGGTCCGGCCGGTCTTCCGCGGCGGCGAATTATTCTGCTGGCTGGCCTCGGTCGGACATTGGCTGGATATCGGCGGCGCGGTGCCGGGCGGCTATAATCCCAAGGCGACGGAGAGTTTTCAGGAAGGCGTGCGCATTCCGCCGGTCAAGCTGATCGCGGCGGGCGAGATGCGCCAGGACGTACTCGATATCCTGGCCGCCAATACGCGCGTGCCGGTTTCGAACTGGGGCGATCTGAACGGGCAGCTCAACGCGCTCGATCTCGGCATGCGGCGCCTCGGGGCGCTGCTCGACGAGTATGGCGAGGCGACCATCGCCACCGCCTTCGATGCGTTTTCCGACCGGGCGGAGGCGCTGATGCGGGCCGCCATTCATGCCCTGCCGGACGGGCAGTACGCCTTCGAGGATTATCTCGATAATGACGGCATCACCGAGACACGCCTGACCATCGCGCTCGACCTGCGTATCGAGGGCGATACGATGGTGCTGGATTTCTCCCGTTCCGCCGCCGCCGTACAGGGGCCGATCAACATTGCCGAGGCGACCACCATCGCCGCCTGCTATGTCGCGCTGAAGCATGTCTTCACCGACGTGCCGGCCAATGCCGGCTGCCTGCGCCCGATCCGCTTCGTGGTGCCCGATACCACCTTGCTGGGGGCCGGCGCGCCGCGCCCGATGGCGGGTTATACCGAAACCATTCTGCGCCTGATCGGGGTGATTTTCGGCGCCCTGGCCAAGGCCGATCCGGCACGCGCCACCGCCGCGCCGTTCGGCACGATCAACGCGCTGTCGATCGCCGGCCATCGCAAGGACGGCACGCGCTGGGTGATGTTCTCCTTCTTTGGCGGCGGGCTGGGCGGCAATCCGGAAAGCGACGGGCTGAGCCACGCCAACAACCCGATCTCCACCGCCACCATCCCGCCCGTGGAGATCCTGGAGGCGGCGTATCCGGTGGTCTTCACCCAATGGGCGCTGCGCCCGGACAGTGCCGGGGCGGGCACGCATCGCGGCGGACTGGGCGCGATCTATGAGATCGAAACCCTGACCGAGGCGGATGTGTTCCTGCTGGGCGAGCGCGGCACGGTGCCGCCCTTCGGCACGGCGGGCGGCTCGGCGGCGGCACTGAACGTCTTCGAGTGGCAGACGACCGAAGGCATGGCACGCCCGAAGCTGGTTTCCAAAGTGACGGATGTCCATCTTTCCGCCGGCCAGCGCGTGCGGCTGCAGACCCCGGGCGGCGGCGGCTGGGGCGATCCTGCCGGACGCGATCGGGCGCGGATCCGCCGCGATGTGCGGCTGGGCTATGTCAGCGCCGAAGCCGCGGCGCGCGCATACGGCATGGATGGCGAAGCATGAGCAGCAAGGCCGGCCTGGTCGGCGTCGATGTCGGCGGTACCTTCACCGATCTGTTCCATTTCGACGAAGCGACGGGTCATTTCCGCACCGCGAAAGTCCCGTCCAATCGCGGCGACGAGGCGGTGGGATTCCTGCACGGCCTGGCGCAATTCGGCGCGGTGGCCGATCTCTCCTCGATCGTGCATGGCACCACGGTCGGCACCAACGCGCTGCTGGAGCGCAAGGGCGCGCGGATCGGCCTGATCACCACGGCGGGATTTCGCGACGTGCTGGAAATGCGCCGCCGTGACCGGCGCCATACCTGGGGGCTGTGGGGCGATTTCATCCCCGTCATCGATCGCGACATGCGCGTCGAGGTGGCCGAGCGCGTCCTGGCCGATGGGACGATCCGCCAGGCCGTCGACCCCGAGGATGTCGCCCGCGCCGCCCGTGCGCTGCACGCCGCCGGCGCCGAGGCGCTGGCGATCTGCTTCCTGAACGCCTATGCCAACCCCGCCAACGAGGAGGTGGCGCGCGCCGCGGCGCTTGGCGTGTGGCCCAATGCGCATGTCGAATGCTCCTCGCGCATCCTGCCCGAGATCCGCGAGTTCGAGCGGACATCGACCACCGCGCTGAATGCCTATCTGCAGCCGGTGGTGGGGAGTTATCTGGCCAAGCTGGATGCCGCGCTGGCCAGCCAGGATTTCACCGGGCGCTTTCATATCGTGCAATCCAATGGCGGGGTGATGTCGACCGAGACGGCGCGTCGCCTGCCGGTGCGCACCGCGCTGTCCGGCCCGGCGGCCGGCGTGATCGCCGCAGCCGCCATCGCCCGCGCCGCCGGCTTCGCCAATGTCATCACAGGCGATCTGGGCGGCACTTCCTTCGACGTTTCCGTGGTGGTGGAAGGCGAGACAGCGCTGGCCGCGCAAACCACCGTCGATTTCGGCCTGGTGATCCGCACCCCGATGATCGAGATCACGACGATCGGCGCCGGCGGCGGCTCGATCGCCCATGTCGATGCCGGCGGCTTCCTGCAGGTCGGGCCGGAAAGCGCGGGATCGCGGCCCGGACCGGTCTGCTACGGCCAGGGCAATACCCGACCGACCCTGACCGATGCCAATGTCGTGCTTGGGCGCATCAATGCCGAAAAGCCGATCGGCGGCGCGCTGGCGCGGCTCGATGTAGCGGCGGCCAAAGCGGCGATCGCGCAGCATGTCGGCATGCCGCTCGGCCTCGATGCGATGGCCGCGGCCGAGGCGATCGTGCGCGTCGCCGACAGCCGCATGGCCGGGGCGATCCGTCTCGTGTCGATCGAGCGTGGCCATGATCCAGGCAAATTCGCGGCCGTGCCCTTCGGCGGCGGCGGCGCGCTGCATGTCGGCGCGCTGCTGAAGGATGTCGGGCTGAAGGCGGCGCTGGTGCCGCGCTATCCCGGCGTCACCTCGGCGCTGGGCTGCATCATCGCCGATATCCGCCACGACCATGTGCAGACCGTCAATCTGACGCTCGACACGCTGAACCCGGATGCGCTCGACGCGCGCATGCGCGCCACGGCCGATGCCGCCATCGCGGTGGTGCGCGAGGCGGGGCTGAGCGTCGAGCGCATCGACACGATGTTCGAACTCGACATGCATTATATCGGCCAGACCCATACGGTCGCCGTGCCGCTGCCGGTGACGCTGTCGCCCGCGGGCACCGGCATCAGCCATGCGATGATCCGCTCGGCCTTCGAAGCCGCCTATCGCACCTCCTTCAGCCGGCTGCTCGACGGGCTCGGCATGCGCATCGTCAATCTCCGCACCGCCGCGATCGGTCGGCGCCCGCACTTCGATCTCTCCGCCCTCGCCCCGGACGCCGATGCCAGCCTTGCCGCCGCCACGCGCCCAAGCCGCGCGGTGTGGTTCGCCGGCGCCTGGCACGACACGGCCGTGTATGACCGTCTCGCCCTGCCGGTCGGGGCGGAGATCGCGGGGCCGGCCATTCTGGAACAGCCCGATGCGACCACGGTGATCGATCCCGATCTGCGCGCCCGCGTCGACCGGCTGGGCAATGTCATCGTCACCCGCGCGGGGGCAGAAGCATGAACCACGCGCCGGTTCCGCTGGCGCAGACGGCGCTGCTCGCGGCCGATCTGCAGAATGATTTCCTGCATCCCGATGGCGCCTATGGCCGGGCCGGCATGGTCTCGCCCGAGGCCGCCGCCCTGCCCGCGCGGCTGGCGCCGCTGGCCGATCGCATCCGTGCCGGCGGCGGCTGGATCGTTTCCACCCATTTCACCCTGGTCCCCGGCCGCGGTGGAGAGCCGATGATCCGCCCGCATCTGAAGGCGTTGCGGCCCTTCCTCAAACGCGGCGATTTTCTGCCCGGCGGCTGGGGCCATGCGCTGGTCGATGCCTTGCAGCCGGCCGATCTGGCGGTGGAGAAGATCGCCTATTCCGCCTTCTATCAAAGCCGGCTGGAATGGGTGCTGGCGAAGAACGGCATCACCCGGCTGCTGGTGGCGGGTGTCGTGACCAATGGCGGGGTCGCCTCCACCGTGCGCGATGCCCATGTCCGCGAATTCGACGTCACCGTGATCGAGGATGGCTGCGCCGCCCCGACACCCGCCCTGCATGCGCAAGCCATTGCCGGGCTGCGTCCGATCGCGCGCATCGCAACGATTGCCGAACTGATCGGGGAAATCAGCGGGTGATCGGCCTGCCGCCGGTTCTCTTCGGCGCCGGTGCCGCCCCCGCCCGGCGATGCGGTTCCGGGCGCGATGGCACCGCCGCGCCGGCATGCGTACTGTCCGCGCGCATCGCCGCAGGCTATCGTTCGGATCATGGGCGGCATGCCGGCGCGGGTCTCGGCCGGATCGCCGCACCGGCCGCGGGGATGCAGCGGCAGAACGGGAAGAACGGAACCGCACCATGAATGCCGCGCCACGCAGCCTGTTCGATAAAGTCTGGCAATCCCACGTCGTGGCCATGCGCGAAGACGGTCAGGCCCTGCTCGGGATCGACCGGCATCTGCTGCACGAAGGCTCGTTTCACGGCTTCGCCATGCTCGACCATGCCGGGCGGCATATCCGCAGGCCGGAACTGACATTCGCCGTCGCCGATCACTACGTGCCGACCCGCGACCGCGCCCGGCCGATCGCCGATCCGGCCATTGCGCGCATGGTCCGGCTGCTGGCCGAGAACGCCGCCCGCCACGGCATCGCCCATTTCGGCCTTTCGGATGCGCGCCAGGGCATCGTTCATGTCGTGGCCCCGGAACAGGGCATCACCCTGCCCGGCCTGACCCTGGTCTGCGGCGACAGCCACACCTCCACCCATGGCGCCTTCGGGGCGCTGGCCTTCGGCATCGGCGCGACCGAGGTTGCGCATGTGCTCGCCACCCAGATGCTGTGGCAGCGCCGGCCGCGCACGCTGCGCGTCACGCTGGACGGTGCGCTCGGCGCGCATGTCGCGGCGAAGGACGTGATCCTGGCGATCATCGCGCGGATCGGCGCGGGCGGCGCGGCCGGCCATGTGCTGGAATATGACGGCGCGGCGATCCGCGCGCTCGACATGGCCGGACGCATGACCATCTGCAACATGTCGATCGAAGCCGGCGCGCGGGCCGGCATGATCGCCCCGGACGAGACGACATTCCAATGGGTCGCCGGTCGTGCCTATGCCCCGAAAGGCGCATTATTCGATCAGGCCGTCGCCGCCTGGCGCGCGCTGCCGAGCGATCCCGGCGCCGCTTTCGACCGGGAAGTGACGCTGGACGCCGGCGCCATCACCCCGCATGTCACCTGGGGCACCAGTCCGGAAACCGCCCTGCCGATCACCGCCCGGGTGCCGGAACCGCGCGGTGCGCAGGCCGGCGAGATCCGCACGATGCTGGACTATATGGGCCTCACGCCCGGCATGGCGCTGCAGGAGATCGCCATCGACCGCGTCTTCATCGGCTCCTGCACCAATGCGCGGATCGAGGATCTGCGCGCCGCTGCCGCCGTGCTGCGCGGCCGGCGCGCGGTGGTGCCCGGCCTTGTCGTGCCCGGCTCCACCCCGGTTCGCGCCCAGGCGGAGGCGGAAGGCCTGGACCGCATCTTCCGCGAGGCCGGGCTGGAATGGCGAGAGGCCGGGTGTTCGATGTGCGTCGGCATCAATGGCGATCTGCTGGCGCCGGGCCAGCGCTCCGCCTCCACCACCAACCGCAATTTTCAGGGCCGGCAGGGACCGGGCGCGCGCACCCATCTGATGAGCCCGGCCATGGTCGCCGCCGCCGCCGTGACCGGGCGGATCAGCGATGTCCGCCAGTTGCAGGAGGGTTGAGCCATGGCCACCCCGTTCACCGTTCTGACCGCCGCCGCCGTGGCGCTGGACCGCGCCAATGTCGATACCGACCAGATCATCCCGGCCCGCTTCCTGAAGCAGCCGCGCGGCGTCGGCTACGGGCAGTTTCTGTTCCATGATCTGCGCGCCGGCGAAGACGGGTTTCCGCTCGACGCGCCAGCCGCCGCGGGTGCCGCGATCCTGGTCGCGGCCCGCAATTTCGGCTGCGGCTCCTCACGCGAGGGGGCGGTCTATGCGCTGGTCGATGGCGGCATACGCTGCGTGATCGCGCCCAGCTTCGGCGACATCTTCGCCTCCAACGCCGCCAAGAACGGGCTGCTGACCATCGCGCTGGAGGAGGCGCGGATCGCCGCCTTGCTCGCCCGCCTTACCGCCATGCCGGGCAGCACGATGACCGTCGACCTGCCGGCCCAGCGCCTGACCGATCCGGATGGCGCAACGTGCGACTTCGCCATCGACCCGTTCCGCAAGCGCTGCATGGTCGAAGGGCTGGACGATGTCGCCCTGACCCTGGAATACGCCGCAGCGATCGCGGCCTATGACCGGCGCATCGCCACCGAGGAGGGCTGGCGCATTCCCCAGCCGGGCTGAGGCGCGATGGGCGCGCCGTCATTCCCCGAATCGCGCGCGCCCCGTAAGGATCGGCCGGCACCGAGATCAGGGAGGCTGCCATGCCCCACCCCGCACGCGCCAGCCTGTTCGATCCACGCGCCGCCGGCAGCAGCCTGCGCACGGAAATTCTGGCCGGGCTGACCACCTATCTGACGATGGCCTATATCGTTGCGGTCAATCCCAACATCCTGGCCGCCGCCGGCATCGATCACGGTGCCGCCTTCACCGCCACCTGCATCGCCGCGGCGCTGGCGACGCTGGCCATGGCTTTATTCGCCAATTACCCGCTCGCGCTGGCGCCCGGCATGGGGCTGAACGCGTATTTCGCCTATTCCGTCGTGCTGGGCATGAAAATCCCCTGGCAGGTGGCGCTGGGCGCGGTGTTTCTGTCGGGCCTGCTGTTTCTGGCGATCAGCCTGTTTCGCATCCGCGAATGGATCATCAATTCCATTCCGCTGTCGCTGAAGCTCGGTATCGGCGCGGGGATCGGCCTGTTCCTCGGCCTGATCGGGCTGGAGGATATGGGCGTGGTGGTGCGCAGCCCGGCCACGCTGGTGACGCTTGGGCATTTCGACAAGCCGGCGACCATTCTCTCCTGCCTGGGCTTCCTGCTGATCGCGGGATTGGCCGCGCGCGGCGTGCGGGCAGCGATCCTGATCGGCATTCTGGCAGTCGCCGCGCTGGGCATTCCGTTCGGACTGACGCAGTTTCACGGGCTGGTATCGGCCCCGCCCTCGCTCGCGCCGACTTTCCTCAAGATGGATGTCGCCGGTGCGCTGCGGCTTGGCGTCGGCAGCGTGATATTCACGTTTTTTCTGGTCGATGTGCTCGACAATGCCGGCACGCTGATCGCCACCACCCATCGCGCCGGGCTGATGGCGAAGGACGGCACGGTGCCGCGCCTGCGAGAGGCGCTGCTGGCCGATAGCGGCGGGGCGATCCTCGGCGCGGTGCTCGGCACCTCCACCACCACCAGCTACATCGAAAGCGCGGCCGGGATCGAAGCCGGCGGACGCACCGGCCTGACCGCGCTGGTGGTGGCCGTGCTGTTCGCGCTGACCCTGTTCTTCGCGCCGCTGGCGATGGCGATCCCGGCTTTCGCGACCGCCCCGGCGCTGGTCTTCGTCGCCTGTCTGATGGCCCGCGCCCTGCGCGACATCGCCTGGGACGACACCACCGAGTATCTGCCGGCCGTGGTCATCACCCTGGCGACGCCGTTCACCTTCTCGATCGCCACCGCCATCGGGCTGGGCTTCATCGTCCATTGCGCGGTGAAACTTCTGGCCGGGCGTGGGCGCGAAATCGGCGGCGCGGTATGGCTGATCGCCGCCGCCTCCGCCATCCGCTTTGCGATGGGCTGAACCGCGCCGGGCAAAATCCGACCGGACGGCGCCGGCCGGTCGAACGCGGGATCAGCCGCCCTTCTTGCCGCGCACCACCAGCACCGGGCAGGGCGCGCCGCGCACCACCGCTTCGGCGACGCTGCCCAGCAGCACGCGCCCGATGCCGCTGCGGCCATGGCTGCCGATCACCACCAGATCGGCATGCCACTCACTTGCCGCCTCGGCGATGGTCGCGGCCACCGGCCCGACGCCCGAGCGCACCAGCATCTCGGCCGCATCGGGCACGCTGACGGCGGCACGCAAGGCCTGCTCCGCATCCTTGCCCTCCACCGCCGGGTCGGGCAGCAAATCGCCGGGCATCACCCCCATCGCCGCAGTGTAGGCGATGCGCGGCTCCACCGCGTAGATCGTGGCCATCTTCGCCCCCAGCGTGGCGGCCAGCGCGAAGCCGGTACGCGCTGCCTCGAACGAGGATTCGCTGCCATCGACGGCGATCAGAATGCGCGAGAAACTCATTGGAATACTCCCCTGGCTGACGCTGGCGTCGCAGAACCAGCATCGGCTCGCATTGATCTGCGTCAAGCAGGGCGGCGCGCGATGCAGTGTTGCGCCAGGCGGCGCCCCGCTCAGCCGGGCGCCGATAGCGGCGCGCCGAAGATCACGCTCTGATAGGCGGCCAGCATCGCCGGCTCCTCGATCGAGCCATGATGGTGCAATTGCCGCCATACCCCATCCTGGCGCGTGAACCAGCGGGTCGTGCGGATGCGCAGATCGAGCCGTGCATCCACCGTTTCGCACATCCCCTTCTCCCGCCCGACGAAAATATGCCAGTCGGCGCCGCCTGCTTCGGTGAAATCGTGAAACGCCACCTGCACCCGGGCGCGGCCGTTGAATAATCTTTCATAGGCTTCGCGGATCGCCGGCCAGCCGCGCCGGATGCCGCCGATCGGATTATCCATGCTGGGTGCCTCCGCCGCTGCCCAGTTGGCGGCAAGCCCATCGAGGTCGCGCGCGTTAAAGGCACGGTAGAAGCCGATCAGCGCATCGCGCGCATTGCCGTCGCCGCGCGGGGTTTCCAGACCGGTGATCGTGTCGGGATTGGGGGTCACGGAACTCTCCTGTTCAGAACTCGTTATTACGGCGACCGGCGGCGGCGGCCAGGTCGATCGCCAGCGCCAGCACCATCGCGCCCGCACCCAGGCCGAACAGCAGCCGATACGCGCCGCCGGTGCGGGCAAAGACATAGGACAGGCCATAGGCGGCCCCCGCCTGG
>JAGWRU010000126.1 GCA_028869595.1 Rhodospirillales bacterium
CGCTGCGCCGCCAGGGCGGCTTCCCGTGCCTGCTCGGCGGCGTGCATCTGCCTGGCCGCCCGCGTCTGCTCGGCCGCCGGCGCCGCAGCGGCATGGTCCGGATGCGCCGGGGCGGCCCGGGCAGCGACCGCCGCCATTGCCAGCATCGGCGCCAGGTACAGGCCGTGGCGCATCCGCCTCAATCGGTCCCGATCAGGCTACGCCCGGTCATTTCATCTGGCTGATCGAGCCCCATCAGCGCCAGCAAAGTCGGCGCCAGATCGGCCAGCCTGCCATCGTGCAGCGCCTTGGCACCGCCGCCCATCAGCAGCACCGGCACCGGGTTGGTGGTGTGCGCGGTATGCGGCCCGCCGGTTTCGGGGTCTTTCATCAATTCGCAATTGCCGTGATCGGCGGTCACCAGCAGCGCGCCCGCCTGGGCGGCGACCGCGCGGGCGATGCGGCCCAGCCCGGCATCCACCGTCTCCACCGCCTTGATCGCCGCCGGCAGGCTGCCGGTATGGCCGACCATGTCGGGATTGGCGAAATTCAGCACGATCAGATCGTATTTCCCGCTCTCGATCGCCGCCACCGCCTTGTCGGTCAGTTCCGGGGCCGACATTTCCGGTTGCAGATCATAGGTCGCGACCTTGGGGGACGGCACCATGATGCGATCCTCGCCCGCGAAAGGCTTCTCCCGCCCGCCATTCAGGAAATAGGTGACGTGCGGATATTTCTCGGTCTCGGCCATGCGCAGTTGGGTGCGCCCGGCCTCCGACACCACCTCGCCCAGAATGCGGGTCAGGCTCTGGGGCGGAAACAGCACGCCCAGGAAGGGCGCCAGATCGTCGGAATAGCGCGCCATGCCCAAAGCGGCGGCGAGTTTCGGGCTGCGCGCGCGGGCGAAGCCGTCGAAGGCGGGATCGAGCAGCGCGGCGAGGATTTCCCGCGCCCGGTCGGCACGGAAATTGAAGCACAGCACGCCGTCGCCATCCTTCATGCCGGCATAATCGCCGATCACCGTGGGGGCGATGAATTCGTCGGTGACGTCCTGGGCATAGGCGGCGCGCGGCACGGCGACGGCGTCCTCGGCCTTCTCCCCCTCGGCCAGCACCATCGCCTTCCAGGCGCGCTGCACCCGATCCCAGCGCTTGTCGCGATCCATGGCGAAATAGCGGCCGCAGACGGTGGCGATCCGCGTGTCGGCGGGCAGCGCCGTTACCAGCCGCGCCAGATCCTCCGCGCCGGAGCGTGGCGGCGTGTCGCGCCCATCGGTGAACGCATGGATCACCGTCGGGATGCCGGCGCGGGCGAGCATGCCGGCCAGCGCGGCGGCATGGTCCTGATGCGCATGCACCCCGCCCGGAGAGACGAGGCCCATCAGATGACACGTCCCGCCGGATTTCTTCAGCGCGGCGGTGAAATCGGCGAGCGCCTCGTTCTTCGCCAGACTGCCATCGGCGATGGCGCGCCCGATGCGCGGCAATTCCTGCATCACCACCCGCCCGGCACCGATATTGGTATGGCCGACCTCGGAATTGCCCATCTGCCCGTCCGGCAGGCCGACATCGCCGCCGGAGGTGCGCAGGAAGGCGTGCGGGCAGTCCTGCCAGAGGCGGTCGAAATTGGGCGTATCGGCAAGAAGAACAGCGTTGTCGGCGCGTTCTTCCCGCCAGCCGAACCCGTCGAGGATCACCAGCATCACCGGTCGTGTGGTCTGCGCCATCGCTGCCTCCCGTCCTGCTCACCCCGCTGCGGGCCGCACCGGAGTAGCCCGGAGCCACCGCGCCGGACAAGCAAGCCGACCATCACTCCGGCCGGCCCGCCCGGTGATACGGATGTCCGCCGGCAATCGCGCGGGCGCGATATAACTGCTCGGCCAGCATCGCCCGGGCCAAAGCATGCGGCCAGGTCATCGCGCCCAGCGACAGCACCGCATCGGCGCGGGCCAACACCGCAGCATCCAGCCCCTCCGCCCCGCCGATCAGAAAGCAGACCGGCCGGCCGAGGCCCAGCCAGCGTTCCAGCTTCCGCGCCAGCGCCACGCTGTCCGGCGCCTCCCCGCCGAGATCGAGCGCCACCGCGAATGCCCCTTCCGGCAGGGCGGCGAGCAATGCTGCCCCCTCGCGCCGCTTGATCTCGGCCGGGGCGCCGCTGCCATCGGGTAGTTCGGTCACGCTCAGGCTGGGGCGGATGCGGGTTGCGTAGCGGGCCACCAGCGCCGCCTCCGGCGTGTCCTTCAACCGCCCGATGGCCAGGATGCGCAGCACGCCGCGTCAGCCCCCCCGATCAGGCCTCCCCCGTCATGACTCCCCCTGGCCCTTGGCGAAGCCGTCCACCCCGTCGAAGCGTTGCAGCTTCTCCAAATGCATCCAGCGCCAGCCCCCCAGCCGGCCCAGCAGATCGGCGATTTCCGCCGCGCCATCGCCCGCGATCGGCGTTTCCAGCAGGAAACGGGCGCGGAAATGATCGACCAGGAAGCTGCGCCCGCCGGTCGCCGGCCAGACCTGCGCGCCGCGATTGGAAATACCGGCCAGCCGGAACGGGCTGCCGGTCACGGCGGCAAGCATGCCCGCACCGACCGCCTCGGCGCTGTCGGCGCTTTCCAGGAATACGTCGATGCCGGCCAGCTCACGCGTGGCCGGCTCGTGATGCCAGGTCGCCGCCTCCCAATGCGGCACCTGCAGGCGGGAATAGTGCCGCGAGGCGCGGGAGGATTGCCGGCCGAGATTGGCGATCACCTGATCGGTATAGGCGCCGGTGCCGACGCCCTGGCCGCGCCTGGCGATATCGCCGGTCAGGTTGCGCCCCTCCTCCAGCGTCACCAGCACCGCCTGTTCGATCTTTTCGGCGGCGTCGAAATCGCCGACATGGCGCAGCATCATCACCGCCGAAAGCAGCAGCGCGGTGGGATTGGCGAGATCCTTGCCGGCGATCTGCGGCGCGGAACCATGCACCGCTTCGAACATCGCGACCTGGTCGCCCAGATTGGCCGAGGGCGCGACGCCCAGCCCGCCGACCAGACCGGCGGCGAGGTCGCTGATGATGTCGCCGTTCATGTTGGTCGTCACGATCACGTCGAACTGTTCCGGCGCGATGACCAGCTGATGGGCGCAATTATCGATGATCAGATGGCTGGCCGCGATATCGGGGAAATCCGGGGCGACCCGCTCGAACACGCGCTTCAGCATGCCCTCGGTCATTTTCATGATATTCGCCTTGGTGGCGCAGGCGAGGCTTTTGCGCCCCTCCGCCACCGCCAGCCCGAAGGCCAGACGCACGATCCGCTCGCAGCCCGGCTCGCTGATCAGCTTGAGACATTGCGCCACCGCATTGGTCTGCATGTGCTCGATGCCGGCATACAGGTCTTCGACATTCTCGCGCACGATCACCATGTCGATGCCGCGCCCGGAATAGGGCGTGACGATGCCGGGCAATTCGCGCACCGGGCGGATATTGCCGTACATCTCGAAATATTTGCGCAGCGTGACGTTGGCCGATTTCTCCCCGAAGCCGACCGGGGTTTCCAGCGGGCCTTTCAGCGCAATACCGGTCCGCGCGATGGAATCGAGCGTCTCGCGCGGCGCGCCGGTGGCGATGCCGCGGCGGAAGACCGCAGCCCCTGCCTCGGCATCCTCCCACGCGATGCGCGCGCAGCCGGCGGCCAGGATGCGCTTGGTCGCCGCCATCACCTCGGGGCCGATGCCGTCGCCGGCAATGGCGGTGACGGCGATGGGGGTGCTCTGGGTCATGCGTAACTCTCCGGCAAGGGAACGACGGACGCGGCGTAAACCTGCCGCCTGTCTATGCCCCCGGGCAGGATCATCGCAATGGCATCTCGCCAAATCCTTGACGCAAGGCCATCATTGCAGGGTTGCGAGGGAGCAGTGCGATGGATTGGCCGAGCGAAACGGGCGTTTTCGAGCTGGGCGACCTGGCTTTGACATCGGGCGCGGTGCTGCCCGGCGCGCGCCTGTCCTGGCGCAGCCATGGCACGCTGTCGCCGGGGCGGGATAATGTCCTCCTCTATCCCACCAGCTACGGCGCCCGCCACCCGGAACTGACCTGGCTGATCGGCCCGGATGGGATTCTGGACCCTGCGCGCTGGTTCATCGTGCAGGTGGATATGTTCGCCAACGGCCTGTCCTCCAGCCCGTCCAACACGCCGGACTGGCCGGGGCTGGTAACGATCGCCGATAACGTCGCGGCCCAGCAGCGCCTGCTGGCGGCGCAATGGGGGATTGAACGTCTGGCCTGCGTCTATGGCTGGTCGATGGGCGGCTTGCAGGCCTATCACTGGGCCGCGCTGTTCCCCGATGCGGTGGACCGCATCGTCGCGGTGTGCAGCGTTGCCCGCACCGCCGTGCACAACCAGGTGTTTCTGCGCGGCCAGATGGCGGTGCTGCGCGCGGCACCGGAATATCAGGGGAATGGGCGTTTCAGCGCCGAGCCCGAGGCCGCCAAGCGGGCCTTCGCACGCATCTATGCCGGCTGGGGGCTGAGCCAGGATTTCTATCGCGCCGGGCTGCATCTGGCCTCCGCCCCTGCACCCAATCTCGGCGCCGCCGATCTGGAGGATTTCCTGACGCGCGGCTGGGAGGCGCGGTTCGCCGCCCGCCCCGCCGCCGATCTGCTGGCCCAGTTGCAAACCTGGGACGCCGCCGATATCGCGGCCGATCCGCGCTATGGCGGCGATCTTCCCCGCGCCCTGGCGGCGATCCGCGCGAAGGTGTTGCTGCTGCCCGGCGAGACCGATCTTTATTTCCGGGTTGCCGATAACGAAGCGGAACTGCCCCATCTGGCCCGCGCCGCGCTGCGCCCGATCCCCAGCATCTGGGGCCATCGCGCCGGCAATCCCGAACCCAACCCGGCGGATGCCGCCTTCATCCGCGATCAGGTGCGGGACTGGCTGGCGGGATAATCGCCCGTCAGCGCTTGCGCAGCCACAGCCCGCCGCCGGCATTGCGCGCGATCAGCGGCGCACTTGCCGCCACCTCCGCCCGGCGTTTGCGGAAATACCAGTGATTGGCAAACAGGATTTCGAAGGCGGAATTATACATCAGGAAGGCGCGCAGCAGATATTGCTCGTTCCAGGAACGGTTTTCCTCGAACACCCAGCGCTCGGGATATTCGAAGCCGGCAAACACATCGTGGAAATGTACGATCACGCCAGATGCCAGGCGCGGCAGGATGTGAAACACCTCGTGCAGCACATCGCTGCCGGTTTTCACGATATGCGTCGTATCCAGAAACAGGATATCGCCGGCCTGCAAGGGATCAAATATGTCGAGTGGCACATCCTGCACCCGTGCGCGCAGCACCGTGACGCGCCCGGCATCGGCGGCGCGCAGCAGCGATTCCAGTCTTTCGGTATAAGGTTCGATGAAGGTGCAGGCGGTCGCCGCGCCCATCGCATCATTGGTATCCAGCACTACCGCGCTGGAAAACCCCGATCCCACCTCGATATAGCGGCTCGGACGCCATTCCCGCAGCATCGCCGCCAGGATGATCGCATCGCCATAGGAGAATTGGTCGTTCTCGTAATGATAGCGCGTCTGCCCGTCCGCCTGGGACGGGAAGACAATCGCGTCATAATGGCGCATCAACCGCGCGAACAGCCGATCCATCGCGTCGAAATCGAGCGCCACGCCGGCCAGCGGATCCTGAGCGAGCCGAGTTTGGAACCCTGCCCGATCGAGCGTCGCGGGATCCACCACCGGGGAATAGAAATGCCCCGGCGGAAACAGGCTGGCGATGACAGGCGGGGCCGGCTCCACGGCCGCCGGAGGCTCCGGGACGGGCTTGGGCGATCTGCGCAGAAACCCGCCGAACATATCGTTTCCCCCTGACCGGAACGTTCCGCAAGCCTAGCCGAAGGGCGGAACGCCGACCAGGGCGGCGTTTCAGCGATGTTTTGCCTGATACACCGAAAGATGGACAAACGCCGCCGACAGCAGCGGCGCGGCCACCCCCTTCGCCGCGCCGCGCGCCACCAGATCGCCGACGATCTGCTCCGCCTCGATCGGCAGGCCGGCCGAAAGATCGCGATACATCGACGGCGATTGCTGGGAATTCTTCTGGCTGATCAGGCTGCGCACGGTTTCGGCATAGCCTTCCGACGGGGGGATGCCGGCAGCGTTCACGATGGCCAGCACCTCATCAAGGATGCCGGTCGCGAAAGCCACACCGCCGGGGGCGGAGGCAACCTCGCCGATATTGCCGCGCATCGTGCAGGTGATGGCGCCCAGCGTCGCCAGCAGGATCCATTTCTCCCACATCTCCCGCGCGATATGCGGCGTCAGGCGGGACAGGAAACCGGCACCGTCCATCAGCGCATGCAGCGCCTCGGTGCGGGCGGAGGATGTGCCGTCCATCTCCCCATAGGCCATTTCCTGCATCTTGTTCAGCTGCACGATGCGCCCCTGCGGATCGAGCGTGGTGGCGACCTTGCACACCCCGCCGACCAGGGCCTTGGCACCGAAGCGCGCGGTGATGGCATCGACCTGGCGCATGCCGTTCAGCACCGGCACGATCATCGTCCCCGGCCCGACGGCCGGGGCGATATCCGCAAGCGCCGCCTCCAGCGCAAAGGCTTTCACCGTCAGCAGCACTGCATCGTACGGCCCGGCGATCTGCCCGGTGGTCACCACCTGCGGATGCAGCACGACATCGCCGTTCGGGCTGACGATCTGCAATCCGTCGGCGGCGATCGCTTTGGCACGGGCCGGACGCAGCAGAAACGTCACGTCGCGCCCGGCCTGCACCAGACGTCCGCCGAAATAGCCGCCGGTCGCCCCGGCACCGACCACGAGAAGGCGCATGATCCGCATTCCTTGTGCTGTGCGCGCTTGTCCGGCGCGCGAGATACTGGCATATGCCACTACCCTACACGCCCGGAACGCCCATGCCCAGCCCCGGCACCTGCAACGGCACTGCGCTGCGCAAAGCCGCGCGCCATGTCTCGCTGCTCTATGATGCAGCCCTGGCGCCGCTCGATCTGCGCGGCACGCAGCGCGCCATCCTGGTCCATGTCGCGCGTCTCGGCGCACCCGGCATGGGCGATCTGGCCGCCGCGCTGGTGCTGGATCGCTCTGCCCTTGCGCATATGATCAAGCCGCTGGTGGCGCGAAAGCTGCTGAGCGTGGAACGTGATCCGGCGGATGGGCGCGGGCGGATCGTGCGCCTGACGCAAGCCGGCACGGCCTTGCTGGCCGCCAGCGCGCCGCTGTGGCAGACCGCGCAAACCCGCTTCGAACAGGCTTTCGGCCCGGCCAAAGCCGCCCGATTGCGCGCCCTGCTGGCCGAAATCGCTGCCCTCGATCTCTCGCTTACTCGGTGAAGATCGCCACCGCCCGCGTCCAGCCGGCGGAAGCGCGATGGAGTTTCACGGGAAAACACGCAATCTCGAAGCCGGTCGGGGGCAGCGCCTCCAGATTATGCAGCTTCTCGATCTGGCAGTAGGGCGCCTCCCGCCCCGCCTTGTGCCCTTCCCAGATGATCGCGGCATCGCCGGTCGCTGCAAAGCGCGCCGCGGTGTGACGGAACGGGGCATCCCAGCTCCAGCCATCGGTGCCGACCACGCGCACGCCCGCGCCGGTCAGGAACAATGTCGCCTCCCGCCCCATACCGCAGCCGCGATCCATATAATCGGGTGCGCCATAGCGTGCCCCGGCGGCAGTGTTCACCACCACGATATCGCCCGGGGTCAGAACATGGCCGATGCGCGCAAGCTCCGCCGCGATCTCCGCAGCACCCACCACGTAGCCATCCGGCAGATGGCGGAAATCAAGCTTTACGCCGGGGCCGAAAAACCATTCCAGCGGCAGGGCGTCGATGGTCGGTGCCGGCGCGCCGGCCGCGGTTGGGTGATAATGCCACGGCGCGTCGACATGCGTGCCGGTATGGGTGGAAAGCCGCACCTGCTCCACCGCCCAGCCTTTGCCTTCGGGCAGATCGGCGGGCGCCAACCCGGGAAACAACCCGGCCACCAGCGGCGCCGATTGATCGTGATCGGTGTACTCGATCTGCACCAGATTGCGCGGCGGATCGGCGGGCACGCCGTTTTGCAGCGGTACCGAAAGATCGACGATACGACGCGCCATGCGCTTTCCCTCCGTCAGGATGTCTGCCGATCCAACGCACCGGAGGCGGCGATCAATTCGCGCGTATAGGCGTGCTGCGGGGCGGCAAAGATCGCCTCCGCCGCGCCTTCCTCCACTAGCCTGCCGGCACGCAGCACGATCAGCCGATGCGCCAAAGCGCGCACCACGCCCAGATCATGGCTGATGAACAGATAGGCCAGATCATGTTCCTGTTGCAGCCGGCGCAGCAGCGCGACGATCTGCGCCTGCACCGTCATATCCAACGCACTGGTCGGTTCGTCCAGCACCAGGAAATCGGGCTTCAGCACGATGGCCCGGGCAATCGCGATGCGCTGGCGCTGGCCGCCGGAAAATTCATGCGGATAGCGCCCGGCGGCATCTTCGGGCAGGCCGACCTCGGCCAGGGCGGCCCGCACCCGCGCCTCGCGCGCGGCAGGGCGCAGCTGTGCTTCGTGCACGCGCAAGCCCTCGGCGACGATCTCGGCCACCGACAGGCGCGGCGACAGGCTGGAAAACGGGTCCTGAAAGACGATCTGCATGCGCGCGCGCAGGGCCCGCATGGACTGCTTGTCGAGCCCGGCCAAGGCGGTGCCGGCGAAGGCGACGCGCCCGGTAGCGGGCAACAGGCCGAGCGTGGCAAAGCCGATGGTCGATTTGCCTGATCCCGATTCACCGACCAGCCCCAGCGTCTCCCCCGCGCGCAGGGAAAACGACACATCATCGACCGCCCGCAGCCGCGCCACGGTGCGGCGCAACAGCCCGGCCTTGGCGGAGAAATCGACGCTGAGCCCGGCCACCTCCACCAGCGTTGCCGCGTCCTGGCGCACCGGGCGCGGCGCGCCGTGCGGCACCGCGCCCAGCAAAGCCCGGGTATAGGGATGGGCGGGCGCGGCAAACACCGCCTCCACCGTCCCGGCCTCGACGATCCTGCCCGCCCGCATCACGCAGACCGCATCGGCATAGCGGCGCACGATGCGCAGATCATGGGTGATCAGCAGCATCGCCATGCCGCTTGCCGCGCGCAGCCCGGCCAGCAGATCGAGGATGCGGTTCTGGATCGTCACATCCAGCGCGGTGGTCGGCTCGTCGGCGATCAGCAATTTGGGATGATTGGCCAGCGCCATGGCGATCACCACACGCTGGCGCTGCCCGCCGGAAAGCTGGTGCGGATAGGCATCAAGGCGCGAAGCCGCATCGGCAAACCCCGCCCGTTCCAGCGCCGCCAGCACCGCTGCGCGCAAGGCGGGGCGGGCAAGATCGCGATGCAGCCGGATCGCTTCGGCCACCTGCCGGCCGATCGGGTGCAGCGGGTTCAGGCTGCTCATGGGTTCCTGAAACACCATACCGGCAACGCCGCCGCGCAGGCGTTGCAGCGTCGCGGGCTTCGCGCCGATCACCGCCTCGCCGTCCAGCAGGATGCGCCCGGTGGGGTTGTGCCCGCCGCTCGGCAGCAGGCCCAGCAGCGACAGCGCGGTGACCGATTTGCCGGAGCCGCTTTCGCCCACCAGCGCCAGCGTCTGCCCCGCCGCCAGGGTGAAGGAGACATCGTCGACCACGCGGCGCGCGCCGAAGGCAACCGACAGGTTTTCCACCTGCAACAAGGCGGTCATGACACCTGCCGGCGCGGATCGAAGGCGTCGCGCACCGCCTCGCCGATGAAGATCAGCAGCACCAGCAGCCCGCCCAGGACGCAGAAGGCGGTAATGCCCAGCCAGGGCGCCTGCAGATTGTCGCGCCCTTGGGCCACCAATTCACCCAGCGAGGGCGAACCCGGCGGCAGACCGAAGCCGAGAAAATCGAGGCTGGCCAGCACCGTCACCGAACCCGACAGAATGAACGGTAGATAGGTCAGCGAGGCGACCATGGCATTGGGCAGGATGTGGCGGAACATCACCCCGAGATCGGAAACCCCCAGCGCGCGGGCGGCGCGGACATATTCCAGATTGCGACCGCGCAGGAATTCCGCCCGCACCACCCCGGTCAGGTTCATCCAGCTGAATAGCAGCAGAAATCCCAGCAGCACCCAGAAGCCGGGCGTGATGATCGCCGACAGGATGATCAGCAGGAAAAGCTGCGGCATGCCGTTCCATATTTCGATGAAGCGCTGAAACAGCAGATCGGTCAGCCCGCCATAGAAACCCTGCACCGCGCCGGCGGCGATGCCGATGGCCGACGCCGCGATGGTCAGCGCGAAGCCGAACAGGACCGAGGTGCGAAACCCGTAAATCACCCGCGCCAACACGTCGCGCGCCGCATCGTCGGTGCCGAGCGGATGGCGCCAGCTCGGCGGCGAGGGCGCGGGCGCGGCGAGGTTCTGCGCGATGGTGTCGTAATGATACGGGATCAGCGGCCAGATCGCGAAGCCATGCGCGGCGATCGCCGCGCGCAGCGTCGGATCGGTGTAATCGGCCTCGGTCGGCAGAAAGCCGGGGCCGAAATCGCTTTCGGCGTAATCATGCAGCACCGGGACGAACCAATGCCCGTCGAAACGGATCAGCAGCGGACGATCATTGGCGATGAATTCGGCGAATAGCGAAACCGCGAACAGCACGGCGAAGATGCGCAACGCCCAGACGCCGCGCCGATGCGCGCGAAATACCGCCAGCCGACGCTGCGACAAGGGAGAGAGAGTCATGACCGGCGATCGAAATCGATCCGCGGATCGAGCAGGGTGTAGAGGAAATCCCCGACGATCTGCATCAGCAGGCCCAGCAGGGTGAAGATATACAGCGTGCCGAACATCACCGGATAATCGCGCTGGATCGCCGCCTGAAACCCCAGCAGCCCCAGCCCGTTCAGGGAAAACACGATCTCCACCAGCAGCGCGCTGGTGAACAGGATGGCGATGAAGGCCTGGGGGAATCCGGCCACCAGCAGCAAAGCGGCATTGCGGAACACATGCCCGTACAACACCCTTCGTTCGGAAGCGCCTTTGGCCCGCGCGGTGATGGTGTACTGGCGGTGGATTTCCTCCAGAAAGCAATTCTTGGTCAGCATGGTCAGGCTGGCGAACCCGCCGGCCACGATCGCGGTGACCGGCAGCACCAGATGCCACAGGTAATCGCCGATGCGCGCATACCACGGCCAATGCGCCGAACCCTGCGTCACCAGCCCGCGCAGCGGAAAGATCTGCCAGACCCCGCCGCCGGCAAACAGGACCACCAGCAGAATCGCGAACAGAAACCCCGGCACCGCATAGCCCACCAGCACCACCGCGCTGCTCGCCAGATCGAAGCGCGATCCGTCGCGCACCGCCTTGGCGATGCCGAGCGGCACCGAGACGAAATAGATGATCAGCGTCGAGAAAAACCCGAGCGAAATCGAAACCGGCAATCGCTCCTCGATCAGATGCAGCACGCTCTGGCCGCGAAAGAAGCTGCGGCCGAAATCGAAGCGCAGATAGCCGCCGACCATCTCCAGATAGCGGGTCAAAGGCGGCTTATCGAAACCGAACATGGCGCGGATCTTCTGCACCACGGCGGGGTCGAGGCCACGCGCGCCGCGATACTGCCCGGCATGGCCGAGATCGGAGACCGGGCCGGAAAGCCGCCCGCCCAGCCCGTTGGCGCCGGCCTGGCCATGCAGTTCCGCCAGCACCTGATCGACCGGCCCGCCCGGCGCCAGTTGCACCACGGCGAAATTGATCGTGATGATGCCGAACAAAGTCGGGATCACCAGCAGCAGCCGGCGCAGCAGATAGGACAGCGTCACGGTTTCGCCCACCAGAGGTCGAGGTCGATCCCCTCTCGGATCGGCGCCGCAGGATGGGCGAAACGGTTCCACCATGCCAGATCGAAGGAATTGCTGCCCCAGCCCGGCACCATGTACCAGCGCCACAGCAGCACCCGGTCGAGTGCCCGCGCCGCGGCCCGCAGGCTTTGCGGATCGGCCGCCTCGATCACCTTCTCGATCAGCGCATCGACCGCCGGATCGGCCGCCCCCATGACGTTGGAACTGCCGGGCTGGCGGGAAGCCGCGCTCGACCATTCATCGCGCAATTCGGCGCCGGGAATATCGGTGCCGGGCACGATCCACAGCGTCATGTCGAACTCGAAATCCTCCATCAGATGCTGATACTGCGCCGGATCGACGACACGCAGCCCGACCGCGATGCCCAGCCGGCGGAGATTCTGCACGTAAGGCAGCGCCACCCGCTCGTAGCCGGGATCGGGCAGCAGAATTTCGAAGCCCATCTGCGCACCCTTGGCATCGGCGAGCTTCAGATGCTGCACCGTCCAGCCCGCCTGTTGCAGCAAAGCGAGTGCGGCCAGCAGCACCGGCCGATCATTGCCCGATGCGTCGGAGACCGGCAGGGTGAAGGGCTCGGTGAACAAAGCCGGCGGCAATTCCGCGCGGAACGGTTCCAGCAGCGCGAGTTCGCCGGGCTCGGGAAGTCCTGTCGCTGCCAGATCGGTATTGCTGAAATAACTCGTGGTGCGTTGGTACTGTCCGTAGAACAGCACCTTGTTCTCCCACTCGAAATCATAGGCCATGGCGAGCGCCTGGCGCACGCGCGGATCGGCGAAGATGCCGCGCCGCGTATTGATCGCCCAGCCCTGCATGCCGGTCGGCAGATGGTGGCGGAAACGCTGCTTGATCACTTTCCCTTGGCGCACGGCCGGGAAATCGTAGCCGGTCGCCCAGACACGGGCGATATTCTCCGCCCGGATGTCGATCTGCCCGGCCTTGAAGGCCTGCATCGCCACGGTGCTGTCGCGGAAATACTCGATCTGCACGGTATCGAAATTATTGGTTCCCACCGCCGTCGGCAGATCGCGCGCCCACCAGGCGGGATTGCGGGTGAAGGTGATGCTGTGCCCCAGGCTCGCCGCCGTGACGCGATACGGGCCGGAGCCGAGCGGCATATCCTCCATCGGCAGGGTGAAGTCGCGCCCGGCGAACCAATGCGAAGGCAGCACCGGCAGGCTGCCCAAGGTCAGTGGCAATTGCCGGTCCCTGCCCGATTTCAGGGTGAACACGACACGCTGCGCGCCCTCGGCATGGACGCCCGCGACATCGTGCAGCGCCGCCGCATAGCCGGGCAGGCCCTTCTCCAGCAGCGTGTGATAGGAAAACGCGACATCGGCGGCGGTGATCGGGGTTGCATCCGAAAACGCCGCCTGCGGGCGAAGATCGAAGGCGATCCAGCGCCGATCCTGCGGCATTTCCAGGCTGGCCGCGATATGGCCGTAGCCGACCGCCGCTTCGTTGGGTGAGGGGGTCAGCAAACTTTCCCACACATGCCCGACCGAAGACCCCGCCCCCGCCCCGCCGGGCAGGATCAGCCATGGCCCGACCACCCCCAGCGCCGCCGTGCCGCGCAGGATGAACGGGTTGAAACTGTCATAGGTACCGACATAGGAAAGCCGCAGGACCCCGCCCTTCGGCGCGGTCGGATCGACGAAGGGGAAATGCATGAACCCGGCCGGCATGGCGGGCGCGCCCAGCACGGCATAGGCGGGCATCGACACGGTGGCGGCCCCGGCCCGCGCGCGCGCCGCCACCACCAGCCCGGCCACGCCCAGCCCGAATTCCCGCCGCCTCATGCCGCCAGCGCCGCCACCGCCTGATCCAGCAGCGCCGCATCGCCCACCGCCAGCGCGCAGCCATCGCCGTCCAGGCGCAGGGGCGCGCCCGCCCAGTCGGTCATGCGTCCGCCAGCGCCTTCGATCACCGGCACCAGCGCCGCCCAGTCCCAGGGTTTCAGCGTCGCCTCGGCGATCACGTCGATCTGGCCCAGCGCGAGCAAGCCATAGGCATAGCAATCCCCGCCCCAGGACACGCGCCGCGCGGCAGCGGCCAGGGCATCGAAACGCGGCTTGTCCTGCGGGCGGAACATTTCCGGGCTGGTGCAGGACAGTTCCGCCTGCGCCAGTGCGGCACAAGCGCGCGTGCCGGGGACACCGCCGAAACTGCCGCGAAACCGCGTCGCTTCCCCGGCAATCCCGATCCAGCGTTCCCCGGTGATCGGCTGATCGATCAGCCCCAGCAGCGGGCGGTCGCCTTCCAGCAGGCCGATCAGCGTGCCGAAGACCGGGCGGCCGGTGATGAAGGCGCGGGTGCCGTCGATCGGGTCCAGCACCCAGCGGCGCGGCGCGGCGGGACGATCGAGGCCGAATTCCTCCCCCAGCACGCCGTATTCCGGGCAGTGCTCGGCAAGATAGGCGCGCATCGCCTGCTCCGCGTTGCGGTCGGCGATGGTCACCGGGCTGGCATCGGATTTGTCGTCGATGTCCAGCCGGGCGCGGAAATAAGGGCGGATGATGCGCCCGGCCAGATCGGCCGCCGCCTCGGCGAGCGCGATCAGAGTATCGCGATCGGCCGGGTCGGGAAAAGCAGGGCGGGAGAGGTCGGGTTCGTGTTCTGTCGTCAACCGGACCTCGGCACGTTTTACTGCGCCTTGGCCGGCCCTGGGGCGGCGGCTGCCGGCGCGGCAGCAGGCTTGGCGGGGGCCGCAGCGGGGGCTGCAGCGGCGGGGGCAGGCTTGGCAGCAGCGGCCGGCGGCGCTTCGGCGGCTTTCACCTCGGCGGGCGTCGGCAGCGGCACCGGATTATGCGACAGCGTGCGCAGATAGGCGATGACTTCCGCACGATCCTTGATATTGGGGAAGCCGGCAAAGCCCATGCGCGTGCCGGGGGCGTATTCGGCAGGGTTGTACAGCCAGTGATTCAGCGCCTCGTACGTCCAGGGCTGGCCCTTGAACTTCTCCAGCGCGGCGGAATAGCTGAAACCTGCCTCATGGTCGTGCGGTCCGCCGACGACGTTGTACAGATTGGGGCCGACGATCGGCTTGCCGCCTTCGTTGAAGGAATGGCAGACGGCGCAGACACGCTGCGCAATCGCCTGCCCGGCGGCCGGGCTGGCGCTGACCAGCACCGGGGCGATGGGCGGCAGCACCACCGGCTTGGGCGCCCCGCCGCCGGCCGGCGTCGCGGCCACGCCCGCGATCTTGAGGACGGATTTTTCCAGCATCGTCTGGTGGACAAGATGGTCGCCGATCAGCCCGGTCAGAAAGAAGGCGATGCCCGCGACCAGGACGGCGGCAATCCCCTTATTGACCTCCATGCTATCCATCAGGACTTCCTCGTCGAATTTTTTTGCCGGCACCGCCGGATCGGAGACTTTTCGTGGAAGATCGCATCGAAGCGGCGCATCGCGCCCGCCCCCGGAAAGCCGCTCCCTTCAGCCTTCCGCGTTCAGCCTTCGCTTCGTTCCGGCTTGCATCCATCCGGGCGATGCGATTGCGTGCCGCCCGTCGCCTACCTAAGCTGCGCGGTACCATAGGGAATCGAAACGACACCTTCAACCCGTCCGCAATCCCGGGCACACAGGAAACGTTCCAACCTTGAATCCTATCGTTATCATACCGGCCCGCATGGCGTCCTCGCGCCTGCCGGGCAAGCCGCTGGCCGATATTCATGGCCAGCCGATGATCGTGCGCATGCTGGAACTGGCCCGCGCCGCCGATATCGGCCCGGTGGCCGTTGCCTGCGGCGAGGCGGCGATTGCCGATGCGGTGCGCAAAGCCGGCGGCATCGCGGTGCTGACCGACCCCGACCTGCCATCCGGTTCCGACCGGGTGGCGGCGGCGCTGGCCAGCCTCGATCCCGGCGGGGCGCATGACGTGGTGGTCAATCTGCAGGGCGATTTCCCCACCCTGCCGCCGGCCAGCCTGCGCGCCGCCCTGGCGCCGCTGGCCGATCCGGAGGTCGATATCGGCACCCTGGTCGTGCCCATCGATTCGGAGGAGGAGCTGCACACCGACAGCTTCGTCAAAGCCGCCTGCCTGTTCGCCCCGGGCGCGCAGGTGGCGCGCGCGCTGTATTTCTCCCGCCTGCCGATCCCCTGGGGCGACGGGCCGCGCTGGCACCATATCGGCATCTACGCCTATCGCCGCGCCGCGCTGGAACGCTTCGTCGCGCTGCCCGAAAGCCCGCTGGAACAGCGCGAGCGGCTGGAGCAGTTGCGCGCCCTGGAAAACGGCATGCGGATCGGCGCGGCGGCGATTCCGCACGGCCCGTTCGGCGTCGATACCCAGGCCGATCTGGACCGCGCCCGCGCCATTCATGCCGGGAAGGCATAAGAAGGAATTGCCATGACCGGCATGATCGCGTTCCAGGGCCTGCCCGGCGCCTATTCCGACCTCGCCTGCCGTGAAGCCTATCCCGGCATGCAGACCTTGCCCTGCGAGAGCTTCGAGGTCGCGATCGAGGCGGTGCGCGAAGGCCGCGCCGTGCTCGCCATGCTGCCATGCGAGAACAGCCTCGCCGGGCGGGTGCCCGATATCCATCATCTGCTGCCGCAATCGGGGCTGTTCGTGGTGGGCGAGCATTTTCAGCGGGTCGAGCATTGCCTGCTCGCCCCGCGCGGCGCCACCGCGACAGGGCTCAAGCGCGCCCATTCGCATACCGTGGCGCTGGGCCAGGTGCGCCGACTGCTGCGCGACATGGCCCTGACCCCGGTGGTGGAGGCCGATACGGCGGGGGCCGCCAAGCTGGTGGCGGAGTGGAACAACCCCGAGGAAGCGGCGATCGCCTCTGCCCTGGCGGCGGAGATTTACGGGCTCGACATTCTCCGCCGCAATGTCGAGGACGCGTCCCACAACACCACCCGCTTCTACGTCATGGCGCCGCGCCCGATCACCCCCGATCCGGCAACGCCGGGGCTGATGACCAGCTTCGTGTTCCGGGTGCGCAACGTGCCGGCGGCGCTGTACAAGGCACTCGGCGGGTTCGCGACCAATGGCGTGAACATGACCAAGCTGGAAAGCTACATGCTGGGCGGGCAGTTCACCGCGACGCAATTCCTGTGCGACGTCGACGGCCACCCCGAACAGCCCGGGCTGCGCCGCGCGCTGGAGGAATTATCGTTCTTCTCGTCCGAGGTGCGGGTGCTCGGGGTCTATCCGGCGGCCAAGGCGCGGGCAAGCCAGGGCGGATAGCGCCGCGCCTACCCCGCATCCGCCTTGATCATATCCGCCCCCTTCTCGCCGATCATGATGGTCGGCGCGTTGGTATTTCCCGTCGTCAGGGTCGGCATCACCGAGGCATCGATCACCCGCAGCCCGCCGATGCCATGCACCCGCAGCCGCGCATCCACCACCGCGCCCGGCCCTTCGCCCATCCGGCAGGTGCCGACGGGGTGGAAGATCGTGGTGCCGTACTGGCGGCAATATTCCAGCAACTCGGCATCGCTCTGCACGTCCTTGCCGGGCAGCGTCTCCACCGCCGAATGCGCGGCCAGCGCCTTCTGCGCGAAGATCGCCCGGCTGGCCCGCATGCCGGCCAGCAGCACCCGTCCGTCATTCGGATCGGACAGGTAATTCGGCTGAATATCGGGTTTCTCCGCCGGATCGGCGGATTTCGCCAGGATCGTGCCGCGGCTGTCCGGGCGCACCGGACAGATCGCCACCGTCATGCCGGCTTCGCGTTCCAGCGCGCCGAATTTGGTGGCATCGTAGCTCGCCGGGGTGAACAGAAGTTGCAGATCGGGGCTGGCTTTCTCCGGTGCCGAACGGGTGAAGACCTGGGCGGAGGTCACACCGAAGGTCAGCGCCCCGCGCCCGGTGGTGGCGAAGCGCACCGCCTCGCCCAGCACGCGCAGGCCGCGCGCCTTCTCGTTGATCGAGATCGCATCGCGCACCCGATGCGAAATGCGCGAGACGTAATGATCCTGCAGATTGGCGCCGACGCCGGGCATATCGGCGATCACCTCCACCCCCAGCGATTGCAGATGCGCCGCCGGCCCGATGCCCGAGATTTGCAGCAGATGCGGCGAATTGATCGCCCCGCCGGCCAGGATCACCTCCTTCGCGGCGCGAACGGTGTGCAGCACGCCGCCCTGGGCATAGGTCACGCCGACGCAGCGCCGGCCTTCGAAATTCAAGCGATGGGCCAGCGCGTTCGTCTCCACGCGCAAATTCTGCCGCCCGCGCGCCTCGCGCAGAAAGGTCTGGGCGGTGGAACCGCGCCAGCGCCCGCGCCGCGTCATCTGCGAATAGCCTACGCCTTCCTGTTCGCGCCCGTTCAGATCCTTGCTGAATTTGTACCCGGCCTGCTGGGCGGCTTCGACGAAACGATGGGTCAGCGGCAGGATGGTGCGGTAATCCTCCACCTTCAGCGGGCCGCCCTTGGCGCGGTATTCCGGGTCGTCGGCCTGCTTGTAATCCTCGGATTTGCGGAAATAGGGCAGCACATCGGCAAAGCTCCAGCCGCGGCAGCCCATCTGCGCCCAGCCATCGAAATCGGCCGGGTTACCGCGCACGTACAGCATGCCGTTGATCGAGGACGATCCCCCCAGCGTACGCCCGCGCGGCCAGTGGATCGGCCGCCCCGCCGTGCCGGCGGAGGGGCTGGCGCTGTAATTCCAGTTCACCACCGGGTGATACAGCATCTTCAGCACCCCGGCCGGAATATGGATCCAGGGCAGCCAGTCGCGCGGGCCGGCTTCCAGCAGCAGCACGCGCGCGCCGGTCTCGCTCAGCCTTGCGGCAACGACGCAGCCGGCCGATCCCGCGCCGACCACGATATAGTCTGCGTCCATGGCGTTTCCCCGTTTCGTCGGGGTTTTATAGGGGGTTCATCGCCGCACTGCCCAGCCCGACGATGCGGGCCGGACCGAAGCGGGCCGGACCGAAGCGGGCGCCACCGAAGCGGGTGCGGTCACAATGCGCGCGCGGGCTTCTTGCGGCTGTGCAGCGCCCGCGTCTCCCACACTGCCGCGACGATCAGCGCGACTGCGGCCAGCACCGCCAGCGTCAGCGCCGTAAACCCCTCGCCCCAGGCATTCAGCAGGCCGATCAGCGCCAGGCCGATCATGTGCGACAGCGGCGGACGACGCTCGATCACCGTCTTGAAGGCGAGGCAGCCGGCGAGATACAGCGCCGGCCCGCCCAGGATCGCCCAGGTCGCGCCGCCGGCCGTGGCGCTCGGGTCCATCAGCACTAGGGCATTGGCGACGGCGGCGACGACGATGCCGGCAACGATCGGGATATGCAGATAGGTGAAGGCGAGGCGCGCCAGCGGCCCCGGTTCCTTCGACTGGGCGATGCGCGCGCTGGCACGCTCCGCCCCGGTGTCGAAATAGAGCCACCACATCGCCGCACTGCTCGCGAAACCAGCCAGCAGCGCAAGGATGGTGGCCGCCCGCGCGCCGGTCGCGGTGAAATGGGCACCGCTCGCCAGCACCGCCTCGCCCAGCGCGATGATGACGAATTGCGAGCAGCGCTCCGCCATGTGCCCGCCCTCCACATCCCATTCCCGGGCGTTGGTGGCGCCCAGGCGCGGGACGTAGAAACCGGTCCAGGCGCCGACATATTCGACGGTGATGGCAACGCCCCACAAAGCGAAGCGCAGCCCGCCACCAGCCACGCCGCCGGCCAGCCAGAACACCGCCGCCAGCCCCATCCAGCACAGGATGCGCTGGAAATTGCGCGTATTGGCGGGGCTGTCGCTGCCCAGCGCCCACAGCATGAACAAGGTGCGGCCCAGCTGCATGGCGACGAAGGCGCAGGCGAAGACGGCCCCGCCCGTGCCGAAAGCGCCCGGCAGAGCCCCGGCCATCACCAGCCCGGCCAGGGTCAGACCGAGCAGCAGCAGTCGGACCGGGGTGCGCGCCGGATCGAGCCAGTTGGTCACCCAGGCAGTGCAGATCCAGACCCACCAGACCGCCAGGAACAGCACCGCCTGCTGCGCCACCCCGGCGGGGCCGGCGGCTTTGGCCAGCCCGCCAGCCAGATCGGTGATGGCGTAGGCGAACACCAGATCGAAAAACAGCTCGATATTGGTGACGCTGGCCTGGCCGCCCCGAGGGCGAAGAAAGCCGGGCCGCAGAAAGCCGGGCCGCTGTCGCGCTTCGTGTCCTGCCTGCATCGTCGTCCCGATTCCGTTCCGGGTTTTCATGTCCCGGCCCGGCCACCCCTTGTCAAGCACCGGGATTGGGCCGATCTAGCGGCTACGGACGTTGCCCCGGCGACGCCCGGTTTTCGTGCTTCCTCCCTTTCTCCGGGCCGATCAGAACCGCAAGGCGCGCCATGTTCATCGAGACCGAAGGCACTCCCAACCCCGCGACGCTGAAATTCCTGCCCGGGCGCGACGTGATGGGCCAGGGCACCGCCGATTTCGCGGGCGCCGAGGCCGCCGCGCGCAGCCCGCTGGCCGGGGCGCTGTTTGCCCTGGACGGGGTGGCGCGGGTGTTTCTGGGGGGCGATTTCATCACCGTCACCAAGACCGACGCGACCGATTGGCCGGCGCTCAAGCCGCAGATCCTGGGCGCGATCATGGAGCATTTCGTGGCCGGCCGCCCGGTGATCGAAGGCGCCGATGAAGCCGGTGCGGCCGAGGACGTGGCCCCCGAGGATGCCGAAATCGTGGCCCAGATCAAGGAATTGCTCGATACGCGGGTGCGCCCGGCAGTGGCCGGCGATGGCGGGGATATCGTCTTTCGCGGCTATCGCGCCGGCGTGGTGACGCTGCACATGCAGGGCGCCTGCTCCGGCTGCCCGTCTTCGCGCGCCACGCTGAAGCACGGGATCGAGAACATGCTGCGCCATTACGTCCCCGAGGTCACCGCCGTCGAACAGGCGGAATTCTGATCCCCTTCCCGCCGCGATAAGGAAAACGTGCCGATGGTCCTCGACGATGCCGCGCTCGACCGGCTGTTCCGCGAAGCCCGCACTCATAACGGCTTCACCGACCAGCCAATCGAGGAGGCGACGCTGCATGCGCTGTACGACCTGGTGAAAATGGGGCCGACCTCGGCCAATTCCTCTCCGGCGCGATTCGTCTTCGTGCGCAGCCCGGAAGGCAAGGAGCGGCTGCGCCCGGCCCTCTCGGCCGGCAATCTGGACAAGACCATGGCCGCGCCGGTCACCGTGATCGTCGCCTATGACCCGCGTTTCCATGATTACCTGCCGCGCCTGTTCCCGCATAACCCCGATGCCGCGAAATGGTTTACCGGCAACGAGTCGCTGGCGGCGACCACGGCGTTCCGCAACGGCACGCTGCAGGGCGCCTATCTGATGCTGGCGGCCCGCTCCCTGGGTCTGGATTGCGGCGCCATGTCGGGCTTCGACAATGCCCGCGTGGACGAGGAATTCCTGTCGGTGGAAGGCTGGCGGTCGAATTTCCTGGTCAATATCGGCTATGGCGACCCGGAGAAACTGTTCCCCCGCTCCCCCCGGCTGGATTTCGACGAGGCCTGCCGGGTGGTCTGAGGCCAGCCGCCGCCCGGTCCCGCTTCACGCTGGACCGGGCCGCGCGCGCAGGTTAGGTGAAGCCCATGTCCCGCTCCGCCCGTCTGACCCGCACCACGACCGAAACCGACATCACCCTGTCCGTCGATCTGGACGGCGCCGGCAAATCCGTCGTGGCCACCGGGATCGGCTTCCTCGATCACATGCTGACCGCCTTTGCCCGGCACGCGCTGATCGATCTGGAAGTGGCGGCCAAGGGCGATCTGCACATCGATTTCCATCACACGACCGAGGATGTCGGCATCGTGCTGGGCCGCGCCCTGGCCCAGGCGCTGGGCGAAAAACGCGGCATACGCCGCTTCGGCCAAGCCCTGGTGCCGATGGACGAAGCGCTGGCGGAAGCCGCGATCGACATTTCCGGCCGGCCCTTCCTTGCCTGGAACGCAACGTTCGAACGCCCCAAAGTGGGCGAGATGGATACCGAATTATTCGAGGAATTCTTCCGCGCCTTCGCGATGAACGCGGCCCTTACCCTGCACGTCACCCAGCGCGCCGGGAGCAATGCGCACCACGTCGCCGAAGCCTGCTTCAAGGCGGTGGCGCGCGCGCTGCGCATGGCGGTGGAAGCCGATCAACGCGCAGGCGACGCCGTGCCTTCCACCAAGGGCTCGCTGTGAGCAGCGCGACATCGCTCCGGCCGATGCGCGTCGCGGTGGTGGATTACGGCAGCGGCAATCTCGCTTCCGCATCGCGTGCCCTGGCCCTGGCCGCCGAACGGGGGGGCATCGCCGCACGCATCGATGTCACCGCCGATCCGGCGATGGTGGAGGCGGCGGATAGGGTGGTGGTGCCCGGCCAAGGCGCGTTTGCCGAATGCAAGCGCGGCCTGGGCGCGGTGGCCGGGATGGAGCGCGCGGTGATCGGCGCGGCGGAGGGCGGCAAGCCCTTCCTGGGCATCTGCGTCGGCATGCAGTTGATGGCCGAGCGCGGGCTGGAACACCAGATCACGCCGGGTTTCGGCTGGATCAAGGGCGAAATCGCGGAAATGGCCGCACCCGGGCTGCGCCTGCCGCAGATGGGCTGGAACGCGCTCGATTTCACCCAAGGCGCGCATCCGCTGCTGGACGGGCTGGTGCCGGGCGATCACGTCTATTTCGTGCACAGCTACGCGCTGGCCGGCGGTGATCCGGCGGAAATCCTGGCCACCACGGACTATGGCGGCCCGGTGGTCGCGATGGTGGCCGCCGCCAACCGCGCCGGCACCCAGTTCCATGTCGAGAAAAGCCAGGATGTCGGCATCCGCATCCTGACCAACTTCCTGCGCTGGACCCCATGAGCGAGGCGCTGGCGCAAATCTCGGTCGAGCGGATCGAGGAATTCACCGAGGAGGACCTGCACGCGCTGTGCGAGGCAACCGATGCGGCGATCATCGATGGTGGCGGCTTCGGCTGGCTCAATCCGCCGGGGCGGCTGGCGCTGGAAAATTATTTTCGCGGCGTGCTGCTGGTGCCGGAACGGGAGTTGTTCGCCGCCCGGCTGAACGGTTCCATCGTCGGCTCCGCCCATCTGGTCCGCCCGCCGCGCAACAACGAGGCGCAGGCCTTCGCCGCCCATCTGATGCATGCCTTCGTCGCCCCCTATGCGCGCGGCCACGGCCTGGCGCGCGCCCTGACGCTGGCGGTGGAGGAACGGGCGCGCAGCCTTGGCTATCACGTCCTCAATCTCGACGTGCGCGAGACGCAGGAAGCGGCGATCCGGCTGTACGAGCGGCTGGGCTATGTGCGCTGGGGCGAACATCCCGCCTATGCCCGCGTCGCCGGCCAGACGATCCGGGGGTTTTACTACCATAAGATGTTGAAAATCCCCGGCGGACGGCGCGGCAAGGCCGAGGACCGCAACGGAGAGCGCCCGGCATGAGCCGACTGACCCTTTATCCCGCCATCGACCTCAAGGACGGGCAATGCGTGCGCCTGCGCCGGGGGGAGATGGATCAGGCGACCGTTTATTCCGACGATCCCGGCGCCCAGGCACGTGCCTGGCAGGAAGCGGGGTTTGCCTGGCTGCATGTCGTCGATCTGAACGGCGCCTTTGCCGGCCGGCCAGTGAACGGCGCGGCGGTGGCGGCGATCCTGGCCGCGGCGCGCGTGCCGGTGCAGCTCGGCGGCGGCATCCGCGACATGGCGGGGGTGGAGGCGTGGCTGGCAGCCGGCATTACCCGCGTCATTCTGGGCAGCGCGGCGGTGAAGAATCCGGCTTTGGTGCGCGAGGCCTGCCGTGCTTTCCCGGGCCGCGTCGCGGTGGGGATCGATGCGCGCGACGGCATGGTGGCGACCGAAGGCTGGGCCGAAACCTCGACGCTCGCCGCCGGCGACCTTGCCGAGCGGTTCGAGGATGCCGGAGTAGCGGCGATCATCTTCACCGATATCGGCCGCGACGGCATGTTGAGCGGGCTCAATCTCGCCCAGACCCAGGCGCTGGCGGCGCGCATTGCCATCCCGGTGATCGCCTCCGGCGGGGTCGGGCAACTCGCCGATCTGGTGGCGCTGCGCGAAGCGGCACGGGAAAGCCCGCGAATCGAAGGCGTGATCGTCGGGCGGGCGCTGTACGACGGGCGGGTGGAGGCGAAGGCGGCGCTGGCGGCTTTGGCCTGAAATTCTGACTGAGACCGAATTGTTCTAGACGAATTCGCTTTCGGTCGGTGAATCGCACGGTACGCCGGGATGCCCCGCGTCAAATCCGCTTGCCACGGTGACGCCCCTCCATTCTAAACCGGCAGCATGTTGAAACTGCGCGTCATCCCCTGCCTGGACGTGAAGGACGGTCGCGTCGTCAAAGGCGTGAACTTCGTCTCGCTGCGCGATGCCGGCGATCCGGTGGAGCAGGCGGCGCTGTACGACGCGGCCGGCGCCGACGAACTGACCTTCCTGGATATCACCGCGAGCCACGAAAACCGCGACACCATCCTGGATGTGGTCTCGCGCACCGCGGCCCGCGTGTTCCTGCCGCTGACGGTAGGCGGCGGCATCCGCTCGGTCGAGGATATGCGCCGGCTGCTGCTGGCCGGGACCGATAAATGCTCCATCAACTCCGCCGCCGTGGCGCGGCCGGAACTGGTGGCCGAAGGGGCGCGCAAATTCGGTAGCCAATGCGTGGTGGTCGCCGTCGATGCCCGCCAATCGGCGCCCGGCAAATGGGAGGTTTTCACCCATGGCGGGCGGCGCGGCACCGGCATTGATGCGATCGACTGGTGCCGGCAGGTGGCGGCGCTGGGGGCGGGGGAAATCCTGCTGACCAGCATGGATCGCGACGGCACCAAGCGCGGCTTCGACCTCGATCTGCTGCGCGCCGCCTGCGCCGCCGTGCGGGTGCCGGTAGTGGCATCCGGCGGGGTCGGCGCATTGCAGCATTTCGTCGAAGGCGCCGAGGCCGGGGCAACCGGGCTGCTGGCCGCCAGCGTATTTCATTTCGGAAGCTTCACCGTGGCCCAGGTCAAGACGGCGCTGGCCGAAGCCGGGCTGCCGGTGCGCCTGCCGCGCGTGGCGGCATAAGGATCGGACCATGGGCAAGTCGGCCAAACGCAAAGCGGCGGAGAAGCCGCGCAAGCTGGTCGCCAGGACCGCCGCCAGCAAGGCGGTGCTGTCCAAGGAAGCGGCGCGCAAGCCCAAAGTGCGCAAGGTGTTGAAGGCCGCCACCAAGGCGCTGAAGCCCAAGCGGGTGAAGGCTGCGCTCAGCGGCGTGCCGAGCGCAGCGGCAGTGATGGACCGGCTGTGGCAGGTGGTGCAGGAGCGGCGCAAGGCCGATCCCGAGACCAGCCATTCCGCCCGGCTGCTGTCGCGCGGCATGGCCAAGGTGGCGCAGAAATTCGGCGAGGAAGCGGTCGAGTGCCTGATCGAGGCGGTGGCCGGCAACCAGGCCGCATTGGTCGCGGAAAGCGCCGATGTGCTGTATCATCTGATCGTCGTCTGGGTCGCGGCAGGCGTCGAGCCGAGCGAGGTCTGGGCGGAGCTGACGCGGCGCGAAGGCATCAGCGGCATCGCCGAGAAGGCCGCCCGCGCACAGGTGCCGACCCGGGCGCTGGGGCTTGCCACGACGAAGATTCCGTAAGGACCTGGATATGCCCGTCAGCGGATTGCCGCCCTATGATCCCGCCAACATCTTCGCGCGTATCCTGCGTGGCGAAATCCCCTGCCGCAAAGTGCATGAAGACGCGTTCGCGCTGGCCTTCCACGACATCGCCCCGCAGGCGCCGATCCATGTGCTGGTGATCCCGAAAGGGCCGTACTGCTCCTTCGCCGATTTCAGCGCCCAGGCCTCGGCCGAGGAGATCGCGGGATTCTTCCGCGCGGTCGGGCAGGTCGCTCGCGATCTCGGGCTGGAGGCGCCGGGTTATCGGATGCTGGCCAATATGGGCGCGCATGGCGGGCAGGAAGTGCCGCATTTCCACGTCCACCTGTTTGGCGGACAGGCGCTGGGGCCGATGCTGGCGGTCTGACTACCGCGTCGGCTTCGGCGGGGTCTGGCTGTAATCGTAGAAGCCGCGCCCGGTCTTGCGGCCCAGCCAGCCGGCCTCGACATATTTCACCAGCAGCGGGCAGGGGCGGTATTTGCTGTCCGAAAGCCCCTCGTACAGCACCTGCATGATCGACAGGCAGGTATCCAGCCCGATGAAATCGGCCAGCTCCAGCGGTCCCATCGGATGATTGGCACCGAGCTTCATCGAGGTGTCGATGGCCGCGACCGACCCGACCCCTTCGTACAGCGCATAGACCGCCTCGTTGATCATTGGCACCAGGATGCGGTTGACGATGAAGGCGGGGAAATCCTCGGCCACTGCGGTGGTCTTGTTCAGCTTATGGGCCAGCGCATCGACGGCGCGGAACGTCGCCTCGTCCGTCGCGATGCCGCGAATGATCTCCACCAGCTTCATCACCGGCACCGGGTTCATGAAGTGCATCCCGATGACCCGCTCGGGTTCCTTCACGACGGACGCGATCTCCGTGACGGGCAACGACGACGTGTTCGTCGCCAGGATGGCGCCCGGCGCCGCGGCCGCGTCGAGGTCGCGGAAAATCAGTTTCTTGAGGTCCATCCGCTCCGAGACGGCCTCCACCGCGAAATGGAAGCCCTTGGCCTCCGCGGGCGAGAGCGCCGTCTTGAGCCGTCCCAGCGCGCCCGTCTTCTCCGCCTCGGTGATGATCCCCTTGGCCGTCTGCCGGTCCAGGTTCTTGCCGATATTCGCCAAGGCCTTGTCGGCCAGTTCC
>JAGWRU010000127.1 GCA_028869595.1 Rhodospirillales bacterium
CCACCAGGCGCTTGGCCTTCTCCAGCACCATTTCCGTCACCTGGACATGGCGTGTCGCCGGCTCGTCGAAGGTGGAGCTGACCACTTCCCCCTTCACGCTGCGCGCCATGTCGGTGACTTCCTCCGGCCGCTCATCGATCAGCAGCACGATCAGGAAGGCATCCGGATGGTTGGCGGCAATCGCGGTGGCGATGTTCTGCAGCATCACCGTCTTGCCGGTGCGCGGCGGGGCTACGATCAGCGCGCGCTGGCCCATGCCGATCGGTGCGATCAGGTCGATCACGCGAGGGGTGAAATCCTTGCCCGGGCCCTTCGCCACGGACTGGAAATTCTCCACCTCCATCTTCAGGCGGCGATCGGGATAAAGCGGCGTCAGATTGTCGAAATTGATCCGATGGCGAACCGCATCCGGATCCTGGAAATTGATCGTGTTGACCTTAAGCAGGGCGAAATACCGTTCGCCATCCTTGGGCGCGCGGATCTGGCCTTCCACCGTGTCGCCGGTGCGCAGCGCGAAACGCCGCACCTGGCTGGGGCTGACATAAATGTCATCCGGACCGGGGAGGTAATTGGCTTCCGGGCTGCGCAGAAAGCCGAACCCGTCGGGCATGATTTCCAGCGTGCCTTCGCCGTGAATCGCCTGATCGTTTTCGGCCAGGTTTTTCAGGATCGCGAACATCATGTCCTGCTTGCGCAGCGAAGACGCGTTCTCGATTTGCAGCGATTCCGCGAAAGTCAGCAGGTCTGCAGGGGATTTTGCCTTGAGTTCGGCGAGATGCATGGGGGAAGCCTTGGCAGAAGGTCAGCGACGAAAGGGAGGAAAGACGAGGGGGATCCGGCCAGAGCCGAACCATTCAGCAGCGCCGCGCAGGCCCGGACCAACCGGCCGAAGGCGGACGCAATCATGCCTGGGTGCCGGGCGGCAAACAGCCGGGGGCGGCGGGCACAGAAGCAGCAAACGAAACGACGGGAAGCCGGAACGCGAGGAAAACCAGAACCAGGCGGCCAAAAAGGCGGCGCAGTCTCTGGAAAAGGAGGGGAACCACGCGACCCTATGCCCGGCGCAGCCCCGCGTCAATCCGCGAGGTGGGGCAGAGATCGCTTTTTGTCAAGGGATTAGGGCTGCCTCAAAAGGGCCGGACGATCACCATCAGAACGATGACCACCATCAGCAGGGTCGGAACCTCGTTGGCGATGCGATAAAAGCGCGCCGGACGACGATTGCGATCCTCCAGAAAATCACGTCGCCAGCGCGACACGGCACCGTGAAATCCCGACATCAGCACCACGGCGGTAAGCTTCACATGCCACCATCCCGCGTCCCAGGGGATCAGATGCGGGGTAAATGCCATGAACAAGCCGCATATCCAGGCGGTGATCATCGCCGGATTGGTGATCTGGCGCAGCAGGCGCCGTTCCATCACCTTGAACCGCTCGCTTTCCGCCGAGCCGCGACGGGTCGCGCAGTGATAGACGTAAAGCCTGGGTAGATAGAACAATCCGGACATCCAGGCGATCACCGCCATGATGTGCAGTGCCTTGACCCAGGGATAGAGTGCCCACATCAGCTGCATTGCATTACGTCCCGGCTGCCAGTGCTGCGAGCCCGGCAGCCACCTCTGTCAGGCTGGCAAATACCGGCTGATGGCCCTCTCCGCCTTCCGGCGCGAAGCGCCAGCATGCCATGCCGGCCGCCTTGGCGGCAGTGATGCCGGTATCGCTGTCCTCGATCACCAGGCATGTTTCGGCTGCCACGCCGGCCTTGGCGGCGACCGCCAGAAACAGATCGGGCGCTGGCTTGCCGCGACCGCCCCGGGCAATCACCTCCGCCGCGCTGTGAACCCGCCCGGCGACAAGCCGGTCGAGCCCGGTGCGGCGAAATTTCACCGCCAGCTCCTGCGGCCCGGAATTGGAGGCAACCCGCCAATCGAGGCCCCAGCCCGCCATCGCCCCGAGCAGCGCTTCCGCCCCGGCCACCGCGGTTACTTCCGCGCTCATCGCCGTCACCAGCGCCTCCGCCAGATCGCGCACCCAGCCTTCCGGCACGGCACGGCCGATCCGCGCGGCAATGGCCGGACACATATCGGAGAGATTCTGGCCGAGAAACTGCCGATGCGCCTCCTCCGGCGTCATTGTCCAGCCCAGCGCCGAAACACGCTCGGCGACCACACGATTGGCCAGACCCTCGCTGTCGATCAGCACGCCGTCGCAGTCAAAGATCACCAGATCCGGCCGCTTCATGCCGCCCGCTCCGCGCGATGATGCGGACAATCGCGCCGGTCGGCGGGACAGATCGCGCCGCCGCGATGGCTGCACAGACCGGGTCCTCGCCGCAGCGCCTGCTGCGCGAGACCAGCAAGCGCCTGAATGAAGCTGGGATCGTCATTGGCGACCGGGGCGCGGAAATAGCCGACGACGCCATGCTTTACCGCCAGATCGCGATATTCGACGTCAAGCTCCACCAGCGTCTCAGAATGATCGGACACGAAGGCAATGGGTACCACCAGCACCGCCACCCGATCGCGCGCGGCTTTCTCGATCGCCTGTTCGGTGCTGGGTTCCAGCCATTTCTGCGGGGTGGCACGGGATTGATAGCAGATCTGCCAGTCGATCGCCGTGCCACCCCAGGCCGCCAGCATGGCCTGGGCGGTGCGTTCGATCTGCCAGGCATAGGGATCGCCGGCATCGACGATGGATTGCGGCAGACCATGGGCGGAGAATAGCACACGCAACCCCACCCCGACCGGCAGACTGGCCTGAGCCTGCGCGTAAGCCAGCCTCAGGCGCTGCGCTTCGGCGGCGACATAGGCACCATCCTC
>JAGWRU010000128.1 GCA_028869595.1 Rhodospirillales bacterium
CATCGACACCCGCCGTCGGCTCGTCGAGAAACAGGATATCGGGATCGTGGCTGAGTGCCTTGGCGATCATCACGCGCCGCTTCATGCCGCCCGAAAGCTCGTTCACCCGCGCCTGGCGCTTGTCCCATAGCGACAGATCGCGCAGCAATTGCTCGATCCGCGCGGGATCGGCCGGCTTGCCGAACAGGCCGCGGCTGAAACGCACCGTATCCTCGACGCGGGCGAAGATATCGAGGGCGATTTCCTGCGGCACCAGGCCGATCGTCGCGCGCGCGGCGCGGTATTCGGACACGATGTCGTGCCCGCCGACGCGCACCTGCCCCGCGCTCATGGAAACCAGCCCGCAGATAATACTGATCAGCGTCGTCTTGCCCGCCCCGTTGGGGCCGAGCAGGGCGAAAATCTCGCCCTTGGCGACGTCGAGATCGAGCGCATGCAGCGCGGTATGGCCGGTCTTGTAGGTTTTGGAAACGGCGGAGACGGATAAAGCCGGCGTCATGGATGCTCCTGCTCGGGCGCGCAGGCACGCGCGCGCGGGGGTCCGTGCGTGGCCGGCGAGGCTTATGTAGGTCGATGCGCGGGTAAAAAAACCTCCCCGCTGCGATGGCGGGAGAAAGACCTCCGCCTCAATAGGTCACCACAGTGCGGATCGACTCGCCCTTGCGCATCAGCTCGAAGCCCTCGTTGATCCGCTCGAAGGGCAGGACATGGGTGATCAGGCTGTCGATATCGATGCGCCCTTCCATGTACCAGTCGACGATGCCCGGCACCTCCGTCCGCCCGCGCGCGCCGCCGAAGGCGGTGCCCATCCAGACCCGCCCGGTGACCAGCTGGAAGGGCCGCGTCGCGATCTCCTGCCCGGCGCCGGCCACGCCCACGATCACCGATTTGCCCCAGCCCTTGTGGCAGCATTCCAGCGCCTGACGCATCAGCCTCACGTTGCCGACGCATTCGAAGCTGTAATCGGCGCCGCCGCCGGTCAGTTCCACCAGATGGCCGACCAGATCGTCCTTGATCTCCGCCGGGTTGACGAAATCGGTCATGCCGAAGCGCTCGGCAATGGCGCGGCGGGCGGGGTTGAGGTCGACGCCGACGATCTGGCGCGCGCCGACCATGCGCAGGCCCTGGATCACGTTCAGCCCGATGCCGCCGAGGCCGAACACCACGGCGCGGGCATTGGGTTCGACCTTGGCGGTGTTGATCACCGCGCCGATGCCGGTGGTGACGCCGCAGCCGATATAGCAGACCTTCTCGAACGGCGCGTCGGCGCGGATCTTCGCCAGCGCGATTTCCGGCAGCACCGTGAAATTGGCGAAGGTCGAGGTGCCCATGTAGTGAAAAATCTCCGCCCCGTCGCAGGAGAAGCGGCTGGTGCCGTCCGGCATCAGCCCGCGCCCCTGCGTGGTGCGGATCGCCTGGCACAGATTGGTCTTGCGGCTGAGGCAGTATTCGCATTGCCGGCATTCCGGCGTGTAGAGCGGAATGACGTGATCGCCCGGCTTCAGGCTGGTCACACCCGGCCCGACCTCGCGCACGATGCCGGCGCCTTCATGGCCGAGAATCGAAGGAAAGATGCCTTCCGGATCGGCGCCGGAGAGAGTGTATTCATCGGTGTGGCAGATCCCCGTCGCCATGATCTCCACCAGCACCTCGCCCGCGCGCGGTCCGGCGAGATCGACGGTCTCCAGGCTCAGCGTCTTGCCCGCTGCCCTGGCCACTGCCGCGCGTGTCTTCATGATCGTCTCTCCTTGGCCGCTTTCTTGCGTGCAGAATGTGGCGGGGGCGCCGGCATCGCAACCATGTCCGTCGCCGATTGCGCGGCGCGGACGCATTTCATCATCACCGAGGGCAGCGCCTGCGCGTCCAGCGTTGCGATCGCGGCGAGAAACCCCTCATCCGGATTGATCGCGCCGATCCGCGCGACGAACACCGTAAGATGCAGCTCGAAATGGGTGAAGACATGGCGGATCGCCCCGGCTTTGGTCCATGCCGACGCAGCCGGGGCATGCGCCAGCGCTTCGGCGTCGCTCCACGCCGCAGCGCGCCAGGGCGTGCCCGGCAACTCGCTCATGCCCCCCAGCAGCCCCTCGGGCGCGCGGCGACGCAGCAGAACGCGCCCCTGCCCGTCCTCCAGCCAGAAATGCACTCCATGGCGCAGCGGGCGCGTCTTGCGCTCCTTCGCCACAGGGAGGGCGCCGACGCGCCCCGCCGCGAACGCCCCGCAGCCGTCCCGCCAGGGACAGGCCGAGCAATCGGGAGAGGTCGGCGTGCAGATCGCGGCCCCCAGATCGAACAAAGCCTGGGCGAAATCGCCCGGCCGTGCCCGCGCATCGCGATCCGCCCCCAGATCGGCGGCGCGCGCGGCAAGGATGCGCCCAGCCCTGGCCAGCGGCAGGTCGATCATGAAAACCCGCGACAGGATGCGCGCGACATTGCCGTCGATCGGCACGGCGGGGCGCTGGAAGGCGATCGCGGCGATGGCTGCCGCAGTATAAGCGCCGATTCCCGGCAGCGCGCGCAGGCCCGATTCGCTGTCCGGAAACCCGCCTTGCGCCGCAACGATGCGCGCGCAGGCATGCAGATTGCGGGCGCGCGCGTAATAGCCGAGCCCGGCCCAGAGCGAGAGCACCGCCTGCTCCTCCGCCGCGGCCAGGGCGGCGATCCTGGGAAACCGGCTTACGAAAGCTTCATAATAGGGAATCACGGCAACGACATTGGTCTGTTGCAACATGATCTCGCTCAGCCAGACGCGGTACGGATCGGCTACCTCGCCCGGCGCGGCGCGCCAGGGTAGACTGCGCCGGTTGCGGTCGTACCAGCCGAGCAAAGCGGAGGCCGGCGGCGCGGCGGCGAACGGAGCGGATGCAGGAGCGATGGCGGTCACACGCAAGGATCCCGACAGCGGCGGAGCGCCCGATATGGCGCCCGGGCGCCGCCCTGTCCACGCCGCACAGGCCAGCCGCGCGCCCGCTTTGCCGCTGGCGCGCCCGATCGGTGCCTTGATCCCGGCCATCACCCGCCCGGCCTTTCGTCGTCGCGCCCCGGCCGGGGCGCAGATTTTCGCCGATTGGCCGCTGATCGTCGGGGCATCCCTGGCGCGCGCGGCCGAACCGCGCCGGCTTTCGGCCGGCACGCTGACGCTTGCGTGCGCCGGGCCGGTGGCGATGGAGCTGACGCATCTCGGCCCGCAGCTGATCCAGCGCATCAATACCCATCTCGGCCAGACGCTGGTGACGCGGCTGCGCTTCGTGCAGGAAGCCCTTTCCTCCGCCCCGCGCCCGCGCCCGCCCGCGCGCCCCGATCCCGCCCGCCTTGCCGCGCTGCCCGGACGCCTGGCAGGGCTGCCCGAAGGCGGGCTGAAAGACGCGCTCGCCGCCCTTGGCCGCAGCCTGCTGGAGGACGAGGCCGCCCGGCTTGCCGCGTCTGCGAAGCGGCCACTCGACTCCACCCCCTGATCCCCCCTACACTACCAGATATAGAGGTTCCAATGCTGGTTTCGCGCCGTTCCCTACTAACTGTTGTTTCCGCTGGCACCGCCGCCGCCGCCCTGGCGCGGCCCGGGCAGGCCTTCGCGGCGGCCATGCCGGATGCCAAGACGGAGGACTTCCGCCAGGGACCGCGCACCTTCGGCGACACCTCGGCAAAGATCATGGTGGAGGAGTATTTCTCCCTCACCTGCACCCATTGCGCCGCCTTCGCCAACGACACCATGCCGGAAGTGACCAAGAAGCTGGTCGAGACCGGCAAGATCTATTTCCTGTACCACGACTTCCCGCTCGATCAGGTGGCGCTGATGGCCGCGATGGTGGCGCGCTCCCTGCCGGCGGAACGCTACGAGCCCTTCACCGCCGCCTTGTTCGCCAGCCAGGATCGCTGGGCCTTCGCGCGCGGCGTGAACTCGACCGAGGAGATCTGGAAGATCGCCGCCCTGGCCGGCATGGACCGCCCGACCTTCGATTCGGCGATCGCCGATACCACGCTGAAGAACTGGATCCTGGCCGGGCAGGATGAGGCGCAGAAGAAGCTCGGCGTCGACAGCACGCCGACCTTCCGCGTCAACGCCACCACCCAGCATGCCGGCGAGATGGATTACCCGAGTTTCGTCAAGCTCGTCGGCCTCGGATAACCGGCCAGGAAAGGATCGCGCTTGCCCGTCAGCTTCTCCCGCCTGCGGATCGCCGGGTTCAAAAGCTTCGCCGAACCCGTGACGGTCGACATCCTGCCGGGGCTGACGGGCATTGTCGGGCCCAATGGCTGCGGCAAGTCGAACGTGGTCGAGGCGCTGCGCTGGGCGATGGGCGAAAGCTCCGCCCGCGCCCTGCGTGGCGGCGAGATGGAGGATGTCATCTTCGCCGGCACCGGCGCGCGCGCGGCGCGCAACATCGCCGAAGTCACGCTGTCTCTCGCCGATGCCGAGGGCGTCGCCCCGCCGCCGTTTCACGAACAGGGCGAGTTGGAAATCAGCCGGCGCATCGAACGCGGCATGGGCAGCCTTTATCGCGTCAACGGGCGCGAGGCGCGGGCGCGCGACGTGCAGACGCTGTTCGCCGATCTCGCCTCCGGCGCGCGTGCCTCGGCGATGGTCAGCCAGGGCCGCGTCGCCGCCCTGGTCAACGCCAAACCCGAGGAACGGCGCGCCGTGCTGGAGGAGGCGGCCGGCATCACCGGGCTGCATGCCCGCCGCCACGAAGCCGAACTCAAACTGCGCGCGGCGGAAGCCAATCTGACCCGCGCGGAGGAGCTGTGCGGCCAGTTGGAAACCCAGCTTGCCGGACTCAAGCGCCAGGCCCGTCAGGCCAGCCGCTATCGCAATATCTCGGGCGCGGTGCGCGCTGCCGAGCAGGAATTGCTGGCGATCCAGCGCGCCCGC
>JAGWRU010000129.1 GCA_028869595.1 Rhodospirillales bacterium
CACGCCCTGCGACGCGTCCACCACCAGCAAGGCGCCCTCGCAGGCTGCCAGCGAACGGCTGACCTCATATGCGAAGTCCACATGCCCCGGCGTGTCCATCAGGTTGAGCGTATATTCCTGCCCGTCCTTCGCCTTATAGTTCAACCGGACGGTCTGCGCCTTGTTGGTGATGCCGCGCTCGCGCTCCAACTCCATGTTATCAAGGACTTGGTTGGTCATTTCCCGGTCGGTGAGGGCGCCGGTCGCCTGGATCAGCCGGTCGGCCAGGGTGGATTTGCCATGGTCGATATGGGCGATGATCGCGAAATTGCGGATGTGGTCGAGGGGGGTCCCGGTCATGGCGCTGACTGATAGGCAAATTCCGCGCCGCACGCAAAAGGAACCGGCCCTTGCCGGGGGGCGGGCAGGGTTGCGATGCTCGCGCGCCGGCCTGGCGGGCAGCGGCGCGCAATCACCCCGCGCCGGGTTGGTCGGCGGCGGCGCGCAAAAATCGCGCCGGGTTGGTCGGCGGCGGCGCGCAAAAAATAAGACTCGCAAGGAGGCGGCATGGCGGAGGTTCAGTCGGTCTACCAGCGCGGCCTGTCGGCGCCGCCCATCGGGCCCCATTTGCGCGGATCGGGGCGGGTCGCGGTGATCGGCGCCGGCGCGGCCGGGCTGGCGGCGGCCAAATACCTGCTGGAGGTGGGGTTCGACGTCACCGTCTTCGAGATCGGCACCCAGATCGGCGGCATGTGGTGCTTCCAGAACGATAGCGGGCGGTCCTCGGCCTATCGCACGCTGCACATCAACACCTCGCGCGGGGTGACGCGCTTCAGCGATTTCGATTTCGATGCAGAGACCCAGCCTTTCCCCGATCATCGCGACATGCATCGCTATCTGGTGGCCTATGCCGAACGCTTCGCGATCACGCCGCGCATCCGCTTCCGTCACAAGGTCGCGTCCCTGACCCCGGCTTTCGTGCCCGGCCAGGGCGCCCCGGCCTGGGATCTGCGGTTCGAGAATGGCGCGCAGGAGCGCTTCGATGCCGTGATCGTCGCCACCGGCCATCTCAGTAAGCCGATGCACGCCCCGGAACTCGCCGTCTTCGGCGGCGAATATCTCCACGCCCATGACTACAAGGCGCCGGAACCGTTCGTCGGCAAGCGGGTCTGCGTGGTCGGTGTCGGCAACAGCGCCTGCGACATCGCCTCCGATCTCTGCGTCACCTCGCCGGGCTGCGTGCTGGTGGCGCGCTCCGGCGTGGTGATCCTGCCCAAGCTGCTGTTCGGCCGGCCCTTCACCGATATCACCGCGCAGGTCCAGCGGCCGTGGATTCCGCGCGCGCTGCGCCAGCGCCTGACCCGGCTGCTGGTCTGGATCGCCCATGGCGACATGGCGAAGCTCGGTTTTCGCAAGCCCGATACGCTGACCCATGTGACGTCGAACGGCACCATCGTCACCGACATCGCCTATCGCCGGGTCACGGTGAAGCAGGGGATCGCGGCGATCGAGGGCAGGGTGATCCGTTTCGTCGATGGCAGCGCGGCGGAGTTCGATGCGCTGATCGCGGCGACGGGCTATGAGATCGATCTCGATTTCATCGACCCTGCGGTGGTGTCGGTGCAGCGTAACCGCCTCGATCTCTATCTGCGCATCGTCCCGCCGGGCTGGCCGGGGCTGTTCTTCATGGGCTTCTTCAACACCGATACCGCACTTAACATGGTGTTCGAGCATCAGGCCCGCTGGATCCGCGAAGTAATGTTGGGCAATGCGGTGCTGCCCGATGCGGAGGCGATGCGCCGCGCGATCGCCGATCGCAGCGCCTGGTACGCCGCCCAGTACAAACACACCCCCCGCCATACGATCGAGGAGGAGCATGTCCGCTATCTCGGCGATCTGGCGCGCAGCCTGAAGGCGTTGCGGGTGGAGAAGGGGGGTAGGCGCAGCGGCTGACAGGGGCTTGTGATTATTGCAGGCCTGTCCTGGATTTCGCCGAATCGGGCGCTCCGCCCCCCTCTTGCGGCGGGGCGACGGCGCGGATAGAAGGGCGCATCGTAGACGGGCCCCTAAGGCCCAGCTCGCCGCAATGGAGCGGGTAACAAGGAGGACTGTCCAATGACCGACATCACCCGTCGGGCCGTCATGCTCGGCACGACTGCGGCTCTCGCCGCCCCTGCCATTCTCGCATCGACCGCCCGCGCCGCCGAGACCATCCGCATCGGCGTGACCTCGCCGCAGACCGGCGCTGCCGCCGAATCCGGCAAGTATATGCGCGACGGCATCAAGCTCGCCCTCGATGCGATCAACGCCAAGGGCGGCGTGCTCGGGCGCAAGCTGGAAACCGTGGTGGCCGACGATCAGACCACCAATCCCGGCTCGGTGCTGGCCTTCAGCAAGCTGGCCGCCGATCCCTCGATGGTCGCCTTCATCGGCTCCATCCGCTCTACCCAGGTCCAGGCGATGGCGCCCAGCGTGCTGAAGGTCGCCAAGCCGATGATGATCGGCGGCACCGATCCCAAGCTGACCCATCAGGGCAATCCCTGGCTGTTCCGCTGCCGCCCGAACGACACCTATTCGGCCAAGACCATCGCCGCCTACGGCACGCAGGTGATGGGCCACAAGAAGATCGCCCTGATCTACTCCACCGATGCCTTCGGCACCGGCGGGCATGATGCGCTGACGGCGGAATTGAAGGCGCTGGGCATCACCCCGGTGCTGTCGCTCGGCTATGCCAACCAGCAGGCCGATTTCACCCCGATGGTGCTGCAGATCCGCGCTTCCGGCGCCGATCTGATCACCAGCTACTTCACCTACGAGACCGATCTCGGCGTGTTCGCCAAGCAGCTGCGTCAGCTGGGCGTGCAGACCCCGTGGCTGGGTTCGCCCTCCATCGTCGATACGGTGGCGCTGAAGCTCGCCGGTCCGGCGCTGTACGGCACCTATGGCGTGGCCGATTTCACCGTCGATGCCAACCCGCAGGCCAAGGCCTATGCGGCGGAATACCAGAAGCAGTTCAAGGTGGTGCCGGACAATCAGAGCTCCTGGGCCTTCGATGCGGTGAACATCCTGGCCATGGCGATCGCCACGGCCAAAAGCACCGATCCCAAGGCGATCCGTGCCGCGATCCTGGCCATCCAGGGCTATAAGGGCACCGAAGGCACCTACGATTTCGACAAGAACGGCGACGGGCTGCACGGCTATTCGGTGGTGCAGAACAAGGCCGGTAAGATCGACTTCATCAAATACGTCTCCTTCCCGAAAGCCTGAGGCCGCTTCGTCTCACGCCGCGCCGCATCCGGAGGCAATCCGGGGCGGCGCGGTCTGCGTTTTCGGAAAGCCCCGTATCCAGGTCGATGCGGGAATCAGCGAAAGGGCTCGCGCGTGCTCGCGATATTGCCGCAACTGATCTATACCGGGCTGGGTATCGGGGCGATCTATGCGCTCTGCTCGCTCGGTTTCGTGCTGCTGATCCGCGCGGCCAATGTCGTGAATTTCGCGCAGGGCCAGTTCTCCATGCTCGGCGCCTATATCATGCTGGTGCTGCTGGTCGGGGTGGGCGTGCCCTATTGGGCGGCCTTCCTGCTGGCGGTGATCCTGATGGCCGGGTTCGGCGTGGTGTTTGCCGGGGCGGTCTATTGGCCGCTGCGCCATCGCAGCCAGTTGGCGGTGATCATCAGCACCATCGGTGCCTCCATCCTGCTGCCCAACGTGGTGCTGGCGACCTATGGCCCCAGCCCGGCCACGGTGCCGGGCCTGTTCGCCAATCCCGGCTTCATGGTCGGGCCGATTTTCGTCGATACGCAGTACCTGTCGGTGATGGTCATCACCGTCGCCATGGTGGTGCTGCAATACGTGATTTTCGAAAAGACCCTGCTCGGCAAGAAGCTTCAAGCCACGTCGCAGGACAAGGAGATGGCCTCGATGCTGGGCATCTCGGTGGCCGCGATGGTGCTGATCACCTTCGCCTACAGCGCCATTCTGGGCGCGCTGGCCGGGGTGCTGGTGGCACCGATCCTGTTCGTCTCGGTCGGCATGGGTGGCACGCTGGCGCTGAAGGCCTTTGCCGCGAACATCATCGGCGGGTACGGCAACATTCCCGGCGCCATTCTGGGCGGGCTGATCATCGGTCTGGCCGAGACGCTGGGGGCGGCCTACATCTCCACGCCGTACAAGGATGCGTTCGGCTTTCTGATCCTGCTGTTGGTTCTGCTGGTGCGCCCGCGCGGGCTGTTCGGCGAACTGATCGCCGAGAAGGCCTGACCGCCATGCGCGCATCCCCCGCCCGACCCGTCCTGCTGCAAGCCGCGCTTTGGTGGCGCGGCCTGCCGGCCACCGCGCTGGCCCTGATCGGGGCCTGCATCCTGGCCGCCATCGCGCCCGATCAGAATTATTATCTCAACGTCGTCATGCAGGCCGTGACCTATGCGATCGGGGTCGCCGGGCTGGTGGTGGTGCTCGGCTATTGCGGCCAGATCTCGCTGACCCAGGCCGGGTTTTTCGGCATGGGCGCCTATGTGCTGGCGATCCTGACGGTGCATCAGGGCGTGCCCTTCTTTCTGGCGGCGCTGGCGGCGATGGCGATCTGCGGCCTGTTCGGATTGCTGCTGGGCTTCGCCAGCCTGCGTCTGGGCGGGCATTACCTTGCCATGGTGACGATCAGCTTCCAGGTGATCCTGACCCTGGTGCTGACCAACTGGATCGGGCTGACCGGCGGGCCGGATGGCGTCTCGGGCATTCCGCGCCCGGCCCTGTTGGCCGGCACGCATCTCTATCTCGGCTTCTGTCTGGTGATGCTGGTGCTGACGGTGTTCTACACCTGGCGGCTCAAGACCGGGCGGCTCGGCCGGGCGATGCAGGCGGTGCGCGACAATGAACTCGCCGCCGGCACCTGCGGCATCAATATCTTCCGCACCAAGGTGATATCCTTCGGCATCAGCGCGGTGCTGGGCGGGCTGGGCGGGGCGCTGTTCGCCGGCGCCTTCTCCTATGTCAGCCCCGATCAGTTCACCTTCGATGAGAGCATCGTGATGCTCACCATGGCGCTGCTCGGCGGGGTGCAAAGCCCGTTCGGCGCGGTGCTGGGCACGTTTACGCTGATCATCCTGCCGGAATGGCTGCGCTTCCTGAAACAGGCCTATCTCGCGGTCTATGGCGCGGCAGTGATCCTGATCATGATCTTCATGCCCGAAGGGGTGTGGGGCTGGGCGTCGGTGCGCTTCGGCCGGATGCCGGGCACCCCGGGCGAAGGCGCGGTAGCGCCGCTGCCGCTATTTGCCGTGCAGCAATCCGAAGATGCCGCGCCGGTGCTGCAGGTCACCGATCTGGCCATGCATTTCGGCGGGGTGAAGGCGCTGGACGGGGTTTCCTTCACCGTCCGGCGCGGTGCGGCGCATGCCCTGATCGGCCCCAACGGATCGGGCAAGACGACCTTCCTGAACGTCATCTCCGGCCTGTATCGCGCCACCTCCGGCTCGGTGCGGCTCGGCAATGCCACGCTGGACGGGCTGGCCGCGCATGAGCGCACGCGCCTCGGCATGACCCGCACCTATCAGAATATCCGCGTCTTTCGCGGCATGTCGGTGCTGGAGAATGTGATGATCGGCGCCGAGCGGCCGGGCAATGATGCCCGCACTGCGCCGGAAGTGATGGCGCGCGCGCTGGCCGCGCTCGATTTCGTCGGGCTGCGGGCCGAGGCGATGCAGCCGGTCGGCGCCTTGCCCTATGGCCATCAGCGCTATGTCGAAATCGCCCGCGCGCTGGCCGGTTCGCCCGACCTGCTGCTGCTCGACGAGCCGGCGGCCGGGCTGAACTCGACGGAGAAGCAGGAACTCAGCCAGTTGCTCTGCCGCCTGAAGGGCCATGGGCTGACCATTCTGGTGATCGAGCACGACATGAAGCTGATCGAGGCGGTGGCCGATCACATCACCGTTCTGAATTTCGGCAAATGCATCGCCGATGACACGCCGCGCGCGGTGCTGAGCCACCCCGACGTGATCGCCGCCTATCTCGGGGAGCCGCAAGCCGCATGAGCCTGCTCGCGATCGAAGGACTGCATGCCCGCTACAATGCCGGGGAGGTGTTGCACGGGCTGGATATCACCGTCGAGGAAGGCGAGATCGTCGCCCTGCTGGGTGCCAACGGCGCCGGCAAGACGACGACGCTGCGCGCCATTTCCGGCCTGCTTTCGCATGTCTCCGGCAAGATCGATTTTGCCGGCGAGACGATGCTGGGCAAGGGGCCGGGCGCCATCGTGCGCGCCGGCATCGCCCATGTCCCGGAAGGCCGGCGCGTCTTCCCGGGCCTGACGGTGCGCGAGAATATCCTGCTCGGCGCGTCGAACCGTCCCACCCTGAAACGCGCCGCGCGCGAGCAGGAGATGGAGGCGATGCTGGAGCATTTCCCCGATCTTCGCCGCATGCAGAACGCGCTGGGCTGGACGCTGTCGGGCGGCCAGCAGCAGATGCTGGCGCTGGCGCGCGGGCTGATGGCGACGCCGAAGCTGCTGCTGCTGGACGAGCCTTCGCTCGGCCTCGCGCCGCTGATCGTGCAGCAGGTATTCCGCATCATCGCCGAGATCCGCAAGCGCGGCACCACGGTGCTGCTGGTCGAGCAGAATGCCCATATGGCGCTGTCGGTCGCCGATCGCGGCTACGTGCTGGAGACCGGGCGCATCCTGGTCAGCGGCAAGCCCGATGCGCTGTGGAACGATCCCAAAGTGCGCGCCGCCTATCTTGGCGGTGTCGAGGCCTGATCATTCCGGCCGCTGGCAGCGCCGCACGAAATCCAGCAATTCGGTATTGAAGCGCGGCGCATCCTCGGCAAACGGGGAATGCCCGCAGCCTTCGTACCAGGAAAGCCGGGCATGCGGGATCGCTGCCTGGGTCAGCCGCGCGGCTTCCGGCAGCACGATCGCATCCGCCGTGCCATGGCTGATCAGCACCGGCACGCGCACCCGCGCCAGGGCGTCGCGGGTGGCCTGCGGATCTGTCGCCCAGCCGCCGATCGCCCGGCGCGTTTCGCCCGAAACCAGCATGTTATAGGCAAGGGCGATGCGAAACTCCGCCTCCGGCAGGGGTTTGGCGAAACACCCGGCCAGGAAGGCGATCCGGGTGGCGATCTCCGCGCCCAGCGGGCTGTCGGCGGGCAGGGCGCGCACCGAGGCGGTGCCGCGCAGCCGCGCCTCCTCGATCACCATCGAGCCGACGAAATTCACCCCGGCCAGCTTCGTATCGCCATGTACCATCAGATATTGCCGGGTGATCCGCCCGCCCATCGACCAGCCGGCGATGACGGGCCGGCGCAGCCCGGTGGCGGCGATCACGCTCGCGATATCGTCGGCCCAGACCCGGCTGCCCTGATAGGCAGCGGCCTGGGCCGGGCAGGCCGATGCGCCATGGCCGCGAAAATCGAAGGCGATGATGCGGCAATGCTCGGCCAGCAGGCTTGCCACTTGCGGGGCGAAGCAGAGATGGCATTGCGCGAAGCCATGGATCAGCAGCAATTCCATCCCGTCCGGGCGGCCCCATTCATAGACGGCGAGCCGGATGCCGTCCGCGGCGGTGGCGTCCGATCGGGTGCCGAAATTCATTGCGAGATTTCCTCCAGCGACTGGCCCAGCGTGCGCGGCCCCATGGTCGCGATGACGACGATCACCCCCACCATCGCCACCCCGATGAAGAGCGCAACCCCCATCGTGCCGGCCTGACGGAAGAAGAAGCCGATCAGCAGCCCGACGAAAGCCGCCGTCGCCCGGCCCCAGGCATAGACGAAGCCGACCGCCCGCGCCCGCACCCGGGTCGGGTAGAGCTCCGCCTGATAATTATGGAAGGCGAATGAGAGCCAGTTATTCGACAGCGTCACCAGCACGCCATAGGCGATGATCGCGACATCGTTGGTTTGCAGCGCAAACAGCAGCATGAAAGCGCCGATCCCGACGCTGGAGCAGACGAGCTGCCATTTCCGTTCCATCCGATCGGCCACCAGAAAGCCGAGCAGCGGGCCGATCGGATTGGCGATGGCGATGATGAAGGCATAGAGCAGGCTGGTGGTGACATGGATGCCCTTGTCGATCAGCAGCGTCGGTACCCAGGCGGCGAAACCGTAATACCCCACCACGGAAAGCGAGTTGAACAGCGACATCATCACCGTGCGCTTCAGATAGGGGGCGCGGAACAATTCCGCGAAGCGGCTCTGCCCGGCGCGTTCGACGAGGATCGCCCCGATCGGCGGCAGCGGCGCGCCGATATCGCGGGCCACCCGCTCCTCGATCATGCGCATCGTCGCTTCCGCGCGTTCGAGCTCACCGTGCCGGGCGAGCCAGCGCGGGCTTTCCGGCAGGGCGCGGCGCAGCCACCAGGCGGCGAGGGCCGCGACCGCCGAAATCAGCGCGATCCAGCGCCAGCCATCTAGGCCGAGCGGGGCGTGCGGCACCAGCAGCCAGCCCAGAAAGGCGACGACGGGAACGATCAGGAAGGCGATGAACTGGTATAAGGCGAAAGCGCGTCCGCGCCCCTGCGGCGGCACCAGCTCCGGGATGAACGTGTCGATCGTCACCTGTTCCAGCCCGATGCCGACCGAGGCGATGAAGCGCCACAGATCGATGCCCTCGGCGCTGTGCTGGAAGGCCATGATGGCAGAGGCCAGCGAATACCACAGCAGCGAGTAGGTGAAGATCGCCCGCCTGCCCATCCGGTCGGCCACGAAGCCGAAGCCCATAGTGCCGACGAACATGCCGGCGAAGGTGCAGAAGACGAAGAAACCGATGCCGTTGGCGGCGAAGAAGCTGGCGGGCCTGGCGGTATAAAGCCCCGCCCGCACCAGGCCGGGGGCGATATAGGCAGTCATGAACAGATCGTACAGCTCGAACACGCCGCCGAGCGCGATCAGCAGCACGAACAGCCAGAGCGTGCGGGAAAACGGCAGCCGGTCCAGCCGGGCGCCGACATTGGTTGCGATGCTTTGATCCACCGGACTTCCCCCAATCTTATCGCTTTGAGGAAAGGCTAGGCGTCGTTCTGGCGGCGTGTCGATTTCCCGTTCGGCATGAGGCCATCGCGACCGGCGATGGGTCTATTCCCCGTTGGGGCGTAGTACCGCCAGATCGCAGCCCTGATCGGCCTGCAGCACCTGATCCGCGATAATGCGGTCCCAGCCGCGGGCGGGCTTGGCGGGCGGCGCCCAGCCGGCCCGGCGCGCCGCCAGCGTCGCCTCGTCCACCAGCAGATCGAGCCGGCGTTCGGCGACCGACATGCGGATGCGATCACCGGTTTCCGCAAGGGCCAGCGGGCCGCCGGCCGCGGCCTCGGGCGTGACATGCAGCACGATGGTGCCGAAGGCGGTGCCGGACATGCGGCAATCGCTGATCCGCACCATGTCCTTCACCCCGGCTCGGGCGAGTTTGGTGGGGATCGGCAGATAGCCCGCTTCGGGCATGCCGGCAGGGGTCAAAGGGCCGGCATTCTTCAGCAGCAGCATGTCGTCCGCCGTCACGTCGAGCGCCGGATCGTCGATGCGGCTGGCGAGATCCTCCAGCCCGTCGAACACCATGACGCGGGCTTCCTTTTCGAACAGCGCCGGCGTCGCCGCGCTGCGCTTGACGATGGCGCCGCGCGGGGCGAGCGAGCCGAACAGCGCGACCAGCCCGCCCACCGGGCTGACCGGCTTCTCCCGTTCGCGGATATAGCGCCGGTCGACAAAGGCGGGCGGGGTTTCCAGCCGATCGCCGAGCCGCGTGCCGGTGACGTCGATGGTGTCGAGATGCAGCAGGTCGCGCAATTCCCAGAGCAGCGCGGGCATGCCGCCGGCGGCGTGGAAATCCTCCATATAGCCTTCGCCGGTCGGTTTCAGATCGACCAGCACCGGCGTCGTGTCCGATAATTCGTTCAGCCGGCGCAGATCGATCGCGATGCCGCGCCGCCCGGCGATCGCGGTCAGATGGATCAGCGCATTGGTCGAGCCGCCGAGCGCCAGCAGCACGCGCAGCGCATTTTCCACCGACGCCTCGGTGATCAGATCGGCCGGGCGGATCGGCCGGGTCAGCATGCCCATGGCGAGGCGGCCGGCTTCCTCGGCCGCGCGCAGGCGTTCGGAATGGACCGCCGGGATGGAGCCATGGCCGGGCGGCATCATGCCCAGCGTCTCGGCGATGCAGGCCATGGTGCTGGCGGTGCCCATCACGCCGCAGGTGCCGGCGGTGGAGGCGAGCCGGCCTTCGATCTCGGCGATGCGTTCGCCACTGACCTTGCCCGCCCGGTAGGCCGCCCAGTAGCGCCGGCAATCGGTGCAGGCGGCCAGACGCTCGCCCTGGAACGGGGTGGCCAGCATCGGCCCGGTGACCAGCTGCACGCAGGGCATGGTGGTGGAGGCGGCGGCCATCAACTGCGCCGGCACGGTCTTGTCGCAGCCGCCGATCAGCACCGCCGCATCCATCGGCTGGGCGGTCAGCATCGCTTCCGTGTCGATGGCGGCGAGGTTGCGGTAATGCATCGAGGTCGGAAACAGCGACGGCTCGCACAGCGAGACGGTGGGAAAGGCGAAGGGCAGGCCGCCGGCCGCCAGCACGCCGCGCTTCACCGCCTCGATCAGTTCCGGCACGGTGCGGTGGCAGTTATTGTAATCCGAGCCGGTATCGACGATGCCGATGACCGGGCGATCCAGCATCGCCTGGGAATAGCCCATGGATTTGGCGAAGGACCGTCGGAGATAGAGGGCGAATTCGCGGTCGCCGTAATTGGCGCTGTTGCGGGCGAGGCCGATCGGGGGCTTGGGCGTTTCCATGGCAGCGATGCTAGGCCGGCGCGGGCGGGGCGAAAAGGGGCGTGGCAGGCCGGCAGGGGTGCTTGATGTTCGCCGGAGCCTGTCCTACAAGGCGCGCCTCGGCCCGCTGTCCCGTTCGTCTAGAGGCCCAGGACACCGCCCTCTCACGGCGGTAACAGGGGTTCGAATCCCCTACGGGACGCCATTTTCTTACTGGGCATGGACACGGGCAGGCGCGTTGGTGGCACTGGCGAACACCCGACGCACGGAGCCGCTCTGGTCCGTGGCGTAGTCATAGGACTGCCGCAGGCTCTCAGGCCCATACTCCCCCTCCGCGCAATACTCCCGCGCCACCCGTACCTCGCGCCCGGCACAGCGCAGACCCGCATCAGCCATCCGTCATCCGCCCGCCCCCGATTGACGCCGCCCCCGCCCCCCGGCACTTTCGCGCGCATCGAGGAGGGGCGTTCATGACCAAGACCTATCGCATAGCCGTGATCCCGGGCGACGGTATCGGCAAGGAAACCATGCCGGAAGCGCTCAAGGTGCTGGACGCCGCCGCGCGGCGCTTCAACTTCACACTTAAACTCGATGAGTACGACTGGTCGTGTGAGACCTATAAGAAAACCGGCGCGATGATGCCGGCCGACGGGATGGAGCGTCTGGCCGAGGCCGAAAGCGTGCTGCTCGGCGCGGTGGGCTGGCCCGATGTGCCCGATCACATCTCGCTTTGGGGTCTGCTCATTCCGATCCGGCGCGGCTTCGATCAATACGTCAATCTCCGCCCCTGCAAGCTGATGCCGGGCGTGCGCACGCCGCTCGCCGGACGCACCGAGGCGGATATCGATTTCTACGTGGTGCGAGAGAATACCGAGGGCGAATATTCCAGCGTCGGCGGGCGCATGTTCGTCGGCACCGATCGCGAATTCGTCTCCCAGCAATCGGTGTTCAGCCGCAAGGGCACCGACCGCATCCTGAAATTCGCCTTCGAACTGGCTGCTACCCGTCCGAAGAAGCATCTCACCTCGGCCACCAAATCGAACGGCATCACCTTCACCATGCCGTATTGGGACGAGCGTTTCGCCGAGATGGGCAAGGCCTATCCGGGCATCCGCACCGATCAGTACCACATCGATATCCTGTGCGCCCATTTCGTCCAGCATCCGGACTGGTTCGACGTGGTGGTCGGCTCCAACCTGTTCGGCGACATCCTGTCCGACCTCGGCCCGGCCGTGGCCGGTTCGATCGGCATCGCGCCTTCGGCCAATATCAATCCCGAACGCGCCTATCCTTCGATGTTCGAGCCGGTGCATGGCTCCGCCCCGGATATTGCCGGGCGTCATATCTGCAACCCGATCGGTCAGATCTGGTCGGCTGGCATGATGATGGAACATCTCGGCGAGCCCGAGGCCGGCCGCGCTATCGTCGATGCGATCGAAACCCTGCTGCGCGAAAGCGGCCCGCGCACCCGCGACATGGGCGGGCAGGCCGGCACCGCTGATGTCGGGCGGGCTTTGGCGGAGATCGTGGCGCGGGGCTAGCCGCCCCTTCCCCTGGGCGCAGGCAGGCTCTATTCTGTGCAAGAGATGCGATTGAGTCGCAATAAGGAGCCTGCCCCGATGGGGAGCGATTTCCCGCCGATTTCCCGCCGCTGCGAGCGGGCCGTGGTGACCGCCTATCAGGATCTGCGCGTGCTGGGGACGGACGATTTGTCGGCCTTTCAGGCCTGCACGACGCTGTACCGCATCCACCACCCCGAGGCCTCGGTAACCGAGGCGCGGCGGTTGGTGGCGGAATGGATCGACCATCACGTCGTCCGCCGCGATCCTGGCCCGACCGACGGGTGTGTTTGCGACTGATCGCCGCGCGCTTGGGCTGATTTGGCATCGTGCCCGGATCGCGCGATGCTGGCAGGCGGAAACATCCCGGAACGGAACCGCCCGCCCATGACCCCTCCCGATCGTCTGCGCGCCCTGCTCGCCGAGCCCGGCTTCGTCGTCATGCCCGCCGTGTGGGATGGGCTCAGCGCCAAGTTGGCCGCCAAGGCGGGGTTTCCCACCGCCTTCCTGTCCGGCTCCTGCGTCGCCGCCTCGCGCCTGGGTGGGCCGGATCTCGATCTGATCTCCTTTCCCGAAATGCTCGACAGCCTGACCATGGTCCGCGCCGCCGCGCCGGAGACGCTGGTGCTGGCCGATGGCGATCATGGCTACGGCAACGCGATGAACGTGCAGCGTACGGTGCGCGCCTATGGCCGGGCCGGCGCGGCGGCGGTGCTGATCGAGGACAAGGTGACGCCGCGCGCCCTAACCTCGGCCGGCAAGCCCTGCCTGCCGCGCGAGATGGTGCGCATGAAGATCCGGGCCGCGGTGCAGGCAGCCAAAGATAGCGGCATCCTGGTGATGGCGCGCACCGATTGCCGCCCGACCTTGGGGTTGGAGGAGGCGCTGGCCCGGATCGGAATGTATGTCGAGGAAGGCGCCGATATCCTGTTCCTCGACAGCCCCGAGAACGAGGAGGAGGTGCGCGCGGCGGTGGCCGCGGCCCAGGGGCGCCCGTCCTTTGCCGTGCTCTCCCCCGGAGCCAAACGCGAAACCCCGACGCAACGCCGCGCCGCCGAACTCGGGCTGAAGATCGGCACCTATCCGACCGGGCTGCTCTCGCCGGTTGCCGCGGGCATTCTGGCCGGGCTTGCCGCCCATGCCGCCGGCGAGGCGGAGGCGTCCAGTGCGCTGCTGCCGCCCGAATTGCGCAGCCTGCTTGGCTATGGCGACTATGAAGCGGCGGCCAAGGCCTTCACCCTACCCGAGTGAGGCAGTACCCGAGTGAGGCAGCGGCCAAGGCCGCGCGCATGCCGCATGCGGCGTGAAACCGGACGGCACCCGGCCAGCGTTACCCCGGCTGCCGCCCGGCCCAGCGGATCGCCGCCCGCGCCAGCGCGTCGATCGTATCGGCGAGCGGCACGGGCAGCGACGCATAGGGGCCGGCCTGGATGCCGAGCGGGATTTCGGTGCAGCCCAGTACCACCGCCTCCGCCCCGCGCGCGGCGAGGCTTTCCACCACGGCTGCCAGCGGCGCGTAGGCATCGCGCACCTGGTTCGCCTTCACCAGGGCAATGGCCGGGCTGACGCGGCTTTGCATCTCCGCCTCGCTCGGAACGATGCAGTCATAGCCTTGGGCGTTCAGCCGGTCCTGATATAGGCGCATGGCGAGCGTCGCCGCCGTGCCCATCACGCCGATGCGGCGCGGCTGATCAGGCGTGCCCGGGGCGATGCCGAGTCGTGCCAGCTCCGCCGCCGTCGCATCGACGATGTGCAGGATCGGGCAGCCCGCCGCCTGGGACATGCCATCGTACCAGCCATGCGCGGTGTTGCAGGGAATGGCGATCGCCTCGCAGCCCGCAGTCCGCAGCCCGGCAATGCCGCGCAGCAGCCAGGGCAGCGGATCGGCGCCGCCGGTCTTGCTGGCGGTTCGGTCCGGCACGCGCGGATCGGACCACAGCAGGGCGGGGATATGGTCCTGATCGCGCGCCGCCCGGGTCAGCAGGGTCAGCCGCAGCATGAACTGGGCCGAAGCGAGCGGCCCCATGCCGCCCAATACGCCCAGCATCGGTGCCTCGCGTTCCAGCATCCTCGATCCCTTTCGCCGCTTCATTCGGTTGCTTCCATCATGGCCGAGATCGCGCGGCGCGGCGAGGTCGGCTTGACGATATACCCAGCCGGCGATATCGCTTGCTGACTATAGCGGAGGCCGCGATGCGCAAAACGATCCTGGTTCTTTCGGCGGCATGCGTCCTTGGTGCGGGCGGCGGCGTCGCGCATGCGGCGGGTGGCGCCGTCTCGGTCGCCTTCGCAGGCTCGATGGGCGCGGTGATGGATCATGGCATCGGCCCGGCTTTCACCAAGCAAAGCGGCGAGATCGTGCAGGGGCGCGGTGCGGGCGCGTTGGGGCTCGCCCATCTGATCGTTGCCAAGACCATCACGCCGGATGTGTTCATCTCCATCTCCCCCGGCCCGATCAAGGTGGTGGAGGAAGCGCATATTGCCGCCGGCCAGGCCGTGCCGGTCGCCACCACGGCGGTGGTGCTGGCCTATGACACGAAATCGCCCTTCGCGGCCTCGATCAAAAAGGACGGCGTGAAGGCGCTGGCGCAGCCGAAACTGCGCTTCGGGCGCACCAACCCGGCCACCGATCCGCTCGGGCAATATTCCCTGTTCGCCCTGCAACGCGCCGAGGCGATCTATCATTTGCCCGGTTTCGCCGCCAAAGTCGCCGGCCCGAACGAAAACCCGCGCCAGATCTTCACCGAGCCGTCGATCCTCGCGCGTCTCGCCGCCGGGCAGATCGATGCGTCTTTTGCTTATCAGAGCTATGCGTTTTCCCAGCACGTGCCGTACGTGACGCTGCCGGACACGCTGAATTTCAGCAATCCGGCGCTGGCGGCGGAGTATGCCAAGGCCAGCCTGACGATGACGGTGAAAGGCAAGACCGTCACCGCCCATCCCGGTCCGCTGGTCTTCTATGCCGTCGCGCTGCGCGATGCGCCGCACCCGGCCGCGGCCAAGGCCTTCATCGCCTTCCTGCAAAGTGCGGCGGGGCAGAAGATCCTGCATGATTTCGGCTATGGCCCGCCGAAGGGCGGCGCGCTCTGATCCGCCGGGCAGCATTTGCCGGGGTCTGGTCGGCCCCGGCGCTAGCGGTTCTGGCGGCCCCGGTTCTGGGCTTGGCCGGGCTTGCCCTGCTGCCGATGGCGCCGCTCGATGACGGGGATTGGCGGGCCATCGCCACCTCGCTGCTGGGTGGGGTTCTGACGCTGGCGCTGATCGCGCTGCTGGGCACGCCGCTTGCCCAGCGTCTCGCCGCACCGCGCCCGCCCGGCTGGCGCGGCAAGGCGATCGGCATCGTCGAGGCGATGGTGCTGCTGCCCATGCTGACTCCGACCCTTGCCATGGGCATCGTGCTGGCCGCGACGTTCGGGCCCAACACGGCGCTGGGCGCGGCCGCGCAGCATCTCGGCCTGCGTCTGACCAATTCCTTTCCGGCCTTTCTGCTTGCCGGCGTCTATGCCGCGCTGCCGGTCTATGTGGTCGGCGCGCGGGCGGCGCTGGCCGAGGTGCCGTCGGCGCTGACCGATGTGGCGCGCACCCTGGGCGATCGGCCGGGGCGGCTGTTCTTTCGCATCACCTTGCCGCTGGCCGGGCGCGGCATCGCCGCAGCGCTGGCGCTGGCCTGGGTGCGCGCGGTCGGCGAATTCGGCGTGGTGCTGATCATCGCCTATTACCCGCAAGGTCTGCCGGTGCGGCTCTGGGTGGATTTCCAGGAAGCGGGGTTGCCGGCGGTGTTTCCCCTGGTGCTGGCCTTTCTGGCGCTGGCCCTGCCATTGCCGCTCGCCCTTGGACTGCGCGCCCGGCGGTGAGACGATGGGGCTGAAGGAGTCCCATGCATCCCAGCCCCGCCACCTCGCTTGCCGTCGCGTACCGCATCGCGCAGCCGATCGCGCTCGATGCCCGCTTCACCATTGCCGGCTTCACCGTGCTGCTGGGCGCCTCCGGCACCGGCAAGACGACGCTGCTGCGTGCGCTGGCCGGGCTGCTGCCGGCCCAGGGCACACCCTGGGGCGGCCTGCCGGCGGAGGCGCGGCCGATCGGCTATCTGCCGCAGGGCACGGCGCTGTTTCCGCATCTGACGGCACTGGAAAATGCCGCCTACGCGCTGCGCGGTACCGACCGGCTGGAGCGCGGGCGGCACTTGCTGGCGGAACTCGGCATCGCCGATCTCGCTTCCCGGCGCGGCCGCGATCTTTCGGGCGGAGAGGCGCAGCGCGTCGGCCTGGCCCGCGCCCTGGCCCGCGATCCGGCGCTGCTGCTGCTGGATGAGCCCTCCTCCGCGCTCGATGCATCGACCAAGGAGGCGGTGTTCGCGGCCCTGATCGAGGCGGTGGCAGCGCGTGCCATTCCCACTTTGGCGGCGACGCATGATCCGGCCATCGCGCTGCTGGCGGAGCGGCTGGTGCTGATGGGCGCCGGCGGCATTCTGCAGGAAGGCACGCCGCGCGACCTCGCCCGCCATCCGGCCAATGAGGAGGCGGCGCGGCTGCTCGGCTATCAGAATATCTGGCGCGCGGCGGATGGCAGGCTGGTGGCGATCCGCGCGGAGGATGTGCGCCTCGACGACGGCGCCGCGCCTGAGGGGGCGGCCGAGATGCTCGAAGGCATCGTCGCCACCGTCCACGATGCCGGCCATGCGGTGCGGGTGAAGCTCGCCGCGCCCTTGCCGCTGATTGCCATGCTGCGCAGCGCGCCGGTTTTGACGCCGGGCCAGCGCATCCGCCTCCGCCTGCCGCACCGGCGCATTGTCGCGGTGGGCGGCTGATCAGGGCGCCGGCGGCGCTTTCAGCCCGACGCCGCGCAGATGGGAGAACAGGCGGGCGAGCAAGGCGCGATCCGCCGCCGGCAGCGGCGGGGCGTTGATCGAGGCGATATTGGCGCGCAGATGGGCCGCGCTGCCGGTGCCGAACAGGATCACCTCCGCCCCTGGTTCGTGGCGAGCATAGCGATAGGCGGCATCGGTCAGGCTGTCCGCGCCCGCGGCATGGATGAGGAAATCGAGCGCATTCTCCCGCGTGCCGAGTTCCGCCGGGATCAGCCCGCGCGACGCCAGATCGGCGATGGCCGGGGCGAGGCGGGCGGGGCTTGCGAAAATGCCGCGCACCACGAACATCAGCAAACTACCGATGCCATGCGCGCGGGTGAGGGGAAAGACCTGCGCACGGGCCGCCTGGTGCAGCATGTGGAAGGCGAACATCGCCGTCTGCCACAGCGGTTTGCCGTCGATCGTCTCGGCCAGAGCGCGATGCAGCATGTGCTGTTCGGGATCGCGGGGCGAGGTTTCGGTGATGCCGAGAAAGCGGAATTTCCCCTGCTCGCGCGCGCGCAGCAACGCCGGCACGACGCGGTCGCGCACCGTATCGTATTGCGCCGGGGCGACGGCATGGACCTGGAACATGTCGATGTGATCGGTACCCAGCACGCGCAGCGAATTTTCCAGGCTGGCCAGCACCGTCTCGGCGCTGAAGCCCTCCGGTCCGGCGCTCGCTTTGGTGGCGATCACCACATCCTCGCGGCGAAGCTCGGCCAAGGCGCGCCCGACCACTGGCTCGGTGCCGTAGATTGCCGCCGTGTCGATCAGCGTGACGCCGAGATCGATGGCGGTGCGGATCAGCGCGACGGCGGCGGCTTCGCTGCCGCCCTGCGACAGGCCGAGCCGGCTGAAGCCGCCGCAGCCCAACCCCGCCACGCCGACGCGAAGTCCGGTGCGACCCAGTTCCACCTGCTGCATGATGCGATTCCGTCTGCTAGAGCGCGATGATCGAAGGTGGTATCAACCTAGGCCTGAATCACGCGACCCAACAAAGAGTTAGAGCGGGATCGATGAGCGGGAGCGAAGCCGTCCCGCGCTTAGTCGTAGGGACCGCGCGGGCAGGAAAGGATCCGATGATGCTACGCCACGTCGAAGTGCAGGGCCATCGCGGCGCCCGCGGCTTGTTTCCGGAAAACACGCTGGAGGGGTTTCGCCGCGCCGCCCCGCTTTGCGACAGTTTCGAGCTGGATATCGCGATCACCGCCGATGGCGTGCCGGTGATCTGTCACGATCCGGCGCTCAACCCGGCCATCGCGCGCGGGCCGGATGGCGCCTGGATCGCCGCGCCCGGTCCGCTGGTGCGGGAGATGACGCGCGATCAACTCGATGCCTATGATGTCGGGCGGCTGCGACCGGATACCGCGTATGCCGCGCGCTATCCCGATCAGATGCCGATCGACGGGCTGCGTGTGCCGAGCCTCGACGAGGTGCTGGCGATCACCCCGCCGCTGCGGCTGAACATCGAGCTGAAGACGCTGGCCGACCGCCCCGAAGCAACGGTCAGCGCGATGGCGATGGCCGATGCGGTGATGGCCGTGGTGCAGGCAGCCGGCGCCACCGAACGGGTAATGATCGAGAGTTTCGACTGGCGCGGCCCGCGCCATATCCGCCGCCATTACCCCGATATGGCGGTCGCCTGGCTGACCGAGCCGAAGACGGTGGCGGCGGCGCGGCTGTGGTGGGACGGGCCGGCGCCGGAGGATTTCGCGGGCTCCATCCCGCGCGCCATCGCCGCCGAGGGCGGCGGCACCTGGGCGCCGGAATGGCAGAGCCTGACCGAGGCGGAGGTGATCGAGGCGAAATCGCTCGGCCTTGCGGTGCTGCCCTGGACGGTGAACGAGGCCGAGGCGATGACGCGGCTCATCGCCTGGGGGGTGGATGGGCTGATCACGGATCGGCCGGATATTGCGAGAGTCGCGCTGGAGCGCGCGGGATAAAGAATGCTGGAGCGCGCGGGATAAAGAATGCCGGAGCGCGCGGGATAAAAAGTGCTGACGCGCGGGGAAAGCGAGACTTCCCCGCGCTACATGGCAGGCATCACACCATCAGAAAATTCGACGCCGCGGAGGCGCGGGCGATCAAGGCCTGCATCGCCGGATCCTTGTCGCTGTCCTGGGCGACCAAGGCGTGCATGGGGACGAAGAATTCATGCGCGTGCGGCACCTGATGGCGGGCGAAGTCGATGTAATGGTCGCGTTTCAGCCCGTACATCACGCGGATGTCGCGCACCGGCAGCACGAAGGGCAGGCTTGGCTCGCTGGAGATCACGCAGGTCGCGCGCCAGCGCGGTGTGGGGTCGGTGGCGCTGATCGGGGCGAGCAGCCACGGGATCGGGCAGACCGCCAGCAGCGAATGGGTGCTGGGCGCGAAGCGGGCGCGCTTGTCGAGCAGGTTCTGCAGCGTGCCGCAGGCCTCGATGGCGAAGATATCCACAAAGGGCTCCACCGTCGATCCGGCGAAATTCAGCCACAACCCGTCGGGTAGGGTGCGCAGTTTTTCGCTGCCCGGCACTTTCAGGAAAGGGTGGCTGCCCATCACGTCGTCGGTCGGGCGGCCGCGCAGCCAGGCTGCCGGGCTGGGACCGCGCGGGGTCAGCCCGGGCGGCGTCTGCGGCCATTGGCGGAGCCGGCGTTTCACAATGGCATCCAGCGTCTGGCTAGGCGTTTCGATGCGACCACTCACGGGGATTTCCTCTTTGGAATACAACCTGTGGGTGTAGAAATATCCATACGGTTGCAATCATGAAAGCGATTTCGCGCGGATTCATAAAAATACCTCGCGTTTTCGTGATCATGTCGGTGAGCGGAGCGGCGCTGAAGCGTTTGGAGGGTCTTGACAGGACACGCCTCGTTCTCTGCGCCGAGTCGCGAAAGTGATGGTTTCCTAAATCCTTGGGCGATGTTGCTCAGAAGATTTATCAACAGGCTGTGGAGAAAGTTTTCCACAGGCGCGGGGACGGGAAGGAATTTCACCAGGTGAAATAGTGCACACGAACGCGTGATATCGCATCACGACATCAGCCCCGTGGACATGAAAAAACCGGCCCGGGTCGCCCCGGGCCGGCCTGGTATTTGCGGTGTTGCGGCGCCTCAGCGCTTGCCCATCGCGACGTAATCGCGCTGCGGCGCGCCGGTATAGATCTGGCGCGGCCGACCGATGCGCTGCTGCGGGTCCTCCATCATCTCCTGCCACTGGCTGATCCAGCCGACGGTGCGCGAGACCGCGAACAGCGCGGTGAACACGCTGGTCGGGAAGCCCATCGCCTTGAGGATGATGCCCGAATAGAAATCGACATTCGGATACAGCTTGCGCTCAACGAAATAGGGATCAGACAAGGCGATCTGTTCCAGCTTCTTGGCCATGTTCAGCGTCGGATCATTGTGGATGCCCATTGCTTCCAAAACTTCGTTGCAGGTTTGCTGCATGATCTTGGCGCGTGGATCATAGTTCTTGTAGACGCG